>DYIZ01000212.1 GCA_020723385.1 Candidatus Aquidulcis sp.
ATCCGCTACGCTAACCCGGCTGCGACGATGCTTACCGGTTACAAGATCAAAGAACTCATCGGGCGGCCTTTCTGGGAGGTGGCGCACCCGGCTTACCGGGACGCATTGAAACAGGGGGGGCTGCGCCCGATAGCAGAAAATTTCCCGGCCCGTTTCGAGATCAAGGCTGTGACGAAAGGCGGCCAGGAGCGCTGGTTGGATCTAACGGCTGGACACATCGAGTACGATGGATCGCCGGCCTGCGTGGTGACAGCCTTCGACATCACCGAACGCGACCTGGCCGAAAAGGCGCTGCAACAGGCCAAAGAAACGCTGGAGCAGACGAACTGCTCACTGGAAGATGAGATCGTCGAGCGCCAGCACGCTCAAGAGACAGCCCAGGCTGAACGGCAGCGCTTCTTTGATGTTTTGGAGACGCTGCCAGCTTACCTGGTGCTGTTGACGCCGGATTATCACGTCCCCTTCGCCAACCGCTTCTTCCGGGAGCGGTTCGGCGAAGCGCACGGGCGGCGCTGTTACGAGTACCTGTTTGGGCGCACAGAGCCGTGCGAGGTTTGCGAAACCTATACGGTGCTGAAAACCATGCAGCCTCACCATTGGGATTGGGTTGGCCCGGATCAACACAACTACGATGTTTTCGATTTTCCCTTTATAGACACAGATGGCTCGACCATCATCATGGAGATGGGAATTGACATCACCGAGCGCAAAAAGGCCGAGGCGGAGCTGCGTTGCCATCAGGGACGCCTCGAAGAGCTGGTGGGCGAGCGAACGCAGGAGCTGCGAATCGTCAACGCCCAGCTCGGGGAAGAAATCGCCGAACGCAGGCAGGCGGAGGAGGCTTTGCGCTCCAGTGAAGCCCGTTTCCGGCTGGCGCTCAAGAATGCCCCGGTGTCGGTGGCGGCCCAAGATCGGGATTTGAACTTCCTATGGGCTTACAACCAACGCACCGTAGATCCCCGCATCGTTATCGGCAAAACAGATACAGATATATTCCCACCGGAAGACGCGGCGCGCCTGATATCGCTGAAGCGCCAGGTGCTAGAAACCGAACAAGAGCTGCGTGAACAACTCTGGATCACCAGCGGGGGGAAGCGGGTGTACATCGATCTGTTCCTCGAACCCCAACGGGACGAAAGCGGTCAGGTCATTGGCCTCGGGATTGCCACCGTAGATTTAACGCCAATGAAGCTGGCTGAGGATGCGCTTGCGCACAGCAATAAGAAGTTATCCGAAGTCCTGGATAGCATTCAGGATGATTTTTACGTGCTCGACCGCGACTGGAAGTTCGTTTTCGCCAGCCGGAGTTTTACATCGAGAATAGGCAAGGAACCCAAGGATTTCGTTGGTAACGTCATTTGGGATATGTTCCCAAAACACGTGGGCACGCTCCTCGAGGAAAACTTCCGCGCCTCGATGGAAAAGGGGGAGATAAGGCGATTTGAAATCGGCGGCAAGTATACGGATGCCTGGTATAGAATGGATTCCTTCCCTTCGGCGGAAGGCATCACGGTTCTGGGAACTGACATCACCACGCGCAAGTGGGCGGAGCAGGATTTGCAGGCCGCCAACGAAGAGCTGACCCGCTTCAACAACGCCATGGTCGGGCGTGAGCTGCGCATGGTCGAGCTTAAGAAAGAGGTCAACGCCCTGTGCGCCAAAGCCGGCCTGCCGCCGCGCTACCCTCAGGACCCCGAATAGAGACTCCAGGCATTTGTTCGAAGAAGGAGATATCATGACTGAGACTCACATCACTCAAACTGGGATCGTCAAAGTCCCCACCGGTATCGAAGGTTTCGATGAGATCACGGGAGGCGGGCTGCCCCAGGGCCGCCCCGCCCTGGTGGTGGGCGGCGCAGGCTCCGGCAAAACGTTATTTGCTATGGAGTTTCTCGTCCGCGGGGCGTTGGCCTACAACGAGCCGGGCGTCTTCGTCGCTTTCGAGGAAACCACCGAAGAGCTTGCTCAAAATGTCGCTTCTCTCAATTTCGATCTCAAAGGCTTGGATGCGGAGGGCCGCATCATCATTGACCATCTCCGCATCGAGCGCAGCGAAATCGAAGAGACCGGCGAATACGATCTGGAGGGGTTGTTCATCCGCATCGGGCTGGCGATAGACTCCATCGGGGCTAAACGCGTGGTGCTCGATACGATCGAGGCGCTCTTCAGCGGGCTGTCGAACGAGATGATCCTGCGCTCCGAGCTGCGCCGCCTCTTCCGCTGGTTGAAAGATAAAGGCGTCACCGCGATCATTACTGCCGAGCAAGGCAATGGCAAATTCACACGCCACGGACTGGAAGAGTACGTTTCCGACGCAGTCATCTTCCTGGATCATCGCATCGAAAACCAGCTCTCCACCCGGCGGGTGCGGGTGGTCAAATACCGCGGCTCGACCCACGGCACGAACGAATACCCCTTCCTCATCGGCAAGAACGGATTCGAAGTCCTGCCGATCACCTCGCTCGGTTTGAAGCACGCGGCTTCCACCGAGCGCATCTCGACCGGCGTGGCGCGGCTCGACACGATGCTCGGCGGCCACGGGCCTTATCGCGGTTCGACCATTCTCATCTCCGGCACGGCCGGCAGCGGTAAAACCAGCCTGGCCGCCCATTTTGCCAGCGCCGCCTGCCAGCGCGGCGAGAAATGCATCTACTTTGCCTTCGAAGAATCGGAAAGCCAGATAATCCGCAATATGCGTTCGATCGGGATTGACCTGGAACCCTGGAGCAAGAGCGGTCTCTTACGTTTCGAGGCGCTGCGCCCGGCCCAGTACGGTTTGGAAATGCACCTGGCGCGCATGCACCAGATGATCCGCGAATTCGAGCCGCAGGTGATGGTGCTGGACCCGATCACCGACCTGATGGCAATCGGATCACAAACGGATGTCAAAGCTATGCTGGTGCGTGTCATAGACTTCTTGAAGTCACGCCAGATCACCGCCTTCTTCACCAGCCTGACATCGGGCGGGGCCGCCCTGGAACAGAGCGAGATCGGCGTCTCCTCGTTGATAGACACCTGGCTGCTGGTGCGCGAGGTCGAAATGAATGGCGAGCGCACCCGGGGGTTGTATATCCTGAAATCGCGCGGCATGGCGCATTCCAATCAAATCCGTGAATTCCTGCTGACCGATCACGGTGTGGAGCTGATAGACGTTTATCTCGGCGCTAACGGCGCGCTCATGGGGTCGGCGCGACTGGCGCAGGAAGCCAGCCTGGCTGCCGAAGACGAGGCGCGCCGGCAGGCAGTCGAACGCCGGGGAGCTGCTCTGGAGCACAAACGCAAACTGATCGAGGCCCAGGTGGCCGCGCTGCAAGCCGAGCTGGCCAGTGAAGAAACCGAATTCCAGAAAGCCATCGAATATGAAAAACATTCTGACCGGCGCGCCCAGCAGGATCGCTCCGCCATCGCCAGGATGCGCCAGGCAGAGGAATTATCATTGTCAAAGAAAGGATAGCCGAGATGATGAAAACCACTCCCCAATCGCCATCCCCTTCGTCCACAACGGCGGTCAAAGCCTGGGAGCTGAGACTCTACGTCGCGGGCCAAACAGCCAGGTCTTTGGCCGCCTTCGAAAACCTAAAAAAAATCTGTGAAGAGCATTTGGCGGGGCAATACCACATCGAGGTGATTGACCTGCTCGAACAGCCTCAACTGGCGCGCGGCGACCAGATCATCGCATTGCCAACCCTGGTGCGTAAGCTGCCGGTCCCCATCCGCAAGATCATCGGCGACCTGTCGAACACCGAACGCGTGCTGGTCGGGCTGGATCTGCGCCCACGCGCTTGATTTGTGCGCACGCGCCTTATTTCCGCCAAAAGGGAGCTGTCATGCCCAAAACCGTAAAGAAAACGACTACCGAAGAATTCGAAGAAGCCCTCCGGCAGACCAGGCAGGAGAATTACGTCTTGCGTCTGTACGTCACGGGTCTCACCCCGCGCTCCTCACGCGCCATCGAAAATATCCGCACGATTTGCGAAGAACATCTCAAGGGGCGTTACGAGCTGGAGATCATTGACATTTACCAACACCCAAACCTGGCGCAAGGAGAACAGATCATCGCCGCGCCGACCTTAATCAAAAAGCTGCCGCTTCCCTTGCGGCGGCTGGTCGGCGATCTGTCAAACGAAGAGCGCGTGCTCTTGGGATTGGACTTGCGGCCGAAAGCCAAAACCCAATAAATGCGAAACCCTGGCAGCCTGTCGGAGAGATGTAGTTTAGCCCCTTGTGGGCGGTCTGGGGGCTGCGAAATGGCTCGAAAACAGGCTAAAAACGGGCACAAGGCCCTAGACTACGATGTTCTCCGACAAACTGCTAGAAACCATCTCTGCAAGCGAGCGCACTTTGCGCCGAAGTAATCCCCATTTAGTAGATTTGTGGCAATCCAAAGGCGATTGCTTCACAAAAATCGCTCGCAATGGTATTTCGGTATAATTGTTCCATTCATCCCTGATTTTTTGTACTCCTTTGTGCCCCTTCGTGACCTTTGTGGTGAAAAAGATGAATTTTGTCAGCCAACCAGCCGTTCATTCTACCTTTGGCCGCTAAATAACCACTAATTACCGGTGATTGTGAGTAACCTCAATGGCAGAATTTACAAACCCGAATAGTCAATTGACAAAAGAAGAGCTGCTCCTCCGCCTCGAAGAAGCCGAGGATACCCTGCGGGCCATCCGCAGCGGGGAGGTGGATGCGCTGGTCGTCTCAGGGACGCAGGGTGAACAAATCTACACCCTGAAAGACGCGACGCTTCCTTATCAGGTATTGATCGAGGAAATGAACGAGGGCGCGCTCACCATCAACCCCCAGGGGATGATCCTCTACTGCAACGCCCGCTTTGCGGAAATCCTGGGCCTGCCCATGCAGGCCATCCTGGGCGAGTCATTCATCCGCTTTGTCATTCCTGGCGACCGGGCCAGGGTAATGAGACTATTAGAGCAAAGGCCCGAGGGTAAGAACAGAGGAGAATTGACACTTTCAGGCGATCAGGTTGAAGTTCCGGTGGGTATATCTCTGAAAGAGATGATACTGGACAATGAGACACGGCTGGGTGTGGTGATATCGGACCTTACCGAGCGCAAGCAGGCCGATGCGGAGCTGCGCCGCTACCAGGAACATCTCGAAGAGATGGTGAGCGAGCGCACCCGGGAATTGGAGGCCGCCAATGAAGCCCTGCGCGCCTCCCGCCGGGCGGCGATCAACCTGATCGAAGATGCCGAGTCGGCCCGCCAACAGGCCGAACAGACCAGCGCCGAGCTGGCTCGCATCTCCGAGCGGCTGCGCGTCACACTGACCAGCATCGGCGACGGGGTCATTGCCGCCGACGCCGATGGGCGCGTCACCTTCCTCAATCCGGTTGCCGAGACCCTCACCGGCTGGGAAGCAGAAGAAGCCCTCGGGCACCCGGCAAAGCAGGTGTTCCAGATTATCAACGAACAGACCCGGCAGCCAGCGGAAGATATTGTGACGCGTGTCCTTGACGAAAAGCGCGTCGTCGCGCTGGCAAACCACACCGCACTGCTCGCCCTGGATGGGCGCGAAATCCCCATCGAGGACAGCGCCGCGCCCATCCTGGACGCTGAAGGTAATGTAACCGGCGTGGTGCTCGTCTTCCACGATGTCACCGAAAAGCGCCGCGCCCAGGAGACCCTGCGCCGGCTCAACCGCACCCTCAAGGCGCTCAGCGACAGCAACCAGGCCATGATGCGCGCCGTCAGCGAAACCGACTACCTGAACGACGTATGCCGTATCATCATGGAAGATTGCGGCCACAAACTGGTCTGGATTGGCTACGCCGAAGATGGCGAGACGAAATCGGTGCGGCCGGTGGCCTCCGCCGGCTTCGAGGCTGGCTATCTCGAAACGCTGAAGCTCACCTGGGCCGACGACGAACGCGGGCGCGGCCCCACCGGGACAGCCATCCGCACCGGGAAAACCAGCCGCTGCCGGAACATGCTCACCGATCCCCAGTTCGAGCCATGGCGCGCAGAAGCGCTGAAACGAGGTTACGCATCTTCGATCGTTCTCCCGCTGATGGGCGATAACCGGGCTTTCGGGGCTATCTCGATCTATTCGGTAGAGCCTGATCCCTTCTCCGATGAAGAAGAACAACTGCTTACCGAGCTGGCGGGCGATCTGGCCTATGGCATTGCCACAATTCGCCTGCAAGAGGCACGCGACCGGGCCGAAGAGGCTCTGCGCCAAAGCGAGGAGCGCCTGGCGCTGGCCCAGCAGTCGGCGGGAGCGGGGCTGTGGGATTGGAACATGATAACGGATGAGCTCGAATGGTCGCCCGAAATGTTCCAATTGTTTGGCCTGGATCCGGCAAAATCGAAAGCCACCTTTGAAACTTGGCGTCATGTCATGCACCCCGAGGATCGCATGGCTGCGGAAGAGCAGCTCAACAGCGCGATTCAGAAACACGTCAGGCTAGAAAATGAATACCGGATTACACTCCCATCGGGCGAAGGGCGCTGGATCAGCGCCCTGGGGGATACCGTGTACGGCGTGGATGATAAGCCTCAGCGCATGTCGGGCATCTGCCTCGACATCACCGAGCGCAAACGGGTAGAGGCGGCCCTGCGCGCCAGCGAGGAACGTTACCGCACCCTGTTCGACTGCATGAGCGAAGGCTTTGCCCTGCACGAGATCATTTGCGACGAAGCCGGCAATCCCAGCGACTACCGCTTCCTTGATATCAATGCCTCTTTCGAGCGGCTGGCCGGTCTCAGGCGAGAAGCGGTGGTCGGCAGGCTGGTCAGCGAGGTTATGCCCGGCATCGAGCCGTATTGGATCGAGACCTATGGACGGGTGGCTCTCACCGGGGAACCAATCCACTACGAAAACTACGCCGCGCTGCTCAAGCGGCATTTCGAGGTTTTTGCTTACAGCCCGGCGCCGCGCCAGTTCGCGGTGTTGTTCATGGACATCACCCACCGCAAGCAGGCCGAAGAAAAGCAGCGTCAGCTCGCTGAGGCCCTTGCGCAGCGTGTGACCGAGCTACAAACGGTGATGGATGTTGCGCCGGTTGGGATTGCCATTGGGCATGACATCGAAGGCAAAGTGATCACGGTGAACCGGCTCCTGACCGAATGGTTGAGCGCGCCCGAGAGCGCCAACGTATCCCTCAGTACACCAGAAGAGGAACGAACGGTCACGTACGAGGTACTCCGCGATGGACGCCCGGTACCCGCCGAGGATCTGCCGATTCAGAAGGCGGCCATTACCGCGCAGGAGGTGCATAATGACGAGTTCAGCCTCGTGCGCTCGGACGGCAGAATTATCGAAATGCTGGCAAATGCAAAGCCGCTGTTCGACAGCCAGGGACAGGTACGCGGCTCGATAGCAGCCTACTATGACATTACCGAGCGCAAGCAAGCCGAGACGCGGCTGGCTTACCTGGCCTCGTACCCGGAGCACAATCCAAACCCGGTGATGGAGATAGATTTCGCCGGGCAGGTGCGTTACACCAACCCGGCGGCGCTGCGCCTCATCCCCGGCCTGCAAGAGCAGGGGCTGACGCATCCCTGGCTGGCTGGTTTGGAGCCGATGATTGTTGCGTTCCGCGAAGGCCAAACCGACTCCGCCTTTCGGGATGTGGCGGTGGGAGAGCAGATTTTCCAGCAAGCGCTCTACCCCCTCACGCAAGAAAATCTCATTCGCATCTACGGGGTGGATATCACCCGGCGCATACAAGCCGAAGCAGCCCTGCGCGAGAGTGAGGCGCAGTTGAAGCAGGCGCAGGAGATCGCCAATCTCGGCAGTTGGGAGCTGGATCTCGTCAACGACCGGCTTTCCTGGTCTGATGAGGTCTACCGCATCTTTGGCCTTCAGCCGCAGGAATTTGGCGCAACTTTCGAGGCGTTCCTCGAAGCCGTCCACCCGGATGACCGCGCTGCGGTGGACGATACCTATTCCCGCTCGATCCGGGAGGGCCGCGATGCCTATGAAATCGAACACCGCGTGGTGCGGCGCTCGAATAACGAGATCCGCTTCGTCCACGAAAAGTGCGAGCACTTCCGGGACGCGTCCGGGCGCATCGTCCGCTCGGTGGGGATGGTTCACGACATCACCGCCCGCAAACAGGCGGAGAATGCCCTGCGCCAGGCGCGTGACGAGCTGGAGCTGCGCGTGCAGGAACG
>DYIZ01000213.1 GCA_020723385.1 Candidatus Aquidulcis sp.
CGGGCGGCTCGATGTGGCCGTCACTGACGACCCGCTCGCCGCCGTCACGGGTGCGGACGTGGTCTACACCGACACCTGGACGAGCATGGGCCAGGAAGAAGAGACCGCCAAGCGCGAAAAGGTATTCCCCCCCTTCCAGGTCAACGCCAAACTGGTCTCGGAAGCCCATCCGGATGTGATCGTCATGCACTGCCTGCCCGCTCATCGCAACCACGAGCTGACCGACGAAGTCGCCGACGGGCCGCATTCGGTCATCTTCCCGCAAGCGCACAACCGCCTGCACGCGCAAAAAGCTATCGTGGCGCGATTGCTGGGAGTGGTGTAAGAAGCAGTCAGCTATCAGCAGTCAGTGGTCAGCTTTTGGGATTGTTGAAGCATAGGATCGAAGTAGTGAGACTTCACCACAAAGGACATTAAGGACGCATCGGCGCAATGACAGTTTGTGTTCCTTCGTGGCCTTTGTGGTGACCTCTCAAAAACAAACGAAGACTAGAGTGAAAGCGAGAGGTATGAATACAAAAGAATATATCGAGATCGAAGAACAATACGGCGCGCACAACTATCACCCGCTCGACGTGGTCATCTGTAAAGCCGAAGGCGTCTGGGTGTACGATGTGGAAGGCAACCGTTACCTGGACTGCTTGAGCGCCTACTCTGCGCTCAACCAGGGACACGTTCACCCGAAGATTTTGGCGGCGCTCCAGGAACAGGCCACAAAAGTCACGCTCACGTCGCGGGCATTCCGAAATGATCAACTGCCGTTATTCTACAAAGAATTTTCCGAACTGACAGGCTACGAGATGTCGCTGCCCATGAACAGCGGCGCGGAAGCAGTAGAAACCGCCGTCAAGCTGGCGCGCAAGTGGGCGTACCAGGTTAAGAAGGTTCCCCGCCACCAGGCTGAAATCATCACCTGCTCCAACAACTTCCACGGGCGCACGGTGACCATCGTGTCGTTCTCCACCGAGCCGTTGTACCGCGACGATTTTGGCCCCTTCACCCCCGGTTTCGTCACCGTGCCCTACGGCGATGCCGAGGCGCTCGAAAAAGCCATCACCCCCAACACAGCCGCCATCATGCTCGAACCCATCCAGGGCGAGGCAGGCGTCATCGTCCCACCGGCTGGATATCTTCAGGCTGTGCGCCAGCTTTGCACAAAAAACAACGTGCTGTTCATCGCCGATGAAATCCAGACCGGCCTGGGACGCACGGGCAAACTGTTCGCCAGCGAGCACGATGGTGTGCGCCCCGATATGGTGATCGTGGGCAAGGCGCTGTCGGGCGGGTTCTACCCGGTTTCGGCGGTGCTGGCGGATGAAGCCATCATGGGCTTATTCACCCCCGGGGAGCATGGCTCCACCTTTGGCGGCAACCCCCTGGCGGCGGCGGTTGCCCGCGCTGCGCTGAAGGTCATCGTCGAAGAGAAGCTCGTAGAGAACGCAGCCACCCTGGGCGATTATTTCCAGGAACAGCTTGCAGAGATCCCCAGCCCGCATGTCAAAGAAGTGCGCGGCAAAGGTTTGCTGATCGGCGTCGAATTGAAGCCGGAAGCCGGCGGGGCGCGGCGTTTCTGCGAGGCGCTGGCGCAGCAGGCCATCCTGGCTAAAGAGACTCACCAACACGTGATCCGCTTCGCACCCCCGCTGGTCATAGACAAGGCGACCATTGACTGGGCGCTGCCGCGCATCCGTGAAGTGCTGACGATGAAATAATTATCCTAATTCTACTCAGGAGAAAAGCTATGAACATTGGTATCCCAAAAGAACGCCGGCCCTTCGAGTTCCGCGTGGGCATGACCCCGGCAGGGGTCTTCATGCTGACCGAAGCCGGCCATACGGTCTACGTCGAACACGAAGCCGGCCTGGGCGCTGGCTTCAGCGACCTGGAATACGAACAAGCCGGGGCGCGCCTGGCTTATACGGCGCACGAGGTCTTCGGGCGCGCGGACCTGCTGTTGAAAGTGGCCCGCCCACTCTACGATGAGCTGGAGTGGATGCGCCCAGGGATCACGCTGTGCGGTCTGCTGCACCTGTCATCGTCCCGAAAAGATAAGGTTGACGTGCTGCAAGAAAAGGGCATCACGGCGATTGCTTACGAGCAGATCACGCTGCCCAACGACTCTGTTCCGGTACGCGCCCCGCTCAGCCAGATCGGCGGACGCCTGACGGCGCAGATTTCTGCCCGCCTGCTGCAAAACGACGAGGGCGGCAATGGTGTGCTGCTGGGCGGCGTGGGCGGCGTTCCGCCGGCCGAAGTCGTCATCATCGGCGCAGGACTGGTTGGCAAATACGCGGCGCGGGCCTTCGTGGGGATGGGCGCGCACATCACCGTGCTCGACACCAGCATGGAGCAGCTCCGCCTGGTTCACGAGCATCTGCCCGGGGTGGTCACGATGATGTCCAATCCCATCAACGTTGCCAAAGCCACGTCTTACGCCGACGTGGTGGTGGCCGCAGTGCTGGTAGGCGGCGAACGCGCCCCGATCGTGGTCACACGCGAGATGGTGCGCGGCATGAAGTGCCGCTCCGTCATCATGGATATCAGCATTGACGAAGGCGGCTGCGTGGAAACGTCACGCCCGACCACCCACGAGCACCCCACTTTCGTCGAGGAGGGCATCATCCATTATTGCGTGCCCAATATCCCCGCCATCGTGGCCCGCACTTCGACTTACGCCTTCATCAACGCGGCTTTCCCCTACATCGAGGAAATTGCCACGAAGGGCGTCGAAGCTGCCATCGCCGAAAACAGCGCCATCGAAGCCGGTGCGGCTGTATTCAAGGGAGAATTGCGCAATGTCTCCCGTCTGAATCCCAAGAACTAAGGGGAGGCCGATCATGGATTGGAATAAACTCTATCAGTCTCGTATTGTCAGCGCAGAAGAAGCTGTTACAAAAATACAATCGGGCAACCGGGTTTTCCTGACCGGCAACTGCTCGGTGCCGCAGCAAATCCTGGCGGCATTGGTTAAGTACGCTCCCAACCTGCACGATGTCGAAATTTGCCAGGCGCTTTCGGTCGGCCCGGCAGATTACGTTGCCCCAGAAATGGCAGGCCACCTGCGCGTGAACACCATGTTCATCAGCGGCAATATCCGCAAGGCCGTGCAGGAAGGCCGCGCCGATTTCACCCCCGTGCTGCTATCGGAATTCACCTTGCTATTCAGAAACAAGGTGCTTCCGCTGGATGTAGCCCTGGTTCACGTCTCACCGCCGGACGAGCACGGCTTCTGCAGCCTGGGCATCGAGGTCGGCCTGACGAAAAGCCCGGCGGAATCAGCCAAGATGATCATTGCCGAAGTCAACGAGCAGATGCCGCGCACCCTGGGCGACTCATTCATCCACGTCAGCCGACTGAATTGGATCGTCCCGACGGATTATCCCCTACCTGAGATGAAGATGGCTGCCGAAGGCAATAGCGAGACGACCGAAAAGATCGCCGGTTTCATTGCCGATCTTGTGCCGGATGGGGCGGTGATGCAGATGGGCATCGGCGCGGTCCCAGACGCGGTGCTGAAATACCTGTATCACAAGAAGGATCTCGGCGTCCACAGCGAGTTGTTCTCGGACGGCGTGATTGACCTGGTGGAAGCGGGCGTCATCACCAATGCCCGGCGCAACATTCACCGCGGAAAAATCACAGTCGGGTTCCTTATTGGCACGAACAAGCTGTACCGTTGGTCGCACGACAATCCCCTGATCGAGATGCACCCCACCGAGTATATCAACGATCCCTTTGTGATCGCGCAGAACGACCGGCAGGTGGCAATCAACTCGGCGATCGAAGTGGACCTCACCGGCCAGGTGTGCGCCGACTCGATCGGCCCCAAGATGTTCAGCGGCGTCGGCGGACAGCTCGACTTTATCTACGGGGCGTCACGCGCCAAGGGCGGCGTGCCGATCATCGCCCTGCCCAGCACAACCACGATGAAAGATGGCTCGCTAGTCAGCAAGATCGTCTCGACGCTGAAACCCGGCGCGGGTGTGGTGACCGGGCGCAATCACGTGCGCTTCGTCATCACTGAGTATGGCGTAGCTGACCTGTACGGCAAAACGCTGCGCCAGCGCGCCCAGGCGCTCATCGCTGTGGCTCACCCCGATTTCCGCGAGGAACTGCGGCGGCAATCGGGCGAGCACCGCAATATCTACTGGTAAATCCGCCCAACGGATTACCCGTCAGTCACCGCCGAGACGCGGAGAACGCAGAGAAAACCAAAAAACTCAGCGCACTCCGCGTCTCTGCGGTTCAATCGTACGCTTTCAGGTCGGAGGTTGCTATGGAACGCTGCGCCAAGATCGTCGCCACGATTGGCCCATCCAGCCAGGATGAGGCTACCATTCGGGAGCTGCTGGAAGCCGGAGTAAATGTTGCCCGGCTGAACTTCTCACACGGCACGCACGACGACCACGCTCTGGTCATCGAGCGCCTGCGGCGGATTTCCAAAGAGATGGGGCGTCCCATCTGCATCCTGCAGGACCTGCAAGGGCCAAAGATTCGCACCGGTGAGCTGACCGAGGGGAAGGTGGAACTCATCGCAGGGCAGACACTCACGCTGACCTCCTCTCCCGTCTCTGGCGATGCGCAGCTCGTCTCGGTGGATTTTCCCGATCTGCCGCGCAGCGTCCAGCCGGGCGGGAGAATCCTGCTCGACGATGGCAATCTCGAACTGACGGTGATCAAGATCGAAGGGGATCGCGTGGCAACGCGGGTGGTCGTAGGGGGGACGCTCAAACCCCACAAGGGCGTCAACCTGCCGAGGGCGAAGCTCTCCATCCAAAGTTTCACCGAAAAAGACGAGGCTGACCTGGCTTTCGGCCTGGAGCACGGGGTGGACGCGGTGGCGCTGTCGTTTGTGCGCTCCGCCACGGATGTGGCGCGCCTGCGGCAGGCGGTTGCCCGGTTGTCGCCGGAATGCTACGGCCTGCCGATCATCGCCAAGCTGGAACGCCCGGAGGCGCTGGACAATCTCGATGAGATCATGGAAGTCTCGGATGGGGTGATGGTGGCGCGCGGCGATCTGGGGGTGGAGATGTCGCCGGAGGTGGTGCCAATCGCCCAGAAACGCATCATCGAGTGCGCCAACCGGCACGCCAAGATCGTCATCACCGCCACGCAGATGCTGGACTCGATGATGCACAACCCGCGCCCGACGCGGGCCGAGGCATCAGACGTGGCAAACGCCATTTTCGACGGCACGGACGCGGTGATGCTGTCGGGCGAGACGGCGGCGGGGGAGTACCCGGTGAAGGCGGTTCAGATGATGGATGCGATTGTGCGCCAGGCGGAAGCGCACATCGCCGAGTTTGGCAAATGGCAGGGCGCGCCGACCGCCGAGGCGACGCAAGACGATACGTATTTCATGACGCTGGCGGCGCGCGAGCTGGCGCATGCCAGCGATGTGGCGGCGATTGCGGTCTTTACACAAACCGGGCGGACGGCGCTGCTGATGTCGAAGACACGACCGAACGTGCCAATCCTGGCGTTTACGCCGGAGGTATGCATCTGCCAGCGGATGGGGCTGTTCTGGGGGGTGCGGGCGCACGTGGTGCCGCACGTGGAGACGGTGAACGCGATGCTGGTCAATGTGGAAGCGGCGATGATGGAGACGACGCCCATCCGGCGCGGCCAGCAGGTAGTGGTGACGTGCGGCTTCCCGGTGAATCAGGTGCGCCCGACGAATATGGCGCTGCTGCACACGGTGGGGGAGAGGTGACAGGGGGACAAGATGACAAGGTGACAGGGTGACAGGGGTGGAGCGGGGGAGGGTGGAGGGAAGCTTAGTCTAGGGGGCTTTTGACGGCGAGGCCGCCTTGTTTGAGAACGTGGGTGTAGATCATGGTGGTTTCGACGCTCTCATGGCCGAGAAGCTCTTGAACAGTGCGGATGTCGTAGCCAGCTTCGAGCAAATGGGTGGCAAAGGAATGGCGGAAGGTGTGGCAGGTGATGCGCTTGGGTATGCCCGAGCGGCGGGCGGCGGCGGTAACGGCTTTCTGCAGGCCAGACTCATCAGCATGATGGCGGCGCTCGACTGCGCTGCGCGGATCTATGGAACGCTTGGAGGCGGGGAAAACATACTGCCAGATCCACTCGCGGGCGGCATTGGGGTATTTGTTGGCGAGGGCATAGGGAAGATAGACGTTTCCAAACCCTTCGGTCAGGTCTTGCTGATGGAGGGGTCGCACTCGGGCGAGGTGGGCTTGCAATGGGGAAATAAGGCTGGCGGGGAGAATAGTGATGCGGTCTTTTTCGCCTTTGCCGTCGCGAACGATGACCTGACGGTATTCGAAATCCAAATCTTTGACGCGCAGGCGCAGGCATTCGGTCAGGCGCAAGCCTGAGCCATACAGTAGTTGCGCCATGAGCTGGTGGGGAGAAAAGGCATCGTTCGAGATCAAACCGAGGACACGGTGGGCTTCTTCTTTGGTGAGGACGGTAGGAACGTTCTGGGAGGGTTTGGCGCGCACCGAATCGAGGCTGCCGGACAGCTCGATTTCGAGCACGTTTTTATAGAGGAAGAGGATTGCATAGAAGGCCTGGTTCTGGGTGGAGGCAGAGACATTACGCTCGACAGCCAGATGGGAGAGAAATGCGCTGATCTCGGGCAGGCCCATGTCGCGGGGATGACGGAAAATGCCCTGGGGGGTCTTGTGGAAGTGGATGAAACGGCGGATCCAATCCACGTAGGTTTCTTCGGTACGATAAGAATAGTGTTTGAGGCGGGCGGCCTGGCGGACTTGATCGAGGAGTTGGGACATGGCGGGGGGGCGAGTAGAGTGGAGGGTGGAGGGTGGAGGGAGGAGGGGAGCGAAAACGGGTTGCGTGTTGGCGTGTTATTTGCTATACTATCGCAAGCGGGTATTCTGGTCAAGTTTCTGGCTGAAAGTGTGTCTTGCGCGTAAAACAGACGGATTATTGGAGGCGGGAAGTTCAGGGCAATCATGCAGACGCGTTCGACGGTATATCCAGGGCAACGAGGAAGTAAAAAGCTGGGCGATGAATATGGCGACCGGCTGGTATGCGTGCGCTACCGTTATGACGCGGCGCGGCAGAAGCGATACAAGACGGTAGAACTGATCATCGAGGAAGTGGATTGGAGACCGGAACGGCGCAAGGAAGACGAGGTGGTGGCAATTCGGGTGGGGCTGGATGAGGTGGAACTGCGGCGGCAGGTGAAAGCGGCGCGCGGCATCTGGCATCAGGGGAGGAAGGTGTGGCTGCTGCCCTACGCGCAGGCGGCGGCGATGGGATTGGAGGGGCGGATCGTGGAGGCGGGTGATTGAGGGGAGGATGTTTGTATATATATAAACTTTCCTGTGCGAGCGATGTTTGTAGATATATAAACATCGCGGCGGCGGCAGGAAGGACGAGGAAAATGTTTGTAGATGTATAAACATGTTTGTAATCAACCTAATTCTAGTTGAACTAAGCGCTTCGCGCAGGTACATATACCCCGCATAAATTCTGACAAGTTCATAGTTAGCCAAAAAGTGGGCTATATTTCCGGTATTGGTTTTCAACGGAGCCAGCTCCGTCATTCCCAAACTGGAGGTATAGCCATGACTGTATTAAGACAACGCATGCTCGAGGATATGCAGTTGCACGGGTACGCAGAGCGGACGCAAGAGGCCTATCTGCTGGCGGTGCGCAAACTGGCGGCGTATTATCGAAGGTCGCCGGATCAAGTCAGTGAGGAGGAGTTGCGCCGGTATTTCCTGTACTTGAAGAATGAGAGGAAAGCGGCTCGCAACACGATCACGCTGTCGTTGTGCGGGATCAAGTTTTTCTTTGAGCATACCCTGGGGCGGAAGTGGGTGGTGTTCGATCTGGTTCGTCCGGCGAGGGAGAAGAAGCTGCCGGTTGTATTGAGCCGTGAGGAAGTGCGCGACATTCTGGGACGCGTATATGTAACCCGCTATCGCGTCTGCTTGAGTGTGATCTATGCCTGCGGACTGCGGTTGCTGGAGGGTGTGCATCTTCAGGTCAGAGACATTGATGGGGGACGCGGATTGGTTCACATCCGTCATGCCAAAGCTGGCAAGGATCGCTATGTGCCCTTGCCGGAAGCGACGTTAGAGGCGTTGCGTCGTCACTGGGCTGGCCATCACAACCCGGTATGGTTATTCCCAGGCGG
>DYIZ01000214.1 GCA_020723385.1 Candidatus Aquidulcis sp.
CCACGCGCTCGCCGGGCTGCAGAACCCCCAGTTGGAAGGGATTGCCGGTTCCCGCAAAGGATTCGAGAGCGCCCTCGGGGACGCCTGCCAGCCATTCTTCGCGGTAGCCCAACCGTTGGGCCAGAGGCCGCCCAATGAAGAAGTGAAATTCGCGCCCAGGCTCCAGGGCTACCGTCTCGTATTCTTCCTGGATAACCCGGCGCAGCTCGTGAATATTCAGTTGTGATTGCAAAAGTTGTTCGCTCATCAGAATCTCCTTATGAAACTCTACTTTTCCAGATCATAGCCTGCCTGCTGCCATTCGGCCACGCCCTCTTCCAGACGGGCGACCTTCCAACCCTGACCTGAGAGTAAATCGAGAGCCTGGTCGGCGTAGACGCAGTATGGCCCGCGGCAATAGGCGACGACAGTCTTATCGCGGGGAATCTCATCGAGATGAAATTCCAATTCGTCCACAGGGATAGAAACCGCCCCTGGGATGTGGCCGCTCTGGTATTCCAGGCGGGGACGCACATCGAGCAGGGTGATCTCGTCCCGTTGGAGCAAAATCGGCAGTTCTTCGGGCGCTACCGTTGCAAACTCATGCCGGTGGTCGCGGTAAGCGTCGAGGGCGCGTTCCACTTCCGCCAGTTGCTTCTCGCCCACCGAGCGCAAGTCCAGCCACAGCCGGGCGACGGCCGGATCAGCCAATTGGTAACGCACATACAACCCGTCACGCGCGTCGGCGACCAGATTGGCCTGCTTGAGGCGCTGCAAGTGTTGGGAGGTGTTGGCGACGGTCATGTGTGATTCCTGAGCCAGATCATCCACCGTGCGCGGCGATTGCACCAGCAGGTCGAGCAGCTCCAATCGGTGAGGATTTGCCAGGGCGCTGGCGACCTGGGCGAAGAGAATGTAGAGATGTTCCTTGTGCTGCCGTTTGCCGTTCATCGCGAGAGACATTGTTGAACTCCACTATGTTCAAGTATTCAATGGATTACTTGAATTATAGTAAATTGGATGTGATTTGTCAAGTATCAATTCGCGGAGCGCTGTTCTCCCACGTGGTTTTATCCATGGGACCGAACAGCGCTTTTAAAGCAAAACGGGGCAGTTGACCCTATTCGATCAGGGACAACCGCCCCTAACGGCAAGACTGACTTTGGGAAAGAGTGTTTTGCAGAAAGAGGGAGTGCAGCGCGCCAACGCAATCACGCCGCCATCTCAGTCCCACAATAAGGGCAATGCTTCCAGCTTGTCTGGGTGGCGCGGTGGCAGGAGGGGCAGTTATGCCCGGGGGCAGCAGGATTAGCCCCGCCCCCCACGGCCCGCACCAACCAGGCCACGCCCAGCACGGTCAGTACGATAAAGCCGATGGGGATCAGCCACATGAAGATCATGCCGATCAGTAATTGTTTCATCGAAACCCCCATGAAGGATAGGCACGAGGGTTTTTCACGCCTCGACTAATGATGCGCCGAGTGTACTTGTGCTTCTCCAAGCGGCGATCCGCAGTAGGCGCACGCGCTCCAGTTTGGATCAACTTTTTGTCCCCAGGCGGGACATGGCGCCGTTCGCAGACTCGTGCCACACCCAGGGCAGAAGGTGAAGCCCGGTTGCAGGGGAAAACCGCAGTGGAGACATTGCTGCCCGCTGGCAGCGGGCATTGCGTTGGCTGCCGGGGCAGGCGCCGATTGGGTATCGGGCTGGCGTCCCTCGTGGTTCATCGTACTGTGCATCAACATACAACCGCACATTCTGTACTCCTTTTGGATCCGTTTGGATGTGTTTCTTCGCATTCTCCCATGTTGATGTGAAGAATTGATGAAGAACTCGTGAGGATCAGATGGCAACTCCATCAAAAGACCAATACTTTATCGGCTGCTGCCGTCCACTCGACTGCCAGATCCAGGCTGCTACACTGTACTCCCTCGATCAGTCGCTCAGGCCCGATCCCGCGGGCTTCAATGCACGTCCCTCAGGTTGCAACTTCCCCCCGCCGGGCAATTGATTTCAGCATACGCTCGACATTGTAATAGCCCTCCGGGGTCTTTTGCCCTGCAACGGCGCAGTTGACGCCGTCGCCTATCAGAAATATTCGCATACGCGCTTCTGGTCGTTGGACCAACTTCAACGCCAGGCGTAGCGCGTTGAAAGGGCGTTCGCTGCCGTAAGGCGAATCGTTGACGATGAACAAGTAACTGGTCTTTTGGGCTTCGGTCATGGTCTGGGTTCCTTCCTCTTTTCTGCGCGGGCCAGCTCTGCGCCAGCCTCCAGATGTTCCAGCAACACCTGCCGCATCAGGTCGCAGGCTTGGGTGATCTTTGGATTGCTCAGCCGGTAATAGACGTTCAGCCCCTCGCGCCGAGTTGCCACGATGCCATTCTGTCGCATCACAGCCAGGTGCTGAGACAGGTTTGCCTGGCTGATTTCCAAAGCTTCTGCCAGTACAGTCACCGGCATTTCCCCGCTGCGCAGTTGGTCTATGATTTCCAACCGCTTGGCGTTTGCCAGCGTCTGGCAAATGCTGGCGTGCAGCCTGTACAATTGACGGTCGGCCATTTGATATCCTTTATATATTAGATATTTAGAATATTGTAATAAACTAATCCAGGGCTGTCAATAAGCGAAATTGCCTATTCCCAACCCCGCTGAAAGACGCTGACGCACTAATCTCATTCGCTGTAAAATATTCGGGTCTCCAGGAATTGCCGTGAAAGACCGCCAGATGTAGGGCGAAATTAATTTCGCCTTACGGTTTGACACCAGATATTGGAGCGCCTCCGGTAAATCCTAAAGAGCCAAATATTCTTTGGAAAGGCGATACGCGTCGTTTTCTCGAACCTATGATTTGCAGCTACGACTGCAAGGAGGATACATTTATGATGCTCGGAGTTGGATTGCTTATGATGTTGCTGGTGATTGGCCTGCCCATCCTGGTGGTGATTGCTCTCTTGGGCGGGATGGCCGGCGTCCAACGGGGTCAAAATCCCCCGGCAGCCATGTGGCAAGCCCCGCTGCCCATGGCGAGCGATCCAGGCGATCAGCCTAGTCAGTCAGCGGCCGCGGCAGCCCGTTATTGCGCTCATTGCGGCGCAGGATTGCAAGCCGATTGGACGCATTGCCCGCAGTGCGGCGTGCCCATCAATGGATGATATCTGAGTTCCCTGACGCGCCGCAATCTCTTTCGAGACAAACCATGAGACAGAACGGCGATTTCGTTTTCACAGTAAAACAGGTCAGTTGACCCTATTCGATCAGGGACAACCGCCCCTAACGGTGTCATCCGCTTCAAGGTAAAGTATAAGCATCGTACCCACCCATTTTCCTGTTGGAGGATCGCAAAATGTCAATTTCCCCTCGTGAAGGTTGGACCGTGTTACACGGAATGTTGTTTGGCGCGGCATTCCTGCTGGCGTTTGCCGGCGGGTTTGCCGGGCTGTACAGCCTGCGACCCGAGTGGGTCACAGCCGAAGGAATCAAAGAACGTATCCTTCGCCTCAAAGTTGGTTTGTGGGCCATGGCGCTCATAGCTTGGGCTACAGTTATCTCTGGCACCTATATCGTCTATCCATGGTACCGGGCAAGTGATGCAACCAGCGCCAGATCCATTCTGTTGGCTGACCCCGCTACGGCTGCCTGGCACACTTTCGGCATGGAGTGGAAAGAACATGTCGGCTGGCTGGCTCCCATCGCCGCGACAGTCGTCGCTTTTGCGGTGACTTACTACGGGCCGGCGCTGGCTAAAAAGGTCGGCGAGCGCCGCGCGCTGATGATCTTCTTCGTGGCGGCCTTTGCTACCGCATCCATTGCGGGTATGTTCGGTGCTTTCATCAACAAGGTCGCGCCGATCCGTTAGCTCAGCAAATAATCTGGAGATATGATGATGACAACGCTATCCAATACTCAAGAACTCCCCAACGGGCCAGTCGCAGCCGCCCTTCTCGCAGGGGGCGCTGGTGCGGCTATGCTCGGTTTGGCGACCACCCTGGCTGAGGCATCCGCGGGTGTAAAGAACTTGCTCGTTTGGTTCAACCCCGTCGGGCCTTTGTCCGGCAAAACCGGCGTCGCGGTAATTACCTTTTTCGCCTCCTGGATTGTTATGCACCTGATATTCCGCGGCAAGAACGTCAATTTTGCTCGCGCCACGGCGGTCGCCTTGACGCTGCTCTTTATCGGCTTGATGGGAACCTTCCCGCCCTTTTTTGAGCTTTTCGTCAAAGAGTAAGCCTGCCGATTTCCTATGAACAAACGAACATGAGTCACCCCGAATTTTACTTTCTTGTGTGTCTCATCGCAATATTTGCCCCCACCCCTGCCCCTCCCCAAAAATCAGGGGAGGGGTAATACCGGAAAAATAGGTTTCAGTCAGGCTATGCCTGACTGAAACCTATTTTTCCGGTACTCCCATCCAAAGCGCCTCAGGTATATGGATGGCAACAAAGGGAGTAAGTTTTAGCGATGCACCTTCCGCACATTAAATTCGGGAGGTGTCATGTTTATTCACGCCCCATCCGCTCGAACAGATGATGTTCAACTGCGTAGGTTGCCAGCTCGACGCGATTCGACAGGTGCAGCTTTTCGAGGATTGTGCTGACGTAATTGCGCACGGTTTTCTCGCTCAGGTTGAGCACCCGAGCAATTTCGGCGTTAGTTTTGCCGCGCGCCACCTCCCCTAAAACACCCATCTCGCGGTCAGAGAGCAGTCGAAAGGCGTCTTCTTCAGCCTTGCGCTCGGTCTCGCGCACGCGCGCCAACAAGCGGGCGGTAGTCGCCGGGTCGAGCATGGCTTCGCCACGCGCCGCGGAGACGATGGCGCGCAGTAACTCGTCGGTGTGTACCTGCTTGAGCACGTACCCCATCGCCCCGGCGCGGATGGCGCTCACCACCAATTCGTCATCGGCGAACGAGGTCAGCATCACCACTTTGGTCTCCGGGAATCGGCTGGAAATCTGCCGGGTGGCGTCAATCCCCCCTTCACCGGGGATGCGCACGTCCATCAGCGCCACGTCGGGGCGCAGGCGCTCTACGGCGCGCACCGCCTCGCCCGCGGTCCCAGCTTCGCCAACGACTTCCATCTCGGGCTGGTCGTTGATGAGCGTCATCAGCCCCAGGCGCACAATTTCGTGGTCATCCACCAACAGCACGCGGATTTTTCTCATGGCTCATCGCTCCAGGGGATGTCGAGCAACACGCGGGTGCCTTTACCCCCAGGGTTGACGATTTCCAAACTTCCGTCGAGCAGCCGCGCCCGGTCGCGCATGTTGCGGACGCCATAACTGGCCTCGAAATTTGGCGGCAGCCCGATCCCGTCGTCTTGAACGACCAATTTGAGCTTTCCGTCGTCCAGGCTGGCGCGAATATTTACCTGCCGCGCATAGGCATGGCGCACGACATTGGACAGCGCCTCCTGGAGGATCGCCAGCACATGCATAGTGCGGTCAGGGGAGAGCATCTCGTTTTGAGGAAATTCAAGATCGAGCGATATAGTCACCAGCGAGCTAAACCGGGGATCCTGGGCGAGCTGGCGTAACCCTTCACCAAGCGACCCACCAGCTTGAACGGCGTGCAGCTCGCCCAGGCTGTGACGCAGGTCCGCGATGGCGTCTTCGAGGGCGGCCTGGGCTTTGTTCAGCCTGATCGCCAGGGTGCTTTTCGGTTCGGCTAGCTTCTCCGCTGAACCGACCAACAATCCGGCAGTGTACACCTTTTGGATGACGCCATCGTGCAGCTCGCGGGCAATACGCTCACGTTCGGTAACGAGAAGCTGCTGCTGCTCCATAGTCTCGATCATACGGTCCGTCTCGACCTCGAAAACTTCCAGAGCGCGGATGATGGTGACGGCCAAAATAACCCCGATGAAGGATCGAAAGACGAGTGGCGGAATGCCGAGAACCTGTGTAAAGGTGGTTGTATTCAGATAATTGGCCGGAAAAAATGGAACCGGGGGCGGGATCAACCCTCCGAAGAGCGCATACAACCCCAGGGCAATCCCGGCAATGCGCAGCGTTGTGACAATGTGCGGGACATTGAGTGGGGCAATTCGTCGTAAAGTCTGCTGTCCCAACCCATAGGCAGCCAGCAGCCCCCCGGGAAACCCGATGAAGTAACGCGCCAGGGCATTGACGGAATGATGCCACACGTCGAAATCGGGTGAGAGTTGTAAGACTAAGGTAAAACTGCAAATCAGCCAGAGCATTAGCAACCCGACTGAAATCCCATGCAGCCAGCGCGCTCTCCCCAATGGCCGCAGCAACGCCACGCCAAACTCGAACAGGCAGGCAAATGAGATACCCAATAGCAAGAGTTGAACAACATTCAGTAATTGAACGGCAGGGTCGCTCAGGTACTGAGCCTGGAGTGGGATGAATAAGTCGCCCCATTCATGCAAACCGTGGGTGATGCCGAAGGCCGCCAGCCAGGACAGACTGCGCGCCAAATCGAGCCGTGAATAGCGCCGCGATTGAAGGGCAATCACCAGCCCCAGCACGAAGAACACCAACCCATAGACAAACAGGATGATATCGTAGTTGAGCGCGAAAAAGGCGCTGACAGAGGTCATTGGTTGTGTGGAGATTGTAACATGGACTTGAATACGCCAAAATGCTTATCCTCGAACCCGCCTAACGACGCTCCCGCATCATCCGCTTTTGCCGTAAAATTTACTTTAGAAAGATAATACGCGTCGATTACTCGAATGGCGATTTGCGGCTACTGCCGCCAGGAGGATACTGCTATGATGCTCGGAGGTGGACTGATGTTTGGGGTGGGATTGTTAGTCATGCTGGTGGTGATTGGCCTTCCCATCCTGTTGGTGGTTGCCCTGCTGGGCGGAACGAGTGGTCTTCAACCGACTCAGAATCAACCAGTGCCCCTGTTGCAAAACTCACCGCCTGCAGGGAACAGCACACTCACCCAACCCAGCCAGCCAGCGTCCGCGCCGGCCCGTTATTGCTCTCACTGCGGCGCTGGTTTGCAAGCTGATTGGACGCACTGCCCACAGTGCGGCGCGCCGGCGTGAAGGAGACGAAAATGACCCAGGCAATTGCGAAAAAACCGTGCCCTTTTAACGCACTCGATCCGTTCAAAAAGGATCTACCCCACGAAGAGCGCCAGGTTCTTAGCTTTGCTCAATTTCACGTCTCGGGTATGGGTTGTGCTGGTTGTGAATCGCTCATTTGCAACAATTTATTGGCTTTACCCGGAGTTGTAAGTGCCGAAGCTGATCACGTTCGCCAGTGGGCTGAAGTGGTGTACAACCCCGAATTGACTGATCACCAGGTTTTGATACGGGCGATCAACCTCGCCGGCGGCAACAATCCATCGAAGTACCAAGCCCGTCTGGTAAGTTGAACTGTCTGTAACGAGTTTATGAACCCACGTCTGCCTGCGCATTTTTGAAACTGGACCAGATCGTTTCATGGCTGATGAAGAGGATCAGTAAAGCTCATGTCTAAACTTCTTCCTCAAATTCTCGAAATATTCCTCATGCTATTGATACCGGTTGTAATTATTCTTGGGGCTATGCACCTAATAGCAACCGAGCCATACCTGGCGTTCGAGTACGGTAGACCCGACTTTCCTGAAGATTCTTTTGGCTTTGCTGGCGACCAGCGTTTGATCCACGCGGCTGCCAGCCTCCAGTTTGTCACCCAGAGTCAGCCACTGGCGGATTTGGTTGAGCAAAACCACAATGGCACCCCGCTCTACAATGCCCGCGAGCTTAAACATATGCAGGATGTACAGAATGTCTACCAAGCAGCCTGGCGAGTGTGGCAGATTGGGCTGGTTTTGATAATGTTCAGCGGTGTGGGACTGGCCTGGCGCAAAGAAAACCGCCTGGCTTTTGCCTTTGGTCTCCGATCAGGCGGCGCGCTTACAGTTGGCATTGTGGCAGGAATCAGTCTGGCCGCGATTGTGGCCAGGCAAAGCTGGTTTGTCCTTTTTTATCAGGTGTTCTTTGCTGCCGGGAACTGGATGTTTGGATTTTTCGATACTTTGATCCACCTGTTCCCTGAAAAGTTCTGGTACGATTCTGCCTTGACGATATCCAGTTTTAGCCTGATAGCCGGCTTTCTGGTGTATTGGATTTGCTACCGGACAAAAATAGTGGTTGACTCATAGTATGCTTAAAGCTCCACC
>DYIZ01000025.1 GCA_020723385.1 Candidatus Aquidulcis sp.
GTCGGGGCGCCGGGAGTTGAACCCGGGACCTCTTGCACCCCATGCAAGCGCGCTAGCCGGACTGCGCTACGCCCCGTTCAATGCGGGCAGATTATAGCCTAATCATTCTGATCTGGCAACCCTGAAATTGACGCCAAAAATCAAGACCTCACAGGTTTCAAAAACCTGTGAGGTCTCTCTCCTTAGAAACGCGACAGTCGTATTGACTCTCGCCAGATAGGTTATTTCAACAGCAAGGGGATTTCTTCGGGGTGCTTGGCAACCTTGACTCCGGCATCCTGGAGCGCTTTGACTTTGTCGGCTGCCAGTCCGGAGCCGCCTTCGACGATCGCGCCGGCGTGGCCCATTCGCTTGCCGGGAGGGGCGGTTTGTCCGGCGATGAAGCTGACCACCGGTTTGGTCATCCGGTTGGAAATAAATTCGGCCGCCTTTTCCTCGTCGGTGCCGCCGATCTCGCCGATCATGACGACTTTCTCGGTTT
Source organism: Candidatus Aquidulcis sp. (assembly GCA_020723385.1). GTDB lineage: Bacteria > Chloroflexota > Anaerolineae > Anaerolineales > UBA4823 > DYIZ01. The sequence goes on from DYIZ01000025.1 coordinate 482, forward strand.
TCGGGTCGGCTTCGAACATACCCAGGCAGTCAATGAAATTCGTCCCATTAATGGGGTCGCCGCCAATGCCGACGCAGGTGGAGACGCCCAATCCCAACAGCTTGAGGGCGTAAACGACTTCGTAGGTCAGGGTGCCCGAGCGGGAGACGACGCCCACATTGCCGGGGATGGAAATATTGCCGGGGATGATGCCCACTTTGCACTCGCCGGGGGTGATCAATCCCGGGCAGTTAGGGCCGAGCAGGCGCACCTTTTTCTGATCCAGGTAGTTGCGCACACGCATCATATCCTGCACGGGAACGCCCTCGGTGATACAGACGATAAACGAGACGCCCGAGTCGGCTGCTTCGAAGATTGCATCGGCTGAGAAGCGCGCCGGGACGAAAATGACGCTCGTGTTTGCGCCGGTCGCTTCGACAGCGATTTTCACAGAGTCGAACACCGGGATTTTCCCGTCCAGCACCCACTCACCGCCTTTGCTGGGGGTGACTCCGGCTACGACGTTCGTTCCGTAAGCCATCATTTGCTGGGTATGGAAAAGGCCCTCGTTACCAGTGATGCCCTGCACCACCAGGCGGGTGTTTTTATTAATCAGGATACTCATGGGAATCAGCCTCCCTTCGCAGCGGCCACGGCTTTTTGGGCAGCGTCGGCCAATGTTTCAGCGGTTATCATGTTAGCGTTCGCCAGTAGTTGTCGGCCTTCTTCAGCGTTGGTTCCCACCAGGCGCACGACCATCGGAACCTTGGGTTTGACCTCGTCCATTGCGATGAGGATACCTTTGGCTACTTCATCACATCGGGTGATGCCGCCGAAGATGTTGAACAAAATGGCTTTCACATTCGGGTCGGAGAGGATAATTCGCATTGCCGCCGACACTTTATCGGCCCCAGCGCCGCCGCCGATGTCGAGAAAATTAGCGGGTTCGCCGCCGAATAATTTGATGATGTCCATCGAAGTCATCGCCAGCCCGGCGCCGTTGACCATGCAGCCAATGTTGCCATCCAGCTTGATGAACGATAGCCCATACTTGCGGGCCTCGATCTCGGACGGAGCTTCTACGTCGAGGTCGCGCATCTCCGCAAGATCGGTGTGACGGAAGAGAGCATTGTCATCAATCAACATCTTGCCATCTACGGCAATCAGTTGGTTGCTGCCGGTAATGACCAGCGGGTTGATCTCAGCCAGGGTGGCGTCGCACTCCTGATAAGCTTTCCAAAGTCCCATCGCGATCTGGAGAAATGCTCTCCAGTGTTCGCGCGGCAGGTCAATGCTGGCGGCGATGTCGCGCGCCTGGTAGTCGCGTAACCCCAGGAGCGGATCAATATGTACTTTGATGATTTTCTCCGGGGTCAGGCGGGCGACTTCTTCGATTTCGACGCCGCCGGCGGCGGAGCACATCATCACGGGCTTGCGTGCTGCCCGATCGTTGGTGATGCCGAGGTAGATTTCTTTTTCGATGTTGGCGGCTTCATCAACCAGCACTTTTCGCACTGGCAGCCCTTTGATTTCCATAGCCAGGATGTGTGTGGCCAGTTCCTCGGCTTCCTGCGGGGTTTTGGCAAGCTTGATGCCCCCGGCTTTGCCGCGCCCGCCCACCAATACTTGCGATTTAATAACAACGCGGCCACCCAGTTCTTCGGCGATTTGTCTCGCCTCTCTTGCGGTAGCCGCTACCCGCCCCTTGGGGATCGGGACGCCATACTTGGCGAATATCTGTTTAGATTGGTATTCGTGCAGTTTCATGCGGTGACTCCACGTTTGAATGGGCCAACGATGTCTTGTCGGCTTGGTGTAAAAGCGCCGTGATTATACCATGCGCGATTTTTCACGGGTTATGCCGTTTGTAATGAGAATGATCTGATACTTTTCCCTTTCAGATTTCGGAATTTTCCAGAAGACGCATGAAAGTTTGAACGACCTGCGGATCGAAGAAACGCCCCGCCTGGCTCTGGAGGTATGTCTTGATCTTCTCCATTGGCCAGCCTTTTCGGTAAGGCCGGTCGTTGCGCAGCGCGTCCCATACGTCTATCACCGAGAAGACCCGCGCCACCAATGGGATTTGCTCTCCCTTCAGGCCACGCGGGTAGCCGCTGCCATCCCATTTCTCGTGGTGGCAGTAAGGAATATCCAACGATGGGCGCAAATAGGTGATCGGCCACAACAAATCATAGGCATAAGTGGGATGCTTGCGCATCGTTTCCCACTCTTCGCCGGTCAAATCGTACGGCTTTCTGAGGATCCCATCTGGGATTGCCATTTTACCGATATCGTGGAGCAGCGACCCACGACGGACGTTGATCAGCTCGTTTTCGGGTATCCCGATGGCCCGCGCCAGCACCAACGTCGACTCCGTCACCCGTTTGGTGTGGCCTTCAGTTTCCTGGTCACGCAGGTCGAGCATTTTGATCCAGCCTTCGAGGGTGGTGTCGTAAGCCAGCTCCAGCTCGATGTTGGAGCGCTGCAAGTCGTTGAAGAGGGTGGCGTTGTCTATGGCGATAGCAGCCTGCCCCCCCAGGGTTTCGAGGAAATTAAGCCATTCGGCGTCCGAATTGAGCGGGGAGCGGTGGAATAATTCCAGCATTCCTTTGAGCTGGCCTTTGGCGATCAACGGAACAGCGTAATAGGCGACAAAGGACTCGCCTGCCAGCCCGCGCTGCTGGATAAATTCGCCGGGAGCCTCGAAGAGATTGGGAATCCTGACCCCGTGGCGTTCGAGCGCCGCCCGGCCGGTGATGCCCTCGCCGAGTTTGATGCGCGCCCGGGTGATGCCATAAGTCCTGAAGCCGCGGCTGGCTGAATATTCCAGGCATTGGATGAATGGATTGAAGAGCAGCACGTCACACGCATCCACGTTGAGTTGGAGCGTTAGTTGATCGAGCAAAACGTTAAGCGCCACTTGCAGGTCGAGGCTGGAGTTGATCGCCATATCTACCGTGCGCAGCGCCGCCAGACGGTTAACCCGGCGCTGAGTCTGCTCGTGGAGGGTGGCCCGGTAAATGGCATTGGCGGCAATGTCACCGATGGCGGTGAGCAGGCGGATGTCGTCGCCGGAAATCGGCGCAGCCCGGCCGACCCAAAGGACGCCCAAGGTCAATCCCTGCGCCATCAACGGGATACAGGCCGCCGACCGGACGAGTGATAATGGCATGGGGGTATCGTTTTGGGCAGAGTTGCTGAGGAATGCCTGGCCGGTATCAACGACCATCTGACTGGTTTTAGGGTTTGTCAACGGCGAGCCGCTGGTGCGCACCCACACCCCGCGCGCCGATTCGATGTAGGTCAATTGCCCCGAGGCATCAGTGTTAATCAGGGCTGTCCCCTGGGCATCGAGAAGCTGGAGCGCGTTTTCGAGAACGGCGCTGACCGTTTCCTGGCGGGTTTGAGCGGCCCGGATAGAAGCAGCAAATGCAAGGATGGCTTCGCGCTCGCGTTCGCGCTGTTTTCTGGCAGTGATGTCACGACCAACACCCAGCAGTGCGTTTGGCTGGCCGTGCGCATCGGGTATGGCTCGGATACTCATTTCCATGAGAAAGCTGCTGCCATCGCTTCGGAGCACGGTGTATTCAGAGTTGTGGACTTCGTAGGTATACAGTCTTTGGTTAATGGCGGCTTTGGCGCTTTCGCGCTCTTCGGGTATGATCAAATCAAAGGCATTAAGTCCGATTATCGCATCAACGGCATCCACCCCATTCAATTTGGCAGTTTGTTGGTTGCAAAGCAAGATCGTCCCGTCGAGCTGGGTGAGCATGACGGCGTCGGGAGATGTCTCGACCAGGGTGCGATAATGCTGTTCGCTGGTACGGCGCGCTTCTTCCATGCGTCTGCGCTCGATGGAGATTGCAATCTGGCCCGCCAGGGTGACCAGCAGCCGTTGGTCATCTTCAGTGAAATTATTGATTTTGGCGCTTTCAGCATTGATCACGCCAATAACCCGCTCGCCAAGCTTGATCGGCACGCACAATTCGGATTTTGCGGTAAAGAACAACCCAAAATAATCAGCGGAGGTCGTCGCGTTGGTGATGCGGATTGGCTGACCGGTGGCCGCCACGCGCCCGGTGATGCCGCTCCCAATCGGGATGGTATATCCCAGGAATTCGGGGGTGATCTCTCGATATGAAGGGTGAAACCTGAGAACCTGAGCGCTTTCATCGAGCAGCAGAAGACCAAAATTGTCGGGAAAGAAAGTATTCCCGATGATGTCAGTCACCTGTTCGATGAGATCATTTTCACTGGCGGCGTTTGTCCCGGCAAGCGCCAGGTTGTGCAGAACGGTTAATTCTTTGAGCTGGCGCTGCAACGCGTTTTCGGCGCGTTTCCGCTCGATTGCCATCGCTACCTGAGTGGAAACGAACATCAAAATATCTTTATCTGTCTCGCTAAAGCGGATGCCTTCTGTATAACTTTGGACGACCAAAACGCCAACGGTTTTCTCATCTGCCTTGAGGGGCACCCCCAGCCAGTCAATGGACGGCGATCCAATTTCCTTGACTTCGCCCTGCATAACCAGCCTGGTAAACACTTCGGGTGAGGCGAGCAGCGGTTGGCCTGTGCGAAGCACATATTCTGTCAGGCCATTGCCGGGTCTTCCGGGGGCGGTAGGCTCATCGAACTGGTCTACGAAATAGGGGAAGCTCAACAGGTCATCATCTTCGTCGTAAAGGGCAATGTAGAAGTTGTCAGCCGGCATCAGTTGACTGATGGCGGTATGAATGGCGTAGAAGATCTCATCCAGGGTTTGGGCAGAGTGAGCTGCTTCTGAGATTTCGAGAGTTGCCTGACGGACTTGCTTGTTACGGCTGCTCAATATTGCTGCTCCCAGAATACCGGCGGCAGTGCGCAGGGCATCCATCTCGGCGGGTGACCAGTCTCGCTGGTTTGTACATTCATCGAAACCGATAAAGCCCCACCATTCCTGGCCGGCGAAGATCGGAACCACTAAGATGGAGTAGATCCCTTGCGGTTCCAGCACTGTCCGCTCGGTTTCAGGAAAATCGTAGACATGACCGGAGATGTTACGGTTGTCTTGCAATTCCCGCGCCCATCGTTCGAGTCCGCCTTCTCGGTAGGGAAGTGATTGCAGTTCCTTATTGTCAATTTGAACAGAAATCCCCTCGGCAACCCATTCGTACCTTTGACTGCACATCAATTGCCCATTGCTGGCCAAATGGTTTTCGAATAAATAAACCCGGCTGACCTGGGCGGCTTTTCCAAGCCGGGCAATTACCCTCTGGATGTGGATATTCCAGGCTGCCTCTCCAATGAATTGTTCTGCGGCAAAACTGATGGCTTCCAGGATTGCATCGTGGCGCATGAGCGCTTGTTCGGCTTCTTTGCGGGCAGTGATGTCGCGGTTGACGCCTAAAGTGGTAACGTAATTGCCTTGCTCGTCGCTGACCGGCACAACGACGATATCCAGGTAGCCTTGTGTGCCATCCTTGCGAACAAACTTTACTTCATCAACCCAGCGCCGATCTTTGAGGATGCCCCATTGGATTTTCTCCTGTAGGCCAGGCCTATCGGATGGCAGATGAATGATCGAGGGAGATTGTCCCAATAATTCTTCTCTTGAATAGCCGAAAACGCGCAGGCAAGCTGGATTGCAATCTATGATCTTGCCATCGGCATTGGTCAGGAGTACCGCGTCAAACATGTTCTCGAAGGTCAAAGCCTGACGGCGCAGTGCTTCCTCGGCATATTTTTGTTCGGTGATATCGGAGGTGACTATGAATTGGCTGACGACTTTAGTATTCTCGCGCACATCGCTATAACGGTTGCGAATACACCGCCGCTTACCATCAGGCCGGATGATCCAATATTCGCTCTCGTCAATTGTTTTGCCTTCGGTCCGGGCGGTGTCGGTGATTTGCGCCAAATTGGCTTTTTCTTCCGGAACAATGAAATCCTCGATGCTGGCTGCATTCATCATGGTTGCCTGATCTCTGCTGAAGATTTCACACAGGCGATTGTTGACATAAACAATGCGACCCTGTTCGACGATGGTCAGGCCGTTTTGAATGTTGTCGGCCATCCGGCGGAAGCGGCTTTCACTGTCGCGCAGCGCCTGGATCATAGCTTCGCGTTCGGTTAGATCACGAATGTGAACGATGACCACCTGGGTTTGATTGACAGTTGCCAGCCGCGTGCTGACCTGGCATGGGAAGCTCTCGCCGTTTTTTCGTTTGTTGTAGGCCTCGATGAATAACCCGCCAGTCGTCAGCTCTTCTGTGATGAGACCGGGTAGAGATGCTTTAATTTCGTCCGGGACGAGGTCTTCGACGGAGAGGTGTACCAGTTCCTCGTGGGTGTAGCCAAACATTTGGCAGGCAGCCTCATTGCAGTCAAGGATATGGCCCTCGATCGTTTCGACGAAGATGGCTTCCGGTGCTGCGTCGAACATCGCCCGGTATTTGGCCTCGCTTTCAGTGAGAGCGATAATATTGTCCTGATCATCCGTTATATCCACCCCTGTACCAATGATGTATTCGATTTGCTGCTTGGCATCCAGGAGAACGGTGTTTTTCCAGCTAATCTGTCGGCGGTGACCTTTTTTTGTGACCCAAAAACTTTCGTAAGTTGTCGGATATTGCCCGCCAGAAATATTCTGGAAGGCTTGCTTGATTGGTTCGACATCATCTGGCTTGCAAGCCAACTCCCAAACATATTTGCCACGAACCTCATCCGCTGTATAACCTGTAAGCTGTTCGCAAGAATGATTAAAAAAGACGACTCTCCCCTCGGCATCAATGACAGTAACAAAGGCAGGGGTGGTGTCCAGAACTGCGGATGCAAAACGGCACTCATTGAGGGTGCTTTGCTGCGCAGAGCTGGCAGAGTCGTTTGATTTTACCTGGATCATGCAGTTCTCCGAATGTCGAGGATATTACGGACAGATTAGAGTAAAAAATCCCGAAGCCGTCCCCTGGGGCTGAGGAGTCTTCGGGAATAAAATGTAATCTGCCTTGCGGCAATTACACGGATTTACGGTAAACCCGGTGATTCTTGTAGGGCTTGCCTCCTAGATTTTCCAAATCTCGACGCATTTGCACCGCAGTTTCAGCGACCTGAGTCAGTTCAGCGTGAACGAAGTTGAAATTATGGGTATTTACGGTATGCTCCATTTCGGCATACATCAATGCGTTTCCGCCCACCCCCTGGAATTCCGGTAATATCCCGGTTCCATTCAACGAAACCCAATCGGTGCGTTTCAATTCCAACATCATGTCTACCAATCCAAAGGGCAACAACCGACCTTTGGCGCGCTGCATGGCTTTCGAAATGTCGGGGAAGGCCAGCAGGAAGCCAACTACGTTATCCTGATGCGTGATCATCTTGATCAGCCGGTAATCGGCGACCAGCATGACATTATCCACCACGAATTTAATTTCTCGCTCGGTGAATGGGTAATATTCCCAGTTGTTGATAAAGGTTTTATTGTAAGCCTCGCCAAGTTGTCTCGCATAGGAGAGCATATGCTTTTTGCTCTGAAAACGAATGACTTTCAACTTGCCGCGCTCTTCGACACGCTGGGCGATGCGGTGGATGCGTTCTTCGATCTTATAGCTGTCTTTCTGGATATAACACGATACAAAGTCAACTTCTTTCGAGAACCCGGCATTTTCTAACAACCGCGGGTAATAATCGTAGTTGTAATTCATCATGTTCATCATCTGGCGGTGCTGGTATCCCTCGACGAGGATGCCATAACCATCGAGAGCAGCAAATCCCTTTGGCCCAATCAGCGTGTCCAGATTCCTGGCCTTTGCCCATTCTAATGCCCGTTCGAATAATTTGTTAGCGACTTCTTGATCGTCAATGCTATCGAAAAGATAGAAATTTGCCTTGCGGGTGTTGTGGTATTTATTGAAAGGTCTATTTTCATGAACTGCAACACGGCCAACATCTTGCCCATCCTTCGATGCGATGAATAAAGCCGCCTCAGAATGTTCGAAGTAGGGGTGCTTATCCGGGTGGATTTGGGTCTCGCAGTCGGTCAAGAGCGGAGGTACCCATTGTGGGCAATTTTCGTAGAGTTTAAAGTGAATACGAATAAAGCGTTTTGCCTGGGCCTTGTTTCGCGGGTCAATCTGCTCGATGGTTACCATAAGTTTCTCCAAGTGGCTAGACGTGTTTTGAATCTTATCATGGTTTGTGTCAGATTTCGTCACTGGCCTGGTCGAGAGTTGTCACTTCTTCTGGGGTAAGCCGCCATCCTAAGGCGTTAACGTTGTCCTGTGCTTGCTGAATGTTCTTGACACCCGGGATTGGAACAGCGCCTTTGCAAATAACCCAGTTCAGAGCCACCTGTGATGGTAACTTGCCGCCGTGCGCCAGCCCGATCTCGCGCAGCAGTCGAACCAGCGGCTGGATTTTCGCCAGGTAAGCGGCGTTGTAAAGACGGTTACGCATCCCAGGCGGCGGATTCTCCGGCGTATATTTACCAGACAGCATCCCTTTAGCTAACGGGCTGTAGGCGATAACTGTTACACCCAATTCCTGGCAGAGCTTCAACATTCCGTTTTTCTCGATGGCTCGGTCGAGCAAACTGTAAGAAATCTGGTTAGATGCCAGTTTGACTTCCCGCCGAGACAATACACTATACGAGCGGCGCAATTGTTTCTCGTTGTAATTCGAGACGCCTACAGCCCGCACCAGACCATCCTGGCAGGCATCGGCCAGTGCTTCGGCCCAGGCTTCTACTGGGACGGGCAAGAAGGGCCAGTGAATTTGATAAAGGTCTACCTGCTTCAACCCCAACCGACCGAGACTGGCGCGCAGCGCACTCCTCAGATTGCTCCGCAACAGCCGCCAGGGAAAGGGAAAAAATTTTGTCGCTACCACCACCGGTTTTCCGGCAGCTTGGATGCATTTTCCTAGCAGTCGTTCGGATTGCCCCTGACCGTAAACTTCGGCGGTATCGAAAAAATTGATACCCTGTTCCAGCGCATAATTGAAAGCAGGCTGCAAGTTGCTTTCCGAATGGGTTTTACCGTAACTCCAAAATATGCGATCTCCCCATTGCCAGGTGCCCAGGCCCATCGGGGGGATGGCGACATTGGTTTGCCCCAAGGAAATGAGTGGCTCGATCATTGATTGGCTCCTTCGATAGAGGTGATCGCATCTCGCACGATAATGGCGCTGGAGTGCAAGGCGGCTGCCTCCTGCTCGTCGAGCGATGGCTGCAAGGTTGTCAGGATACCTGTTCCGCCCATCAGGTTCGGCAGGGCAATCGTCACATCTTTGACCCCCACGATCTCGGTCACAGGTGTACACACCGTCAAAATCGCGCGCTGGTCACGCAGGATGACCTCGGTAATGCGCGCCAGCGCACTGCCAATGCCATAGTAAGTTGCCCCCTTGCCTGCAATGATCTGATAGGCTGCCTGGCGAACCATTTGCTCGATCTCTTCCCGATCATCGGCGCAGATCGAGATTTTCTGCATCCCGCAAAATTCATCCAGTGGGATACCGGCCACGGTGATCGAAGACCAGGTGAGCACTTCCGAATCACCGTGTTCGCCGAGAACGTAGGCATGGATATATTGAGAGTCGATTCCCAGCTTGCGGCCCAGAATCGCCCGGAAGCGGGCTGTATCGAGTGTGGTGCCCGATCCGATCACCCGGCTGGAGGGGACTCCAATCGAGGATGCCTCGCGCGCCGCCAGATGGGTCATCACATCTACCGGATTGGTGGCAACGAGCAAGATCGCTTCGGGCGCGTTGCCCAGCACCGCGGGAATGACCTGGTGGAAAATGGCAGCATTCCGCTCAAGTAATTGCAGGCGCGTCTCGCCGGGTTTTTGGCTGACCCCCGCAGTGATGATCACCACCCGGCTACCGGCAAGGTCGGTGTAATCCCCGGCGCTCACCGTCATGGGGTGGGCAAATGGCACAGCGTGCAGAATATCGTCAGCTTCCGCGGCGGCGCGGGTTTTGTTTACATCAACCAACAGTACTTCGCGGCATACGCCGCGCATCACCAGCGCATACGCGGCAGTTGCGCCAACGAATCCGCTGCCTATAATGCCAACCTTCATCTGGGTTATCTCCTTGGGGTGAGAATGTCTTTTAGGGCTTCCCCAGCTTGTGGGAAGCAGAACACATAACCGGCTTCCAGCAAACGCTTGGGATAAGCCATCTGTCCATCGAGCAGGATGGTGGCAGCTTCACCGAAAGCCAGGCGGAAAACCACTGCCGGGACAGGTATCCAGTATGGACGGCGCATAACGCGGGCAGCGGCTCGTCCGAAAGCTGCATTGGTGAGAGGATCTGGCGCGCAGAGGTTGTAGACGCCACTCTCCGCGGGATTCTCTATCAGGAAGCGCATTGCGCCAACCACATCGGCCAGGTGAATCCAGGGGTATCCCTGTTTTCCGCTGCCGATTGGGCCTCCGGCGAACAGCCGGAAGGGGAGCAACTGGCGGGGCAGCGCGCCCCCGCCGGCGCTGAGCACAATCCCGATGCGAGTTACCACTCGCCGGACGCCCACCGTCTCGACCATTTGAGTCGAGGCTTCCCATACCTGGCAAACTTGCGCCAGAAAATCGGTTCCCGGCGGTGCGCTTTCGTCAACCTGGCTATCAACACGCGGCCCGTAGTAACCCACCGCCGAAACTTGCAAGATAACTTTTGGTTTGGGTTGTGCAGTGCGCACAGCTTCAACCACGGCTGCGCCGGCGCTCTGGCGGCTGTGTAATATGCGCTGTTTACGTTCCGGCGTCCACCGGATCGAGAGCAAACTGTCGCCAGCGATACTCTCGCCGGCCAGATTGATGATCGCTCCTGCGCCATCGGCTAATGACCCCCACCCGTTAGCTGAAACGCCATCCCATGCGGTCACCTGCACCCTGGGGGGCGCTGCGACCCGGCGCGGATCGCGGCTCAAGAGGATAACCTCGTGCTCGTCCGCCGCCAGCGACTCTGCCAGCGCGCGCCCGATCAAGCCTGTACCGCCGGTTATGATGATCCGCATGTGGGCCTCCAGCTTTGCACCCCATCATCATAAGTCAATATCGGTCATCTGTCTACCCATTTGGGTGACAAACGGGCCACAAAAACGAGAGCTGCACGAGAGAGATTTGCTATAACAGTGCAGCCGTCCGGCCGTCGTGGATTCTTCTGCGATTCAATTTGATCGGGTATAATGCCTCCGCCGACCTTACAGCATTGTAAGGTCGGCGCGGCGCCGAAGAACACAAATTCAGAAAGCCAAAATGAGGAGAATGAATATGTACGACCAGAATGCCCAGTCCAAAAAACGCAAGAACCTTCTTCTGAAATTATTTGCGCTACTCATCTGCATCAGCTTGCTGAGTCCACAAACCATCCTGGCTGCTCCTGTCACGGATGATGGCCCCACTGGGGCAGAAGAATCCCAAGGGGTAACGGGCGATTCACAAATCAATGTCGTTTACCCGGCGCGTACGGTCATCGTTCATTTGTGGGAGTGGAAATGGACGGATGTTGCGAAAGAATGCGAGATGGTGCTCGGCCCCAAGGGGTATGCAGCCGTGCAAGTCTCTCCGCCCAATGATCACGCTTGGGCTCAAACGGGAGGCGTTTATCCCTGGTGGCTGCGCTATCAGCCCGTGAGTTATCAAATCAACAGCCGCAGCGGCACATTGGCAGAATTCCAGGATATGGTCAATCGCTGCTACGCGGTTGGGGTTCAGATTTATGTGGATGCCGTTGTCAATCACATGACAGGTGTTTCGGGTAGCCCAGTTGGCGTGGTTGGCTACAATGGCGCGAGTTATGATCCATTTTATAGTGCGAATGATCCCAATAATAACACGGACCCTGCCAATTACCTGAGCTGGGCCAATGGTCTTCACTTCCCCAACCTTGGACCTGGCAACCAGATGTGTGGCGGCGTGGCGTGCGGTTTTGGCCCCAGTGATTTCCATTATTGCGGTACCAATCCAGGCGGAGGCGGCACCACGCCTAATAACATCCCCGACAGCGCCTATAACAACGACGCGTGGCAGGTTCGAAATTGCGAGTTGGTCAACCTGTCTGACTTGAAAACTGATAATAATTATGTCCGGGAACGCCTGGCTGCGTATCTCGATTACCTGGTGAGCATTGGCGTGGGAGGTTTTCGCATTGATGCCGCAAAGCACATGGAGCCTGCCGATATCCAGGCGATCATTGCGATGGTTGATAATCGTCCAGCGGCATTTGGCGGCGGCGCGCCGTATTTCTATCAGGAAGTGATAGATCGTAACGGCACTGAACAAATCACAAAATGGCAATATAACGCGATCGCGGATGTGAAAGAGTTCAAGGCGGAAGGAGATATGAGCTACATTTTCCGTAATAGCACGATCAAATCCTTCCTTACTCCCACCGCGTTTGGCGAGGCCTGGTCACTCCTGCCGAGCGATCAGGCGGTGACATTTGTCGTCAACCACGACGATATTCACCACCCGGAGACTTATCTCACCTATAAAGACACGGCAAAATATAAGCTTGCCAACGTATTTATGCTGGCTTACCCCTATGGCTATCCCAAAGTGATGTCGAGTTACGATTTCCCCACGGGCAGCTTCGACGAGACTCCTCCCTCGGATGCGGCCGGCCACACTAGCAATGTCTGGAACGCTGACAACACCTCGAATTGCCCCGCCGACAGCGCAATCAACCCCAATAATTGGGTTTGCGAACACCGCTGGAAAGCCATCGCGGGCATGGTGGGTTTCAAGGATTTCACCCAGAGTTTTTGGGGTGTGACAAATACCTGGAATAATGGCAGCAACCAGATCGCTTTCGGACGCAATGACCGAGGGTTTGTGGTAATCAATAACGAAGGCGCTGCCCTAACGCGTGTTTTCCAGACCAACATGGCGGCTGGAATTTATTGCGATGTGATCCACGGCGAGTTGACATCGGATGGCAAGGGCTGCACAGGGACAAGAATTATCGTTGACGCGAACAAGCGCGCATACCTCAGCGTACCCGCTAATGATGCTGTTGCTTTTCATGTCGGAGCCAAGATCACACACTTCAGCCCCTCGGCTCAGGCAGCCGTCAACGTCAACGCCGGTGATAATAACGGTTTTCAGACCAACCCAACCCGGGTTTATTATGACGATAGCACTTACGCAACCGATGCAAGCAGTGGCACAAATACAAGCACTTCCTGCACTTCCATTGCCAAGGATAAGCACAATTTCTACAACTTCAATATCCCCACGATTTCGCCTGCCGCGACCATTTCCTCCATCATTGTGCGATTGGATGCCAAGGTAAGCAGCGTTGCCCCCGCTACCCGAAGAATGTGTGTACAGCTTTCCTGGGATGGCGGCACAAACTGGACAGCTTGCCAGCAAACAGCAAACATGACGACTGGTGAGTTAACTTACACGTTATCTGGCCTCTGGGGTCGTGCCTGGACCGCAGGCGAGTTGACCAATGCCAACTTCCGTGTGCGGGTGATTGATGTTGCCTCGGTCACCTCAGTGACTTTCTCACTCGACTACGTTGGCGTGCAGGTTACCCTCGCCAACCCTGCCCCATAACCACTTTCACTTTGCTTTGATAACGCAAATCCCCCTCCCTATCATGGGGAGGGGGATTTTTATTTTGGTGATCCGATAAGGGTGAAAGTGATTGATGGATCGTTTACTTTGCGGACGTATCTGGCGCGGCTGGCTTGGATTTTTGCATACTATCATAGATCTGCTTGCGCAGCGTCTCAGCCTCGGGTGAGCGAGGGGCATTTGCCTGATCGGTCAGGCTGACTCCGAGCTTCTCGGATAGCAGCAGCGCCAGGAGGCTCTCGATGATGCTGTTGCCGCCGGATATGCCGCCATCCTTTGACCCGCCGCCTACGACCACACGCGGCACCACATCCACCCGCGATTGCTGGATCGCTTCGGCAAAGCGATTGAGCACTTGCTGTGTGACCTGGAACTGCGGCCCGCCGTAGGCGCGTACCTGCTCTTCGGTTGCCAGCGCCTGGGCAATACCTACGCGGGCTGTCTTTTCGGCTTCGGCCTGGGCGAGGGCGCGGATCTGCGCCGCTTGCTGTAACGCCCGTTGGTATTCGGCCTTGCCCTGGTTGGTCTGCACGGTAATACTCAACTCAGACTCGGTAATGTTCCGTTGCTGTTCGGCGCGTGCTTCGGCTTCGCGCAGCTCGCGCTCTTTGGTAGCCGCCGTCTCCTGGCGGGCGTAGGTCTCGATCTGCTCGACAGCGATTTGCCGCTGGCGAAGCTGGGTCAGGATTGTCTCGATTGCCATATCATCGCTGGCCGAAGTCGGTGTGCCGATGAGCACTTCCTCCAATTGCAGGTTATAGTGCTCGAACTTCTCTTTCATCTCTTGCCCGGCAATTTGCTGGATCTGGCTTCGCTCCTGGAGCAGTTGGATCAGCGTGCGGGTCTGGCCGATGTTCTTGAAGTACGCTGAAACCATCGGGTCGAGGGTTTGCTCGACCAGGCGCTTCACGTCCCCGAAGCGCTGGATAACCAGCGGGGCTTTCTGGTAGTCAATGTGGATGACCACCGAAAGGGGCAGCGACGGTTCGAATGCATCCTTTGTGATGAGTGAGACTTCGGTCAGGTTCTCATCGTAACGGTGTGAGCCAACCTCAGTGCGGATCCATTTCAGGATGATGTTGGTTGTCGGAACAGAGATAACTTTTCCGGCGTAGGTGTTGAAGGCATATTTGCCGGGCAGCAGCGGCACACTCCAGACGCCGCGTTTGCCGCGTTCCACCAGCTCGCCATGACGATATTCCAGCCCTGACAGGTCTGCACCCGTTCCACCGGTGTACGAGACCACGACGCCCACCATACCGACGTCTATCGTCGTCTTAGAGATCATTTCGACGGTTGCAAACAGCCGGTTGATGTAATAGGTGCCTTCCACGAGAACTTGCAACTGGCGGCCGCGGTTGCCTCCAGCCCTGAGGAAGCGGTCTGGATCCTGAAAGTTGTTGTGAAAGGTTTCCGGGTACGACGGGTCATCGCCCATGATAGGAGCGATGATTTCCCCTTGGGCCAGGGATGGGCCATCGTGAACGGTGACGATTCCTACCAGGTCATCGGTATCCTTGATGATAACTGGACGGAAGCCTCTGCGTTCATTGATGACATCCGCCATCTTGCGGACTACCTCAGCATCCTCCCGGCTCAGCGGCAGGCTGAATACCCTTTCTTCAGTGATGACGACAAACTGCATCAGGTTGATGGCATACGTGCCTTCACGCAGAATACGGCGTTGCGGTCCTCGCTGCCCGCCAAACCGCAGGAAGCCTTCCACATCCTGGAAGTTGTTCGCATTAACGTTGGATGCTAACGTTTGGTCAGGGGCCAATGGCGCACCATCACGAGCGAAAACATAGCCCACCTTGCCCTGTGGGATCGTCACCAGAGGTGCAATATGGACAACGTACTGGATTGGCATCAAGTAATGCAAACCGCCGCGCAGCACCTGGGGCTGGTAGCCGGCTTCGCCATTCAGGGCAATGAACCCTGATTTTACCGAACCTTTACCGAAACTGAAGCGTTTCTCGACGACCCCCAGCCGGTTGTTGGGAATATATCGTATTCCTGAGAGGAAAAAGAGCAGGAGTACGATTGCCCCACCAAGACCAATGACGAGTAAAAATTCTAACAGGTAATCCATGTTGATCTCCTTTCTGTAAGGTATAGTGGCCCTTTTTGTCGTTTACACCTTGTTCGGTGTATACATTGTCATTATATCTACGACACCTTGAGCGTAAATACGGATAATACGGGGCAAAAGATTATATTATCTGGGGACAAAACCGAGAATCCCTGCCTTTGGAGTGCCACCTGGCCCGCAAGCGGGATTATAATAAACGCAAGTTTACCATTTCCGAATAATTCCATGGGAGTCTTATGGACGACACAAAAGTTGCTTTTACCCCCTTCGCATCACTCAATAATTTCATGCGCCCAGATTTTCGCCTGAGCGTGATCCGCTCGACCCTCCAGGCGCTTCCGAAGCTGCCAGAATCTTTCCGCGCCCCGGTGGATGAGATGACCCGCAAAGTCGTCAGCGTTCCCGGATTCCGACACGGCGATCGAGCGCCAGCCATGCTCAAAGTTGTTCCAATGGCCAAGGCTTTCGAAAAATCGTCGGAATTGGTAGCGGCGATGATTTCCGCCTGGGCTGAAGCTCACGCCGAGTTGCGCCAGCAGGTTTACGATTTGTTGAAAGCCCAGGGCTGGGAAATCCTGCCCATCGAAGCCGATCGTACCAAGCTGCCGGGTTTTCTCCCGAAATGGCCTAAGGGTATAGATTACGAGACTTTGTATAAAGCCTATACGGATATGTTCCCCGAGGCAGATATCAGCATTGACAACGTAAGCTTGATGGTGGTTTGGTTGAGCACGCGCCTGCCCTACCAATTAGTGGAGCCGAAGGGGGACGAAGCGCCCGAAGCGGAAACACAACCCGAATAATCCATTTAGGGTTCGTAGTAACGACTTTAGTCGTTTGACAACCTTGAACGATTAAAGTCGTCACTACAAGCATAATGGCAATTTTCAGGAGCTGCTTATGGAACACTACGGTCCAGTTGAAGCTTATTATTACGATTATTACTCGACAGGCACCCCTGGGGATTTGGACTTTTACGTAGAGGAAGCCCGTAAAGCCGGCTCGCCGGTCCTCGAGTTGGGCTGCGGAACGGGGCGTATTTTGTTACCGGTGGCACAGGCGGGGATCGAAGTAACCGGAGTGGATCTCTCCCCGGCGATGTTGGCGGTAGCCCGCAAAAAGCTTGCTGATCTCGACGATGCTGACCAAAAACGGGTCACCTTGGTGGAGGGGGATATGCGCGATTTCTCGTTGGAGCAGCAGTTCTCGCTGATCTTTATCCCCTACCGGGCTTTTATGCACGTCATGACGGTTCCCGACCAAAAACGGGCGCTCGCCTGTATTCACAAACACCTTGCCGATCAAGGCCGCCTGATTTTCAATATCTTCGACCCCCGGTTGGATATCCTGGCCGCTCACGCGACGCCTTTGGGAGCCGCGTTGAAATTCGTCCAGGAATTCATCCATCCCGACACAGGGCGGCGCATCACCGTTTGGGATACTCGCCAGTATGACCAGGGAACGCAGACGCTCCAACAATATTTCATCTTCGAAGAACTGGACGATAACGACCGCGTGGTTGAAAAATCCTATGCGCCATTGACCCTGCGCTACAGCTTCCGTTTTGAAATTCATAATTTGCTCGAATTGTGCGGTTTCCACATCGAAGCGCTTTACGGCTCATTCGACCGGCAGCCTTTCCGGCCGGGTGGGGAGCAGATATGGGTGGCGAGGAAAGCTTGATATATCGTGACAAAGGAGATTAGCATGATTGCACGTTCCGGTTTCATCTTTTTCGCGGCCGCGTGCGCTGCGATTTTGGCGGGTTGTTCGTTTGACAGCCAGCCGTTGGCAACCCAAAATCTTGGCCCAACTTACACCGCCGCGGTGCACACCGTGATCGCCGCGTTGACCCAGTCAGCCCCGCCGCCAGTTGTTACACCTACGCCAATCCCGCCTACCCCGCTTCCACCGCCTGCGGATACTGTCTCACCCACGGCCCAGCCCGATCCCACGGCAACACAGACCCCCGCGGCCACGACTCCCCCAACTCTCGCGCCCTCTCCGACGAATACACTCTTTCCTACAGCCGCGCTGACACTACTGGTCAAGGACGATTTCGAAGGCGACCAGGGGTGGTACACCAGTCTCGGCGATGATTTTGGCTTCGAATATACCAACGGTCGTTATCGTATCTATAATAATTTGCTGGGCGCTATCATTTGGACCATTCGTGACGACAACTATGACGATATTCGCCTCGAAGTGGACGTGGCGCGCGCCGCCGGCCCATTAGATGGCTTTTTCGGCGTGACCTGCCGTTATCTCGACGCGAAGAATTACTACGCGTTGGTGATCGGTGAAGATGGCTACTTCGGGATCCTGAAAATGGAAAAAGGAGAACAAAGTACGCTGCAAAAAGGGACTGCCGCGGCGGGCATCATCCTGTCGAATAAACAATTCAACCACCTGCGCGCCGATTGTATCGGTGAAACGCTTACTCTATATGCCAATGGTCAAAAACTGGCCGAAGTCCAAAACGATGATTTCAGCGCGGGCGATGTTGGGCTTGTTGCTGGCAACAAAATCGTGGAGGCTGGGGTAGACGCATTATTTGACAATTTCATCATTTATAAGCCCTGACAGATTTTATGTCCCGAATGCCCCACCAAAACCGTTTGGGTGGTGTAAAATCTTGTTAATTCAAACTCGCACGAAAGGAGTAATCACGATGACAGATATTTCAATCAAGGAAATGATGACTCGGATGCCTGCCAACTTCTTGCCCGAGAAGGCCGCCGGTGTGAATGCAGTGATTCAATATCACCTGACCGGTGCAGAGGCGAGTGACTGGGTAATCACGATCAAAGACGGTAAGTGCACCGTCGTACCGGGAACTACCTCAGCTCCCAGTATGACCTTTACCGCTGATTCCCAGATTTACAAAGATATTGCTTCCGGCAAGCTCAATGGAATGACTGCTTTTATGCAGGGCAAGGTCAAGCTGGCTGGCGACCTGAATATGGCCATGAAATTGGTCGGATTTTTCAAATCATAGCGAAATCTTACATTCATGCCTCAGGAGGAAAAATGTCCGTAATTTACGTAACCAACGATGATGCACGAAATTTCGCCGTGACCTACGAAGATGGCGGCAGCCCGGCAAAACGGGCCGCATTGGAAGCCGGTTGGAAACGATTTCAACGCCCAGACCCGGCGACAGGCCAGTCCTACAATATCTGGTACCGGTCTACCAATCATAACAAAGAAGTTCAGGTAGACCATTCGATGCCTGCCGGGTCGAAAGCCGGGCGTTATCGAGTGGAAGTCTTCGTCCCTGGAAAACACGCCACCAGCCGGCGGGTGATTTTTACCGTCGCACACAATTTCCGCGTCGAGCAGGGGCAGCCAGCTTACGATGACACGCTGTCTGTCGTCAATATGTACGATCTCTTCGATGTCTGGTACCCATTGGGAGAGTTCGACCTGGATGTGGGCGCCAACCCCTGGAGCGGGCGGGTCCGCCAATACGATCTCAGCCTCGAAGAGCCGCCGATGGAGATGGCTTTTGGCCCGGTGCGCTGGGTGCCGATGTTCACGCAGCCCGGCGACGCCCCGAAATTCGACTCGCCAGTTGGCGGGCAGACGGAGCGGGAAGGCCCCTTCTCGATGCAGCCCTCGAAGTGGGTCGGCTCATGGTTCGACTCCAATCCCTTCCTGAACTGGTATTTCCTCGGCTACCATACCGGAGCCGATCTCAACCTCTCGATGTCTGCCGACGCCGACAAGAACGCCCCGATCTACGCGGTTGCCGATGGGGTGGTGATCTATGCCGGGCAAGGCAGCGGCAAGTGGGGCAAGATCGCCGTCATCGAGCATCCCGATGCGCAGGTGACTCTGCCTAACGGGCAATCCCAACGGCAGGTGGTGTATTCCCGTTACGGACATCTCTCGGATCAAATCCTGATCAAAAAAGGTGATGCGGTGCTGCGCGGCCAGCAGATTGGTTTCATCGGGCTGGCATTGGGCGTCACCTCCGGCTGGCACCTGCACTTCGACATATCGCACAGCGGGATGCTGAAAACGAGACCCTCCCACTGGCCCGATATGACCAAAGTCAACGCCCTCAAAGCCGCCGGGAAAACCAACACGAAAGAATACCGCGACGCTCAAGCGGTGATTTTGCAAGCCGTCGTCGCGAATTACATTGACCCCCTGCGGTTCCTGAAAGCCAATCACGGGGTATAGAAGAATGCCCGAAATTGAAGTGTGCAGGTGGCTACGCTGCCTGCACACTTCAATTTCGGGCCTCTGTTGTATTCAAGCCGGGGGAGTCTGAATTTATTTTACGTGAAGCTAACTTTCGTACCGCGCAGCCACAACTTTAGCTGAAATCTCTGTTTTCAAACCAACGATCTCTTCCTGAATCCGGGAGACTACCTCGCCAAATGGGATGATAACTTTCTCCGTTTGGTCGCGGCGCTTGAATTCCACACCGCCCTGCTTGCGCGCCCGCTCGCTCACCGTCAGCCGGATGGGCAGGCCAATCAGATCGGCATCGTTGAACTTGATACCGGGGCTTTCCTCGCGGTCGTCCCACAGCGTCTCGATGCCCGCGGCCCACAGATTGTGATACAGCCTCTCGGCGGTATTTCCTGTTTCGCCGGTATCCTGCCTGCCTTTCAGCTCGACCAGATGCACCGCAAACGGCGCGACCGTAATCGGCCAGACCAACCCATACTCGTCATGATGTTCTTCGGCCACACAGGCCAGCAGCCGCCCGCTGCCGATGCCGTATGATCCCATGATGATGGGTTTCTCGTTGCCTTCTTTGTCCACGAAGTTTGCGCCCATCGCCTCGGAATAACGTATGCCCAGCTTGAAGATGTTGCCCGTCTCGACGCCGCGTACTGCCCGCATCGGCATCCCGCATTCGGGGCAGGAGCTGCCCTCTCCCGCGGACGCGATGTCTATGACCAGATCGGCATCATAATCGCGCCCGTAATTGGTGTTGATGAGGTGGTAGCCAGCTTCATTGGCCCCAGCAGCCAGGTTTGGCGACTGTGGGACGGCATCATCCACAATGATGAGCACACGCGACAACCCTACGGGTGATGCGTAACCCGGCTCGGCCCCCACCGCCCGAATCTCTTCTTCGGTGGCGGGACGCATCGAGCGGGCTTTGACGGCGTTGGCCAGCTTGGTTTCGTTGACTTCCATATCGCCGCGCACCACGGCAAACACAAATCGGTCGAGAGTGGTTTCACCCTGGGGGATAGTCGCGGGCGAGGAAATCGTCGCCATCATAAACACAGCCTTGGCCGTCTTGGATTTTGGAATCCCAAGAAAGTTCGCTAAATCCTCGATGGTCTTGCAATCCGGCGTGGCAACTTGCATCGCGGGCAGCTCGGCCTCGTGAGGCGGACTATCCTTGCGAAAGCGCGCCACCTGCCGGTTGGCTGAGTAGCCGCAGTCGCAAATTAACAGCGTGTCCTCGCCAAACGGGGTCAGGTACATATACTCATGCGCCAACTGCCCGCCCATCATGCCGGTGTCGGATTTGACGGCGATCACCGGCAGACCGCAGCGGTGAAAGATGTTGAAATAAGCCTGGTAATGAGCGCGGTACTGCCGGTCGAGGCCTTCCCAATCGGCGTCCAGGCTGTAGGAATCTTTCATGGTGAACTCACGCACCCGGATGAGACCGGCGCGCGGGCGGGGATCGTCGCGCCACTTGGTTTGCACGTGATAGATCAACTGCGGAAGCTGGCGGTACGAGTGGATTTCTTTGCGGGCCAGGTCCGTGACAACTTCCTCGTGGGTCATTGCCAGCGCCATATCGCGCCCGCCGCGATCCTTGAAGCGCCCCATCTCGGCGTCAATCTGGAACCAGCGCCCGGTCTCTTTCCAGAGGTCGGCGGGGTGGACGACCGGCATGGTCACTTCCTGCCCGCCGATGGCTTCGATCTCCTGCCGGATGATAGCCTCGATCTTGTTGAGGGCGCGCCGCGCCAGGGGGAGATAGCTGAAAATCCCTGCCGCCACGGGCCGGATATACCCGGCGCGCAGCAATAGTTGATGGCTGGGGATTTCGGCGTCTGTCGGCGCTTCGCGCAAGGTTGTGGAAAAGAGACGGGATAGTTTCATGAGGTCCTCCTGTGAGGTCTAAAATAAACCGCCCTCTGGTTTTCGGTCCAGAGGGCGGGTGAAATTCGAGATGATTACCTGCCAAGGGTCAAGAGACCGAAAGCCTTTTGGAATTGCGGTTCGCAGGGGCAGGGGATGGCAGGTAAGCGGTGGATGTCATGGGCGCATTTTACCACATTATGGTTTTGTTTCGATGGCGCGTTCCTGAAGCCAAATGTTGGCTAAACTTTCGACACCGATGCCTCTTTTTTGAGCAATGTCTTCGAGTTTGGTGAGAAGATCTGGGTCTATTGCAATGTAATGGTGGCGGATGTGGAGATCGAAACTCATTTCTACCTGTTGAGTTTGTCCGTCGAAATCGGTGGCATCATGTGTATCCCAAAATTCGGCCATCTGAGCAACTGAGCGCGAACGGGAAATGCTGCTGAGGTCATTTTTTTCTTCCATAAGTTTGTTTCTCCTTACTCGTCATGTCTCGTGCCGTCACGATTAAAGCTGCTGCAGAAGTTTTTCGGATGAAATATATCGCGAGATAACGTCCACCTGCAGTTTGCCCGAATGCAGCATATAAGTCTTCGTCTGGCCTGAGACCTTTTTCCATAAAACGAATATGAGGGAAGGTCTCTACTACTTGTTCAACTTCGATTGCTCGCACATGGTGTTTTCGGAATATTTTTTCTTCCACATCAGCAAGCCAGATTATTTCTCTGATTATCACCTCGTGCGCCTCCTAAATACTCATGTTATCCGGATTATATCACCCGCTAACGCTGGAATTTCAAGTGCATACCATTTCACTTTTGTTCGATAGCTATATTTGCGGGACCGTTCTGATGATAATGGGAGCGTGCTCATCGCCAAACCTTGCGCTCATCCAGGCGATGCAGCCCGGCCGCCAGCGCCATCTCGACTGCGGCCTGGTATTCCTGCCGCGTAACCGGACGGTTGAGCTTTGGAAACTGCCGGGCGTTATAGGCTGGTTTGTACTGATCCATCAAATTGATATACGTATCGGGCGATATATCTTTGGCAATGAACTCGACAATCTCGGCTGTGCCTCCCAGCCCGTTGGGCAGCACGAGATGCCGGACGAGCAGCCCGCGCGTGGCGACGCCGTGCTCGTCGAGCTGCAAATCGCCCACCTGGCGGTGCATCTCCCGCACGGCAGACTGGTTGATCTGCGGATAATTGCGGATGCGCGAATAGTGCAGGCCAATTTGAGCGTTGGCGTATTTCATATCTGGCATGTAGATGTCAATCACCCCGTCGAGCAGGCGCAGGGTGTCGAGCGAGTCGTACCCTCCGGTGTTGTAGACCAATGGGATGCACAGCCCCCGCTCGGCTGCGATCACTGTCGCAGCCAGGATTTGCGGTACAACGTGGCTGGGAGAGACAAAATTGATGTTGTGGCATCCTGAAGCCTGCAACTTCAGCATAATGGCGGCCAAAGTTTCCGGCGAGATCTCCTCGCCGGCGTCAGTCTGGCTGATGTCGTGATTCTGGCAATACTGGCAGCGCAGGTTGCAGTGTGTAAAGAAGATGGTCCCCGAGCCGCGCCAACCCCGTAATGGGTCTTCCTCCCCATGATGCGGGCCATAACTACTGAGCTTTGCCCGCTCGCCGGTGCGGCACACGCCCAATTGCCCGGCAAGCCGGTCGGCCTGGCATTCACGCGGGCACAAACAGCACTGCGCCAACCGGGCATAGGCAGCCTGGGCGCGTTTTGATAATTCCCCCGATTGCAGGAGCGCCAGATAAGCCGGTGTGGACTTGCTCATTTGGTCATTTGTGCTTTTCGAGAGTCTCGATCAGCGCATCGTAAGCTGGTTTGGGACGATAATCTCCATCCAAAACGAGCGCAGATCCCCAGCCCTCGTAGAAATAGGGAATCCACGAGTGGGCGTCGGTCAGCCCCCACAGGCTGAAAGCCGTGCAATTCTCGGCTTCCAGGCACACGCCCAAAACTTCGCGGAAAATATCCGCTTGCATTTCCAGCGCGCCCTCAGGGACTGGCTGATCAATGCGCACATCCATCTCGGTGATCTGCACTTGCAGCCCCAGGTCGTTCAACCGCTGCATGTTGGCGGCGATCTCCGCCGGAGGCGGCGACCAGACGTAGTACACGTGGGTTTGGAAGCCAACGCCATGAACAGGGACACCCTTGGCCAATAAATCTTTCATCAGGTTGTAAACTCCGCCCGATTTGGGATTCAGCCCCTCCGCATTGAAATCGTTGTACAGCAGAACCGCATCGGGATCGGCCTCATGCGCCCAGCGGAATGCCCACTCGATGTAGTCCGGCCCGATGTTCTGCATCCAGAAATTATCTGCCAACACGCCCTCGTCGGTCATCGCCTCGTTGACTACGACCCAATATTTGATACGCCCGCGATAGCGCCCGACGACGGTGGCGATGTGATCGTGCAGCACATCCATCAACGTTTCACGCGTCCAATCGCCATTCATCAGCCAATCGGGATTCTGGTTTTGCCAGACGAGTGCGTGCGCCTCGACTGACATACCATGCGCCTCGGCAAACTCGACGATGGTATCGGCCTCATCGAAAGTATATTCATCCGGGTTGGGGTGGGTTGGCTCGAACTTGAGGGCATTCTCGGTAGCGACGAGGTTGAACTCGCGGGCAGTTGTTGAGCCATAGGGATCAGTTCTTAGCCCCGAACCGCCCACCGAGACGCCGAAATCCAGCCCGCGTGCATCTGCCAATGAGCGCAGCGTCGGCTTGAATGCCCAACGGCTCACGCCAAACGCGCCAAATCCAACCAAAACGCAGATCACGATACTTCCAAATATTCTGAAGCGCATCAAAGTCTTACTCCTTATAGCTCTCCCGCTACTGGCGGGAATGTTTCCAGGGTTTCTTTCGTCAGCAACGAAAACTTAACTTATGCAACTTTCAATCTGCAAACCTTCAACCTTATTGATACACTTCCGGGTTGACGCAATTCGGCAGCCGCCGCCCTGCCAGCCCTGCGAGCAGATTGTCACAGGCCAGCTCGGCCATGCGGCGGCGGGTGTTGTGCGTCGCCGAGCCGATGTGCGGGACGATCAGGCAGTTTGGCAGGCTGTAGAGGGGATGATCGGGCGGCAGCGGCTCCGGATCGGTCACGTCGAGCGCCGCGGCGGCGATCTGCTCGCTGCGCAGCGCGACGATCAGCGCCGGGGTATCCACGATAGGACCGCGCGCCGCGTTGATCAGTATCGCTGTGGGCTTCATCAACCGCAGGGTTTCGGCGTTGACCAGGCGGCGCGTCTCGGCCGTGAGCGGGCAGTGCAGGCTGATGATGTCGCTCTGCCGGAAAAGCATTTCCAACGGCAGCTTTTCGGCTGCCACGGCTGTCTCTATCTCCGGGCTGGCAACTTCATCCGAATAAACCAGCCGCATCCCGAAGGCCTTCGCCCGTATCGCCACGGCTTTACCGATCTTCCCCATCCCGACGATGCCCAGCGTCGCCCCGCTGAGATCCATCCCCAGCCAGCCGGCGGGACGCCAGGTGCTCCAGCGGCCTTCGCGGGCATCGTTCGCCGATTGGGGCAGGCCGCGCGCCGCGGACATCAGCAGCGCCATCGTCAGATCGGCAGTGGCCTCGGTGAGCACACCGGGCGTATTGCCCACCGGGATGCCGCGCGCGGTGCAGGCCGGTACATCAATATTATCGTAACCAACCGCCATGTTGCTGACCACGCGCAGGCGCGGCGCCCGCGTGAGCAAATCGGCGCGGATGGGGATGGTCAGCAGGCAGAAAATTCCTTCGGCTTCGGGTAAATGGGTTTCGAGCGCCGGGTCGAAGCGGGTGGCATCCACCGGGCCGGTGACGGCGCGCACGCGGCCTTCGAGCGCAGCCATCCAGTCTTCGGGCAGGGTATGGGTGATGAGAACGAGTGGGAGGGGCATGTTCGACCTTCGTGGTTTATGGCGAATAGCATGTTCGGTAGATTCAAGCACGCCATACGCCATAAGCTATATGCCATACGTTTATGTCTGGCGCTGCAATAGCTTCAGCGCCAGCTCGCGCAAGGCTTCGCCTGACTCGCCTTGGGGCTGGGCATCGTCGAGGGCTTGCAGCGCCTGGGTGGTCAGGTTGTCGGCGGTTGCCTGGGCGGCGGCGCGTGCGCCCTCGGCTTCGAGCTGCCGGGCAAGGGTGATTGCTTCCTCGGGCTGGATTGATCCTGCTGCCCAGCGCGCCGCAAATGGCCCGCGTTGATCCAGCCCATAGAGCACGGGCAGCGATTTTTTACCGGCAACCAGGTCGCTCTCGGATGATTTTCCGGTCAGCGCCGCGTCGCCCCAGATGCCTAATAGATCATCCTGCACCTGGAAAGCCAGCCCCAGCAGGCGTCCAAATTCGCGGTAGTTTTCCCGCGCGGCGCGGTCTGCGTTGGCAGTCAGCGCGCCCAGGTCGGTACAGGCAGCCAGGAGGGCGGCGGTTTTGCCGCCGATCATCGGCCAGTAATCGTTAGCAGTAAGGTCGCGGCGGGTTTCGTAAGCGATGTCGAGATGCTGGCCCTGGGTGAGATGGAGACAAGTCTGCTGAATGATGCGCGTAGCCATAATGGTGGTTTCAACCGAGAGCGTATCGGCGAGCCGCAGGGCTTCCAAATGCGCCAGGCTGAACAATGCATCGCCAGCGTTGATCGCCTGCGGGATGCCCCACAGCTTCCACAGGGTGGGCCGCCCGCGCCGCAGCGGGCTGTTATCCTCGATGTCGTCGTGAATGAGGGAAAAGTTGTGTACCAGCTCGACCGCGGCCGCAGCGGGCAGGGCGCGCTCCCACTCGCCGGTAGCAGCCGCACAGGTCAATAGCACTAACAGGGGACGGATACGCTTGCCGGTCGCAGAGGGGCCAGCGCCCTCGCCTTCCCAACCCATGTGGTAAGCCAGCATGTGATGGAGCATATCCATACCCGGCGCTTTGACATCGGCCACGGCGCGGCGCAGTTCGTCTTCGACGGCGGGGAGCATGGATTGGATGAGGGATTGCAGGGGCATACGGATTGCTTTGTCGGACACACTTTTACTCTGAGGATGGCCGGAAATCGAATTTGCCTCTTTTACTTGCGGGAATCCTCGACCAATGGGGTAGCCTGGAGTTGGGAGATACTCCCAGCCCCGGCGGCGAACATGCAAACCTGGATTGCGCGGCGCAGCTCGGCGATGGTCTGAAGCACGGCTTCCGGTGATATTGCCGCCGCCTTCAGGAATGGCCCAGCCATGCCGCCCAGCGACGCGCCCAGGGCAAGGCACTTGGCGATGTCTGTTCCGGTACGCAGCCCGCCGGAAGCGAGTACTGTCATCGCCGGGGCGACACGGCGTACGTTGAGGATCGCCTCGGCGGTGGGAATGCCCCAATCAACGAAAGCTGCCGCCAGCCGCCGCTGGCTCTCACTTTGGGCGCGATGCATCTCCACCTGCGTCCACGAGGTTCCCCCGGCTCCGGCGACCTCAATCGCCGAGACGCCAGCCGCCGCCAGATGCCAGACATCCTCCTCCGAGAAACCCCAGCCCACTTCTTTGGCGATCACCGGCGCCGGCAGCGCCCGGCAAACTTGCTCGATCTTCCTGAGCAGACCGGCAAAACGGGTATTGCCCTCCGGCTGGACGGCTTCTTGCAGTGCGTTGAAATGTAGGATGAGCGCGTCGGCCTCGATCATATCTACCGCCCGCTGGCATTGCTCCAGCCCATATCCGTAATTGAGCTGCACCGCTCCCAGGTTGGCGAAAAGCAAAATATCCGGCGCGACCTGCCGTACGCGAAACGTATCGGCCAATGCAGGGTCTTCGATAGCCGCCCGCTGCGAGCCGACTCCCATGGCGATGCCGGCCTCCTGGGCAGCGGCTGCCAGGGCGAGGTTAATGGCGGTCGTCTCGCCTGCCCCGCCGGTCATCGAGGAAATGAGCAGCGGCGTTTGCAAGCGTTTGCCGAACAGCGGCACGCTGAGATCAATATCGTCAAGATCCAACTCGGGCAGAGCGCGGTGGACGAAACGATAGCGCTCCAAACCGGTCGTCAGGCCGGAGCGAACATCTTCTTCCAGGTTGATGCGAATGTGATCGGATTTGCGGCTGCTGGTGAGAGAGTTGTCGGGCATGAGCGTAACTTCTGAAATAGGGCGGGGTTTACTGTGACTGAGGTATATTACCAGCCTGGATAGGGGCTGTCAACGGCCTTGACAGAATACTCAGCCGGGATACAATTGCCCCATCAGGTCAACCATTCCGTACAGGAGGATTTCTCATGTCATCCAACGATGAAATTTTTGCTAAAGTGAAGGACATCATCATTGATTTGCTTGGTGTCCCGGCAGAAAAAATCAACCTCGAAGCTCGCTTTCGTGAGGATTTAGAGGCCGACTCACTCGATCTGGTCGAGCTGATCATGGCCTTTGAGGACAAATTCGGCGGCGAGATTTCCGACGAGGATGCCCAGAAGATCACCACGGTGGGCGAGGCGGTTACCTACCTGGGCAGCCACGGCGCCTGACGCTTCCTGTTTTGTCGAATGCAGACTTTAGATCGCGCGACTAAAGTCTGCATTTGATTTAAGGCTGCGCCGCAGCCTGAGGGAAGAAGCCGGAAATTAGAGGTTGACGCCAGCGAAGCTGGCGTCAACCTCTAATTTCCGGCTCTTCATTGATTATTTTAGCTTGGAGGGATCAATCCAAAGATACCGCTCCAGAGAAATATCCACCGGGGTCAGGATGTAACCCTGGATATGCGGCTTGACCAGCACATAAGAGATAGCGTGGACGATAAAGATCGCCGCTGCGTCATCTACAATGAGCTGTTCGGCTTGCTGGTAGAGTTGCAGGCGTTTGGTCACATCCTGCTCGACGCGGGCAGCCTCGAGCAGCCGGTCAACTTCCGGGTTGCTGTAGAGTCCCCGGTTTTGCTGCGCACCGGTGTGGAAAAGAGCGTCGGCGAAGTTTTCGGGGTCGGGATAGTCCGCGCACCAGCCGCCGCTGAACAGTTGGCCGTGATGCCCGGCGGTGATCTCGTCCAGGTAGAAATTGGGATCCAGGTTCTCGATGGTGATCGTCACCCCAAGGTTTTGCTGCCACATCTGCGCCAGCGCGGCTGTGCCGCGCGCAGCATCGCTGCCGTAACCGCTGTCGGTGTAAACGATGGGCGGCAGACCTTCTGGCCCGCCATATTTCGATTCCGCCAGGAGCCGGCGCGCCTCATCCGGGTCGTAGAGCCACCCTTGCAGGTTGGGTGTGTAGCCGGGCAATCCCGGAGGGAAGATTCCTTCGGCGGGCACGCCGATCCCTTGCAATACCACGTCAATGTATTTCTGCCGGTCGAAAGCCAGCGTGAAAGCACGGCGCACTTTAGGATCATCGAAGGGCGGCTGAGTCACATCGAAAACGTGGTAGCTTGTGCAAAGGTTGACGCTGCTGATCAAATCGGTGTGCAGCGGCTCTTCGGGGTCGAGCATACGCGGCACATCGTAGATGCTCACACCGGTCACGTCAATGTCGCCGCTTTCGTAAAGGCGAAGGCCCACCCCCTGGTAAAGCTGTACCACGACATACGGAATGGCTGGCGCACCGGCGTAGAAATCATCGAAGCGCTGGTATGTTTTAGATTCGAACGGTTTCCACTCCGTCAACCGGTAGGGGCCGGTTCCGTTCGGGGTGCGGTACCAGTCTTCGCCAGATTCGACGTTGGCCTTGTCCAACACGAACGCGGTGGGGTAGGTCAGTTTGAGTAAAAAGTAGGGTTTGGGGGCGTCAATCGTCACTTGCAAGGTGTGGTCGTCAATCACTTTCAGCCCAGAAATGTGATCGGCATCGCCCGCTTGCATTTCTGCGACGCCGACGATGTCGCCGAGATAAGTGAGCACAGTGTCGGAGCTGGTCGCCGGGGCGGCGGCGCGCTCCCAGGAATAGACGACATCCTGCGCAGTGACCGGGCGTCCATCATGGAAGCGGGCATTGCTGTGCAGGGTGAACGTATAGATTGTGCCGCCCGCTACCTGCCAGGTTTCTGCCAGATCGGGGATCAGATTCATCTGCGGGTCGAAAGCCACCAGCCCGCTGAAAACCAGCTTATCGCCGGAACTGTGCATGGTCGCGGGATCGTTCTCGCGGGGATTGGTCGATTCGCCGCCCAGCAAGACAAGCGCCTCGTCGCGGCTGATACCGCCGGCCAGGACGGGCGCTTCGAGGTGGAGCGACATCGTAAGCTGGCTGATTTCGTCTGCGTATGTATCGAAACGGGAAGGGGTGGTGAAGATGAGCAAGGTGAAGGCGCGCCCGCCGTAAGCGGCAGTGGTCATGTTGACTTTGAGCGTCTCGCCGTCGTCGCGTTTGCCGGTAGCGACAGTCACCCAGGCATCCGTGCCGTCTGCCAAGGTGATGGCCTCATCACGTTCGAATTGCTGGTTTGTCAAGTCACCAAGAACGCTCTGCGCCAGCTCTGCGGAGTAGGCCTCAACCGAGTCGCTGGCAAACGGGCCGGTAAATAACATGCCAACCACAGAGTTGGATGGCCCGTAGAACATCGTCAGCACGCCCTCGCTTTCGCCGGGGCCGGTCGTCCAATCATCGGGGAGGGTCACGCTGACACCCGATTCTGGGTTCGAATAGACGTTGCCAGTCACAATGGGCGTACCGTTCCCCGAGACCGGTGTGCTCGTCGGTGTTTTGGGGGTGAACAGGCTGCACGACATCAGGAGCAGCAATGCGGCTGCCGTAAGGCCGATCTGAAACTTGGCTGTCGGTTTCATTGTTCTGCCTCTTTCAGTTGGCGGCTGCGGACGATAAGGAAAATGATAAATCCGCAAAACAGGGCGACAAAGACAAAAAAGGCGATTCCATTCTGAAGCGTGATGCCACTGCCGGTTTGGATGCTCGCCACAGTGAGGTTTTCTGGAACCGGTGTGGGGGAGGCGGCAGCCAGGGCTACCGCGGCAACCGTGGCGGTTGGCGAAGCGGTGGGTGCAGGGCGGGTCGGACCGGCAGTGGGGATGATGGGAATCCCGGAGACTGGCACAATCGTCGGGACAGCGGTGGGCGTGGGGGTGGGCGGAGCCTGCCCAGCCGCGATACGCGGCGCGGCGCCAATCTTCGCCCGCCAGGTATCCTCGAACCCTTCGATGTCGAAGCCATACACGGCTCGAAGTGCGTCGTCAACCGTTGCTCCGGCTTGAAGCGTATCCAGGAAAGTCTGCATGTCAGCTTGCCCATACTCGGTGATGAGAAAATTTACCAGGGTGTACGACTGGCTGTACGACAAATCGGCTTTATCGGGGTCTTCTGAAAAGCCGCCGCTCAACGAGCGTACTGCGATCAATGTGTCGGCGGCGACGGCTGAGTCGAAATTATCCTGCTCGGCGCTGTCCAACCCGCCCTCGCCGTAAACTGCCAGCCCCTCGACCAGCCAGGTGGGCATGAATCCCAGGCAGGTAAAGGTCTCGCGCCCGACGAGAACGTGGGTCAGCTCGTGGGCTTCAGTGTCTTTGCCCCATTCGATCTGATCGGGCGAGATGCCAATGATAACGATGCTGTGCTCGGGATACGCAAGACCGCCCGTCCAGCCCGGCTCGTAGAGCACAGCTTCGCGCATATCGTCGGTGGTGGCGTAGATATAAAGGTCAACCGGCGCGTCGGCGGCGATACCGGTGCTCTGCACCAGCCCGGCAAGGGCATCCACCGCAGCATTATGTAAATCATTCCCGAATCTGCTGCCCCCGCTGTACCAGTGCAGGTTGATATTCCCGCCGGAGATGGTTTCCCAGGGGTGAGTGTTATCCAGCCAGGTGACGGTCTGTTTCTCGGTGGTTTGTTCGGCGCCGCCTGGGCTGGTCACTACCCAGCGCCACCAGATTTGTGCACCCGGCGGCAGCGACCCTGATTGTTTCATCTCCCATGTCCACGATACGGAAAGATCGTCGCCTGCCTCGAAATCGGGAAAAGCCTTGGCGATCACCGTGCCGCAGGTGATCTGGGATGTACCGTATTCCAACGTGATATCCTGAATCTCGCCGCCGTTTTGGATGTCGGCCTCGAAAGTGATGCGGTCTGGAAACTCAAGGCTGGCGTGGTTGGCGGTGAACTGAATGGTTCCCTGGGCGCGGCTTACGAGATTTGGCCGACTGACGGAGAGCAGAATCAGAAAAGTAAGTAATGAAACTAGCGGTTTGTAGCGCATGTTCTTCTCCTGGGCGTGATTGCCCCAATTAAAGTGATTTCCCATTGTTCAAAGTATACCCCCAACTTTGCTGGCGGACAAAACAAGTCGAATCGTGGTAAGATACCGCAGATCAGTATGGTCAATTATTCTTGCCGACGATTCCCTGTTTCAGAAAGGCAGCCCCATGAGCAGTTTCTCGCTCGACCCGGAGACGCGGCGTGAGCACGCCGCCAAGATGGTCTTGACCGGCATCTTTTTTGCTATTTTTGGGATTTTTATCAGCGGCAATACACTGCGGCGGCGAGGCAGCCCGGAATACCGCCTCAGCTTGCTCGATCTGATCTTGATGGGGCTTTCGGTGTTTCGTATGGGACGCTTGATAGCCTACGACCGGGTGAGCGAGCCGTTCCGCAGGCCATTCACCGAAACTGTGCCAGACGACACCGGCGCGGGCGATACGGTCGTTGCGCGCGGCGTGGGTGCTCGCCAGGCAATCGGCCAATTGATCTCCTGCCCGATCTGCGCCGGAACCTGGGTTGCCGCGGCGTTGGCTTATGGAATGCAGGTCTTTCCCGGCCCAACGCGGCTGTTCAACACCATCATGGGAATGGCAGGTTTGGTGGAAATCCTCAATGCGCTGGTCGAAGCGCTGCAATGGATCGGCCAGCTTGCGCGGGCAGCGACAGGGGTGAGTGCAGCGCAATCGGCTGGTCGGGCTGGCGAGGGGGGTAAGCGGCCCTCGGTTGGGCAAGATTAGTTGGCGCTTCAGGATTTGCCGTTATGATTATCTGACCGGGAAAATCTGGAACACTGTGAAATCCACCCAATACAAGCCGACCGTATTCGGGATGGCGGCCAGCAGCCGGTCGCCGATGTCTTTCGGCGGGTCTGCCAATTCGCCCCACCAGCGTTTATCGTCTATGTAACCATACTGGAAGCCCACCGGCGCGGGCGCGAAGGCTCGTCCCCAGGCGGCAAATTCCGATTCCATCTCGTCGAGGGAGGCAAACCCCTGGCTGTCGTCCACGAAATAAAGCCCCTCGCGGACGGTGGGCGGCATCATATTGGCCTCCCAATGTTTGAGGAACAACCGATAAGCCGGGTTGTGCGAGCGGGCAGCCGCCAGCCATGCCTGAGCAACCTCGTCGGTGACCGGTTTGCCTTCCGGCTCATCATAGGATTGGTACCATTCCACGTCCACCCCCACGCCGATGACGCACGGGTGGCGGCTGTAGCGGTCGAGCATGATATGGATGAGCTGGTCAACCGGCGCATTGCCCGGCTCGACTTGCAGCCAGACATCCAGCCCGATCTGGTCGAAGAGGGTCAGCGCTTCGTCGTTCTGATCGTCCATTCCGAAGTGGATGAGCAGGTCGTCGCTGGCGCCGGGGAAGGAGAAGAAGGTGCCCTGTCCGGAGACCTGGCTGACGATCCAGATTGCCTGCGATTTTGTACCGGGGAATTTGGCTGCCATTTGCTGACCGACGCCGGCCCAATAGTCCGCGCCCGGATCGTAACCGGGGCCATACTGGGAAAACCGGAATCCCGCGGCCGGGATGAGCGGGGGCTGCGTGGGCGCTGCGGTTGGTGCGGGCTTACCCGCCAGCCCGCAGGCTGTGAGCAGGAAGAGCATCGAGAGGGACAGAAACCATTGGGGTGCGGAGAAATGAATCATTTCGCGAGGGGAAAAGGGTCAGGGGATAAGGGCCAAAGCGGAAAATGAAATGAGTTCAATACCTTGCTGTTTTACAGCTTCCAGCGCCGCCGGGTCGGTCAGCGAGGCCAGTTCGATCTCCCGTTGGCGATTATAGGATGAACCAGCCAGCAGTTCCTCATCGGCGTAGCCGGGATGGCACATCAGCTCGGTGATGCCATCGGGCAGGGCCGCCAGGATGTTCAGCAGGTTGGCGGTGGTAGCGGTCTCATCGTAGAACGCTGCCTCGAAATGATTGGGGTGAGGCGGGGCGAATGAGGCTATCAAATCTGTGGTGAACTGGCGAAACTGGGCGGCGATGTTGTCGGGCAGGCCGTCGAAAATTGCCTGGCCGTCGGTTATCGGGGAGCGGATGGCGCAGCCGTATTCGACAGCCAGTTCGAGCATGGCGCGGAATAGCGGCGGCAGGAGATAGGATGTGTGATGGTGGGAATCGAGATGGTCTGGACTGCGCCCCACAGTGGCGACGAACAACTCGATTTGGGCGCGCCATTCCAAGGTTGCTTCAGTCACGCTGACGAAGGGCAGGCGCGCCATGAATTCATCCAATCCCGGAAATCGGCCATCCTCGCCGGTAAGGGTGCTGATCTGTTTGGGAGGCAGCAGCGGGCGGCCGCTGGTCAACACCAAATGGACGCCCAATCCCAGGGATGGGCAGTCCCGCTGGGCCAGGCGCAGCGCGGCCTCCACGCCGGGCATATTCATCATCGCTGTGGTGGAGGTGACGATGCCGCACTGGTGCGCCTCACGAATCCCGGCCGATACGCCCGCTGTGCGCCCGTAATCATCGGCGTTGACAATCAATCGTTTTGTCATTGTTCCTCACTGGCTCAGAGTCAGGTTCATCCGCCGGGCCAGCGGCTCCAGCCGGGAGCGGAGAATCGTTTCGACATCAGCCGCAGGGTCGCTGTCCAAATCTGATTGCAACTGCACCAGTTCTTGTCCCAATTGATATTCGATGCGCCGCCAAAGCGGGACGATTTTATAGGGCCGCCCCGTGCTCACGGCCTGCTCGACGGTTTGGCTTAGTCCGGAAGGCTGGAGCGCCAGCAACTGAAGCGCATCCAGCCGAGCCGGTATGGCGGCATCCATTTCGGCGCGGCGGATTTGGGCTGCCTGGCCGGCCAGGTAATTGACCAGCGCCACAGCCGCCCGTTCGCGTTCCGGGTAGCCCTGGGTGTGCCGCCAGATGACCAGGTTGCCGCCGCCGAACCAGGGAACTCGGGTCGGGATAGCAGTTCCCAATTGGCCGCGGACGATCTCGACGGCTTGCCCACCTGCCAGGGTTTGAATGGCGTCGCTGTTCGTCAATATCATCGCGGCCTGACCTTGTGCAAAGAGGTTGTGGCATTGATCGTAATTCAGCATAAGAGCGGCTGGCGTCATCCCTCGCCGCAGCTCGAAATAAGCTTTGAACCCGGCCAGTGCATCGGGTTGGTTGAACGAAGTGCGCTTGCCATCGTCGCTGATGAAGTCGCCGCCTGCCTCCCACACCCAACTGGCCGAGGTGTGCAAGAGATCGGTGAAAGGGAAGGGGGGCACGATCAATGGATTTTCGACCCCGGCAACCGCCAGGCCGCGTGCGGTTTCGGCGAGAGCCTGTGCGGAACCAAAAGCGGTTTCTTCGTTGATCCCTGCCTGGCGCAGCACATCCCGCCGGTAGCAAATCAGGTAGAGATAGCTGTACCAGGGGACTGCCCAAACCTGCGAATCCCCGGCCAGTGTGACGCTCTTCCAATCCGAAGCGACAAATGCCCGTGATCCGCCGATGGCAGCCACCTCCCGGGAGGTAAACGGCCGCAGGGCGTTCATCTCGACCAGGCTGTTACACCACGTCGAGCCGACGTGTGAGACATCCGGCCCCTTGCCCTGGGTAATGATTGTGAACAATTCTTGCCAGGCGTTTTCCCAGGTTTGCAGGCGCAGCCGGACACGGACGCGGTACTCGTTTTGGAAATTTTCCAGCAGTTGAGGGATTCTCGCCGCGCTGTCCGGTGCATCCTCGATGATTGAGAACTCGATTTCTTGCATGAAAACCTCCCTTATTTCACCGGCGTCGGCGTAGATGGGATTGCCAGCGGATGCCCGGATGCAGTCTGGTAAATGGCGTTGAGCAGCGAGGCGTCGCCGGCAGCATCCTGGCCCAACTCCCAAATCATGATGCCGGAGGCGCGCTGCATGGCAAGCTCGGTTTTGCGTTGGATGGTGGGGATGCCGTTGTAATATTGCGGGTGACCGGAAACGAGAAAGATATCGGTGAAAGCGGCGGCTGCATCAGTCTGAACGATCTTGCGATACTGGAGTTCGCCGGGTCGGCTATAAAATGGTACGCCGAGCACCGTTTTTTCTGCCTCCAGGCCGCGCCCGGCCCAATAGTCCAGCGCGGCGACGGCATATTCATACGGTGAATGATCGTCAGGCGCGCCATCGTAGGCCATGAGGTTCAAGAAATCCACTACGGCGAATGTTTCAGCCGGGATGCTGTCGCCGTTCTCGCCAACGGCGACCACCGCTGCGGTGAGCAGTTTCCCCTCGGGCAGGGCGGCGCGCAGCTCGCGCATCAGCGCCAGGAAGTTTTGCCCCGATTCACTCGTATCGGGGTATTCCCAGTCAATATCCACGCCGTCGAGCTGGTATTGCTCGACGTATTCCGCCATCCCGCTCACGAAGCGGGCGCGGCTCTCGGCGCTGGCGGTCAATTGCTCGAATTCGGCGTCGTATCCCCACCCGCCGACTGAGATCAACACCTGTACGCCATTGACATGCGACTTCGACACGACTTCTTCCAGCTTCCAGGGATTGACAACATCCGAGACGACGCCATCCGCCAGCGGGAGCAGGAAGGCGTAATTGATGTGGGTGAGTTTGTCGTACTGGATTTGATCCACCATATCCCAATCG
Organism: Candidatus Aquidulcis sp.; assembly: GCA_020723385.1. Lineage (GTDB taxonomy): Bacteria > Chloroflexota > Anaerolineae > Anaerolineales > UBA4823 > DYIZ01. Next base: position 36,970 of record DYIZ01000025.1, read on the forward strand.
GTCACGTACCCGACGATACGGAAGGCTGGCGTTGGAGAAGTCGGAGTCACGGTTGGGGGAATGGGAGTGTCCATCGGGGTTGGAGAGGCTGGTCGGTAGGTGCAACCGGCGATCAGTGTAATGATGAGCGGCAGAGCCAGGTAATATTTGAGGGGCATGTCAGCGCCTTACATGTGAATTATTAGCAGGATAAATGGAGAATCCGCTAATCCACGCTAATCCTCACAAAGTGTTTACAAGAATAGCGCCGATTAGCGAAGATTAGCGGACTCCTTTCCAGTTTATCCAGCTTGAAGATAGTTCTAATGGTTGTTATGGTTGTTACGCGCTTCCCGCGCCGACGCCGTCAGATTCTGGCGGATTTCCGGGGTCGGTTGGACGCCAGCCTGTTCCATGCCAAGCAGAACCGCGCCCACCACCGGCGGGACGGTCAGCCGCACCAGGCGCGCCTGCGGCGCTACCGTGTGGATCGCCTGGCGCATGGTCTCGATGAGCTGCAGGCTGCCATCGAACATACTGCCCAAGAGCACCACATCGAAGGCCAGCGCTTCGAATTCAAGCTGGCGGATGACAGCATTTGCCAGCTCGCCCAATTCGCGCCCGGCCCAACGGATTAATTCGACGGCTACCGGGTCTCCCCCGGCCGCGACGCGAAAGATGAGCGGAGCGGCAGATGACCGGATATCATAACGGCCTCCCATTAATCCTTCGAGCAGGTCGGCGTGATTTATTGCGCCGGTATGGGCGATGAAGGCATCGGTCAGGGCGGTTGCCGGGCTGCGTTTGGTCCAGGCGCGCGCCACTGCCCGCACAGCCTCGAAGGTCAGCTCGGATGCGCCCGCGCCCTCGCCCATGTCAATCCCCCCGCCGGTGACGCGCCCCACCCGCTGGCGGGTGCGGTCCCATCCCCAGCAGTTACAGCCCGTTCCGGAGACGACTGCTACGCCCCATCCATCGGCTGATCCTGCCAGAACACCGGGCAGGGCGTCGTTGACGATCTCGATGGGGCAGGTGAACCCCAGGCTGCGGATCGCTCCCAGGGTGTCTGCGCGCTGCGAGGGCCAATCGAACCCGGCGATGCCAAAGCCTGCCCCGGCGATAAGATCGAACGAGCCGCCCAGGTATGAAAGGGCCTGCTCGCCCGCGGTGCGCAGAATAGCAGCCATGCCGTCATATCCGACCATTTCAGGGTTGCCCGGCCCGGCCTCGCCGAATCCAACCGCCCGGCCTGTCTCGTCCGCGATGAGTACGTGGGTTTTGGTTCCGCCAATGTCGGCGCCGAGGAAGTATTGTGAGGGATGGGTCATGGGATGAAGATGGCAGGGTGGGCGGTTGATTGGGGCAGAATGAACGTAATGCGTAAAACGTGAAACGTAATTCGGTAGTTTTTACGCATTACGTTTTACGAGTCATCTCCAAAACTGAGGTAAATAGGGCCGATGCGTTTCCAGCATATCGTCGAGCACTGCCTGGATTTTATCAGCTTTGGGGCCGAGCGGGTGCGCCAGCAGCGCCTGGTAAGCGGCGTCGCGGTCGCCGTGGACGGCGGCTTCGACGGTGATCTGTTCGAAGGATTTTACCTGCGCCACCAGCCCGAAGCAAGACGGCGGCAGGGGATCGGTGGGGATGGGCTGGATGCCGCTCTTCCGAACGGTGCAGGGCATTTCCAGCACCCAGTCTGCGGGCCAGCCGGGCACTGCTCCGCCGTGGCGGGTGTTGACGATGTGGGTTTCGCCGCGGTCGTTGAAATGCGCGTCGAGCAGTTGGGTGGCGACGGTGGAGTAGTACGCGCCGCCGCGTTTCATCAAGTCGGCGGGCGGTTCGGAGAGGCTAGGATCGGCGTATTCGTGCAGCAAATCTTTCTCGACAGCCATGACTTCCTCAGCGCGCGAGGGCGGCCACTGCTGCTGCTCGGCCAGCTTGTGATCGGTGTTGTAGTAGTAGTGCAGATAATAATTCGGGATCATGCGCAGCGTCTCGATGGTGCGCGGCTCCCACTCGGGTTCGGGAGTCCCTTTCAGTTCCGAGAGATAAGATTCGATCACCCGCGGCCAGACATCCTCGCCATCGAGGGTGAATCCTCGGTGCCAGGAGAGGTGATTCAGCCCGAGGGTTTTCAACTCGGCCCGGCTGGGATCAATCGTTCCGCCGAATTGTTTTTCCAGCTCGGCGAGGATCGTCATTTTGGCGGTAATCGGCACGTTGCACACGCCAACGGCGGGCACATCGGGCGCGTATTTCGAGATGGCTTGCGTCACCAGCCCGGCCGGGTTGGTGAAATTGACCAGCAGCGCGCCGGGAGCCAGGGTGCGCATATCGGCGGCGATATTGAGGATCACCGGAATGGTGCGCAGCGCCTTGGCCATGCCGCCCACGCCGGTGGTCTCCTGGCCGATGAGGCCGTGGCGCTGCCCCAGGTATTCGTCTGCCCGGCGGGCGGGCATCTGACCGACGCGGAGCTGCGTGGTGACATAGGATGCGCCGCTCACGGCGGCTCGTTGGTCGGTGGTCAGAACCACCTTGAAGGGAGAGCCTTTGGCCGCGACCATCCGTTGGGCAAATCCGCCGACGATGGCGAGGCGTTCGGCGTCAATATCCATCAGCCAAAGCTCGGAGAGCGGGAAAGTCTGTATGCGGGCGAGAAATCCGTTGACGAGTTCGGGGGTGTAGGTGGAGCCACCGCCAATGACAGTGACTTTCATGTTATTTCTCCACGCCCGTGAACACAATCCCTTTGATGAAATAGCGCTGCGCGAAGATGAAAAGCACCATCGGCACAGCCAGCGCCAGCAGGGATGTGGCCTGGGTCAGGTTGGGATTCGTGTTGTGGATGCTGTTGAACTTTTGCAGGCCGACCGAGATCGGCTGCAATTCCGGTTTGTTGGTCAGGTAGATCAGCGGGCCGAAAAAGTCGTTCCAGGCCCAAACGATGTGAAACGTGCTCAGGGCGATGATGGCCGGAGCCATTTGCGGCAAAATGATCGAGACCAGAATGCGCACCGGCCCCGCGCCGTCGAGCATGGCGGCTTCGTCGAGATCACGTGGAATGGACATGAAGAACTGCCGCAGAAAGAACACATCGAAAGCATTGGCAAAGAAAGCCGGCACAATGAGCGGCAGCCACGTCCCAACCCAGTGAATTTTTACGAAAAAGGCATAAGTGGGGATCACGGTGACGCTGCTTGGCAGGAATACCGTTGCCAGGAGCAGCGTGAACAGGAAATTCTTGCCCGGAATGCGGAAGCGGGCGAAGCCATAGGCTACCAATGTACACGAAATGAGCACGGCGATCTCGGTCATGATAGCGTAGAACAGGGTATTCCTGAACATGCGCGGGAAGTTGATCTGTTTCCAGCCGGTGACGAAGTTCTCCCAATGGGGGGCGAACGACCAGGGGCGTTCCAGCGACCGCCACGAGCCAGACCATTGGATCGGCTCGGCATCGGGATTGGCAGGGTCAATGAAGGCGCTTTCGGTCAGTCCCTTTTTGAACAGCGCCAGGTTTTCAATCCCATCTGCGGTGGGGACTTTATAAATGTCGTATTCTTCGCCATTGTATGTGATGGTCGGCGCGCTGGCAGGCCACGGGGGCGCGCCCAGTGCGCTCATCTGCTCTTTGGTTTTGAGCGCGGTGAAGATCATATACAGAAACGGTGACAGGAAGAGCGCCAGAAACGCCACGGCCAATCCCGTCACGATGACGCTTTTCAAGGATTCCCGCAAGGCGCGTGTGGAGCGGGGGCGTTTCGAGGCGGAACGAGTCGAATTGAGCATGCGGGAGACCATAATCATTACTCCGGGGCTGTAAAGAATCCGCTAATCTTCGCCAATCCACGCTAATCCTGGAACGCTTCGCGAAGATTAGCGTGGATTAGCGGATTTATTACGCTGTATCCAACCTGCATACGGCTGGTGTGCAAAGTGTTGCTACCGGCTCTCACCGGCGTAAAAGACCCAATATTTCTGTGTCTTGAAAAGAATGAGGGTGACAATCAAAATGATGACAAAAAGCAGCCAGGCCATCGCCGCGCCGTAACCCAGGTAGCCGTAGGCAAAGAAATTCTTGTACAGGTGGAGATTCAAGAACATGGTCGCGCCGCCCGGCGCGCCGGTGCCGCTGTTGAGCACGAGGGGGACGAGAAAATATTGGAAAAGCCCGATCACAGAAAGCGTCAGATCATACATGATGACCGGCGAAATCATGGGCAGGGTCACGTTGAACAGCGTCGCCCACCAGCCGGCGCCGTCCACCTGGGCGGCATCGTATAACTCGGTGGGCACGCCCTGCAAACCGGCCAGGTAGAGCACCAGGCTGTTCCCAACTCCCCACAATCCGATGATGACCAGCGCCGGGTAAACCCAGGTAGGGTCGTTGACCCAGGTTGGCGGATTCTGAATCCCGATGGCTTCCAGCGTCTGGTTGACCCAGCCGGTCTCCGGGTTCAGCATCCCGTTCCAGCCGTAGATCGCCGCCACAAATGGGACAATGGCGGGCATGTAGAAAACCGTGCGGAAGAACGACTTTCCCCGCAGGTATTTGCTGTTGATCAGCAGCGCCAGCCCGATGGGGATGATCAGCCCGAATGGCAGCGCCAGCAGTGCGTATTTCACCGTCACCAGCAGCGAATCCCAGACTTGCGAATCCCGCGCCAGCATCTGGTAATTCTCGGTCCCGACGAAGCGCAGCGGCTCCTCCTGCGTGATGGTCAGGTTCAGGAAGCTGAAACCCAGCGATGCAACCATCGGGATCAGGGTAAACCCCAGGAAGCCGATCAGCCAGGGAGACAGGAAGAGCAAGCCCCAAAGGGCTTCCCGCCGGGCGATGGGCGTCAGCTTGCGCAGAGACCCTTCGCGGGTCAAGCGTGGAAATTGAGCAAACAGGGACATGGCTTTCCTTTCGAGCGCGCTCCCCTTGGGATGGCGCCTCCCTGGGGTTTGCCCGGCCAGCCCTGCCGACCGGGCAAACCCACTCTCTAGGAGGCTGGTATTATTTGGTTCTCTGGGACGTTTTGAGTTTATTTTGCTGGAGCTATGCGGCGAATTATGGAAAGCCTTTATTTCTTATCGTAAATCGCCTGCAGGTCTGTCTTGAGCTTGGCAATCTCGGCGTCGAGATCCAGCCCAGCGGTGGTCAAAATCAGGTTGTAGAATTCCCTGGTGCGATTCAGGGATTCGTTGTAGTTGGGGAAGAAGCCTTCGAAGCTTGGGTTATCCGCGTATGCCACGCCATCCAGCGCTACCTGCCAATCAGGTTTCTGCGGGAATAGCTCATTGAGCGAGTCGAAGAAGGATGTTTGCAGTGACTTGCGTGCGGGGAACGCGCCGTAAGCCAGTACTAAATTTTTGGCTTCCTCACTCTCGCCGAGGAAGAAGGACAGCACTTCGAAAGCCTCATCGGGGTGTTTGGTGGCCTTGAAGATGCGGAAGGTGTCCGCATTTAAGTTGGCAGTAATCTTGCCGTTGTAGGATGGCACAACCGCGATATCCCACTTCGTCCCGGCGTTTTCCATGCAGCAGGTGTACCAGAGGAAGGTAATCCCCATGGCGATCTTGCCAGAGTTGAACGGGTTGCTTGCGCCCCAGGCTTCAGATTGATACAGGGCGTAATCTGGCTGGAAGTGATATTTCCAGATGCTATCGTAGGTCCATTTCCAGGCGTCTTCCCATTCTGGCGGGATTTGGGCGGTCTTGCCATCAGTCCCGACCAGGCTGCCAGCGCCAAAGTAAGAGCCGATGGCGCGCGCATCATCGTGACCCTGCCAAATGAAACCGTACTGGGCAATTTTCTCAGGATCGAAACCTTCCTGATCGGCGGTCTTGCCGTTTTCGTCCACCGTGAGCTTCATCGCCACTTTTTGAAGTGTGTCGTAGTTCCACTCTTCTTCAGCGCCGTCCGGCCATTTGTATTTTTCGCCATACTTTTTGGGCGGGTAATTCAACCCGGCCTCATCGAACATTTCTGGCTGGTAGAAGATCATTGAGGGATAAATGGCATAGGGCAGGCCCAGTTGACCCTCCCCGCCTGCGTTGTAGAATTCGACAGCGCCTTTATCGAAAGCCGAAAGATCGTAATTGGTTTTTTGGATGTACGGCGCGAGATCCAGCCATAGCCCGTGGAACCCTTCTGCGCCCGACACACCCACCGGCCCGACGATATCCGGCGGGTTGCCCGAAGTGACCTGGGTTGCCAGGGTTTCGTAGGCCTGGGCGTAGAGCACGACTTCCATCTTGAGCTCGATATTGGGATGCGAGGCGTTGAAGGCATCCACCACAGCCTGCTGCGGGGCTTGCAATTCCGGCGCGTCGCCTGTCCCCAGGCCGACGAACCAGCGGATTTCGACTTTATCCGAGCCAGACGTTTCTTTCGTTGGGGGCGTGGTCGGCTGAGCGCCTTGATCTTGCGGGGTGGTTTCTGTTGTTTTGGCGCAGGCGGAAAGCAGCATGGCAAGGACGATCACGATGGTGACCAGGGCAAAAATTGACTTTTTCATTGGGTATTCTCCTCTCTGGGTAAAAACTGGAATTGATGGGGTGGTTAACCTGGAAAATTATCTCGAGACTTGGGTCCTCCTCCGGTCGAGCCGGTTATGAATTGCAGCCGCACGAGCAGCGAATGACGATCTCGGTGGGTAGCAGTGTCAATGGATTGGCCTGACCTGTGCGGATCAATGACAATAATTGCTGGGCTGCGACACGCCCGACTTCCTCGGTGGGAGCGCGCACGGTGGTGAGCGGCGGCGTCAGGAAGGGTGCCATGCGCTGATCATCGAACCCGGCTACAGAGACCGCATCGGGAACAGTGATCCCTGCCTCGTTTAGCGCCATCAAAGCCCCTACAGCAGCCTCATCGTCGCCGGTGAACACTGCATCGAAAATGACGCCCCTCGCCAGGAGCTGCTGCATCGAGTGATAGGCAATCACCCGGTCGAAGTTCCCGGGAGCGACCAGCGCTGGATCGAATGGTATGTTGTGCTTTTCGAGCGCTTCGCGGTAACCCAATTCACGCCACTGTGAATCTTCCTGCTCGCCCGGCCCTTGCAGGAACAAGATCCGCCTGCGATTGTGGGTCTCGATGAGATGCTCGACGATGGTGCATGAAGCGGCTTTGTTTTCAACCGTGACGCAAGGAATGATCAACCCCTCAGGGGAGGAGCGGTGGATGAGAACCAGCGGAAAATGGCTGGCGGCGAAGCGCTGCATCCCCTCGGCGTCCAGGCTGTCTGCGAAAACCAGCAGCCCATCGGTGTTGTGCGGTCCAACCGGGAGAGGAAAGGTGCGGCGTCGCTCAGGCTCGCGGATCGAGGAAATGAGCAAATCGTATCCATTTTCGTAGGTGACGGCCTCGATACCGCTCAACAATGGGGGGAAGAAATCCCCGGCGATATCTACCATCAACAGGCCGAGCGTGTGGGTGCGGTGCGTCGCCAGGCTGCGGGCGTTGGCCTGCGGCGTGTAGTGAAGCTCCACCATCACCGTTTCCAGCCGGGCGGCAACCTCGGCAGAGACCGGCGCGTTGTGGTTGATGTAACGGCTGACCGTGGCGACCGATACCCCGGCCTGTCGGGCGACATCGCGAATGGTAGCAGCGGAAGACTTGGTTTTTGTCATAGGGATTCCTTTTGTAACCGGTTACTGTAACCGGTTACAGTATAGCAACAAAATTATCCCCTGTCAAGAAGGAGACCGAAAATTTGATGTTCGTGTGTGCAGCGCACACACGAACATCAAATTTTTGGATCATTTCTTTTTTCAAAACGCAAATACGAAAGCCAGATCGTTGACGTTGGTTTGCGTCGGGCCGGTTTTGATCAAATCCCCCAGGGATTCGAAGAAATGGTAAGAGTCATGGCGAGCCAGAAAATCCATTGGGTCGAGGCCTGCCAGCCGGGCGCGGGCCAGCGTCTCGCCGGTGACGACTGCCCCGGCTGCATCAGTGGGGCCGTCGCCGCCATCGGTGGCAAGCGTGACCAGGGCCACATCGGTCAGCCCGGACAGATCGGTCACCGCTCCAAGCGCCAGCTCTTGATTACGGCCCCCTATTCCCCTTGCCCCTATCCCTTTGTCCCCATTCTGGGAAGAAGGAACCGTAAGCGTCACAGTCGTCTCGCCCCCCGCGACGATACATGCCGGGTGGGGGATTGGCTGCCCGGAAGCAGCGATTTGGCGGGCGACTGCCGCCAGGATTCTCCCAGCCTGGTGCGCCTCGCCTTGCAGGTAGGTGGTCAACAGCAGGGTGTGGAATCCGTCGGCGCGCGCCTGCTCGAGGGCTGCCTCGGCGGCCTGCCGGTTGCTGCCAATGATGGTGTTTTGGACGCGCTCGAACAGTGGGTGGCCGGGTTTGGGCGTCTCGGAAATTCTGCCGGCGAGTCCATCCCGAAGGTGGGTGAGGACAGCAGGTGGAATTTCATCGGCTATGCTGTACCGTTCCAGCACGGCGAGCGCATCGCCAAAGGTGGTCGGGTCGGGAACGGTGGGGCCGGAGGCGATCACCTCCAGCGGGTCGCCGACCACATCCGAGAGAATCAGCGTCGCCATCGTGGCAGGGAAGACCCAGCGCGCCAGCCCGCCGCCTTTCACCGTGTCGAGATGCTTGCGCAGGGTGTTGATTTCGTGGATGGTCGCGCCGCAAGCCAGCAGAGTCCCGGTCAGAGATTGCAGATCGCTCAACGTCAAACCGGGAGCAGGGGCGGTAAACAGCGCCGACGCGCCGCCGGAGATGAGGCAAAGCACGAGGTCGTCGGGGGTCAGGTTTTGAAGGAGCGCGAGGATGCGCTGCGAGGCGCGTACGCCGCGTTTGTCGGGAAAGGGGTGAGATGCTTCGAAGAGTTGCAGGTCGCAAGGCCTGCCCTGAGCTTGTCGAAGGGTGGCAGGCGGCAGGTCGCGAAGTTGGGCGGATGCGTGGCCTTCTTTGGTGACGAGAATCCCGCTCGCCAGCCGATCCCCCACAATGCGAGCGGCGGCGACTCCCATCGGAACGGAGGCTTTCCCCACTCCTACGATCATCACCCGGCGAAAGCGAGTCAGATCATAAGTCTGTTGACCAATGAATAACGCGGCCCCATCTCGCCGAAGATGTCGTTCCACCGCCGCGGCTGGCTCGACGGCGCGCAGGGCCGCCTCGAGGATGCCAGTGATTAAATCGCCGCGTTCGGGCGGTATCGAGGCCGGCAGAACGATCTGCATCAGGCCGGTTGGATGCACTCAGGCCGGTCGTTATCGGGGCTGTTGACCAGCCGCGAGACCGAGTACGCCGTCATCGCCTCGGCAGGAAACGGCTGAAGCAGGTCGGTCAGCTCTTTAGGCTTGCGCTCGGCGGGTTCCAGCCAGCGCGCGTACGTCTCCGGCGGCAGGATGACGGGCATCCGGTTGTGGATGGATTGCATCAGGGCGTTAGGCTGGGTGGTGATGATGGTGGTGGAGTAGATTTGCGATCCATCGGATGAGTTCCACAGCTCCCACAGCCCAGCGAAGGCGAACGGCTTGCCGGATGCCAGGCGGATGTACATGGGGGTTTTACTTTTACCATCCGGGTTGAGCCGCCATTCGTAGAAACCGTCGGCCAGGATCAAGCAGCGGCGGCGGCGAAAAGCCGTGCGAAACGATGGCTTCTCGGCCAGCGTTTCGGCGCGGGCGTTGATGAGGCGGTTGCCGATCTCGGGGTCTTTCGCCCAGGAAGGGATCAGTCCCCAGGTGTAGAAATCGAGGCGGTTCTCGCCCGTGTTGGGGACAACCGCCACTGGCTGGGTGGGGGCGATGTTGAAGCGAGGCCTGGCGCCTTCGGGGATCGCCAGCCAGGGAAAAGCCTCCTGCAAATCGGCAGGGTCAACGGTCAGGGTAAATCTTCCGCACATGCGTGCCTCCTTTCGGCGAGGCTGATAAACATTATTCTTCGACGGGCTTTTTGCTCCCGATCTCCACGATTTGAACCTGCACCTGGTAACGCTTGCCTTCGATTTCTGTTTTACCGTTGGCGTAGAAACCGCGCGAGCCAGTCTTGAATTCCTTGGGCGGGCAGGTCAGCACTGTGACCAGTTCCCCTTTGTCGTTCTTGAGTTCGGCGATGATGAACATAGTTTGAGGTCTCCTTTGAGGGCGATTATACTCGGTAAAAGAAGACCCCTGGGGTTTCCGAAACCCCAGGGGTCTGGCAAACTGATACAATAGCCGCCATGACAAACAATGGCATTGGCACCCGAAAGGAATCGTCGCTTCATGCGGCGCTCAAAGCATGGTATGCCCAACCCGGTGATTTAATCGAAGCGGATGTGGATGGTTACGTGATAGACCTGGCGCGCGGCGACCTGTTGATTGAGATCCAAACCGGGAATTTCACCGCTCTCCGGCGCAAGCTGACTGGAATTGTCGAGGGTCATCGTGTCCGGGTGGTGTACCCCATTCCAGTCGAGAGGTATATCGTGCGTATAGCCAATGATGGCGAGGCGCTTTCCCGACGAAAATCGCCGAAACGAGGCCGCATCGAGGCGCTATTCACCGAGATGGTGCGGATGCCTCGGCTGGCACTGCATCCCAATTTCTCGCTCGAAGTTGCCCTCGTGAGGGAAGAGACAATCTGGCGGGACGATGGACAGGGCAGTTGGCGGCGTAAAGGCTGGAGCATCGCCGACCGGCGATTGCTGGAGGTTGTAGAGCAAATTGTGTTCGATTCACCGGCTGATTATCGGCGCTTGCTGCCGGAGAGTCTCGTGGAGCCATTTACGGCGCGAGACCTGGCGACTGCCGCCGGCCTGCCTCGGGCGCTGGCTGGCAAAATGGCGTATACCCTCCGTGAAATGGGACAACTCACACCGATCGGCAAACGAGGGCGGTCATTATTATATTCATCAGAAATATAGACTTGAAATGAGAAAAAGAGTGGATGAATGTCCACTCTTTTTCTCATTTCAGGAAAAATGCCAGATATTATGATTCGCTCTATGCGCAATCCATTATTCCACGAATTTATAGCCTTGCGCTTCCAGGTATTGTTTTTCCTTTTGGCGATGGATTTCAGCCAATTCCTTTTTGATATTATTCCAGGCGGCGCCAGCCAATGGATACCAGTTTAGTGCAATGAAGCACAGGAACAGCAATACCCCGGTTGGAGCAACCCACCCGACCAAAATACCGGTTTGGGCAGTGGAAGATTGCATTCCTTTGGCGAGCGCCTGGTCATACCCGAATGCGCCTGTAATGGTCAGCAACGCCCATTGGGCAATACTGATCGCAGGTTTGGTGATGAAACTATTGATGCCGGCATACATCCCTTCACGGCGCAGACCGGTGCGGTGCTCATCCTTGTCCACCACATCGCCGTTCATCAAGGGGATCAGATACATGCCGCCGGCAAAACCAATCCCAAAAAGTAAGAAACCGATCGTCGCGGGAATCACATAACGCCCGCCGAGCAGAATACTCATGCATCCAATCGCGAACAGCAGGCATAGGATGCGCACGCAGTTTTTGACCCCCCAGGCGTCGCGCTGTTTGATCCATAGCACCACACCGCCCACAATGCCCACAGCCAGTGCAATGTACAATGGCAGCGCCGAGATATTGATCTCATCAAAGTAAAGCCAGATGCCCTGCATCAAAGCGGTTTGAGCAAACATGATCGTAAAGCTGATGGTCTCGAATATGACGAATGACCGGTTCGAGAAACATTCTTTGAAGGATTTGACGAAACCGAATTGTTGCTCAGCCTGGGCAAAATGCTTCTCCCGATAAAATAATGTGCTCAGGAAGATAAGAACCCCCATCCCAATGCCGAAGAGGATCATCACCAGGCGGAAATTGGCTATCCCAGGGAGGTCACCCACATCAGGTTTGATGGTGCGCTCGATACCGAGCGGGACAACGATGGTAAACACCATAAAGATGATTTTCCAAATATAGATACTGCTGCGAGCCTTGTTGGAGACTGCAACCTCATAGGGCATGATGTAAATACTGGTAGCAATAGCAGTGTAGAGTGTGTCGAAGATAAACAAAGATAACAGCATTTGGATGAACAATATCGTTTGGTTATTATCACTACCGGGGATATTGACCCAAAAAAGGATGAAACCCAGAACGAAGATGGGAGCACCATAGCGGATATACGGGATACGCCGCCCGAGGCTGCTCTTGGTTCGGTCGCTGATGTAGCCGAACAGTGGATCGTTGACGGCATTCCAGATTCCGAATAAAAGCCAGACGATGCCAGCCAGCTCGCCGGAGAGGCCGCGCAGGCGGGTAAAGTAGTATGTGAGCGCTCCGGCAGCAACCAGCGATTGCAGGATGCCACAGGATGCGTCGGCCACAGAGATCCAGATACGGCTCTTGAGCGGGACGAATTCTTCTTTCAGGGGGGCGGCGATTTCCATCGGTTTAATATCTCCTCAACAATATGGGAATGTGAGCGGTAACATAACCTAATTTAGCCGATTCCCCATGGCTCGTCAAGTGACACTCGTCGCTTTTTGACCATCATTTGTCAAATAAATGGCTCTCCGGCCGTGGGAAACGGGAAAGCCCAAAAAATAAGCCCGGCCAAAAAATCGGCCGGGCTTTCGATCAACTTACGGTTGAAATCGAGGTGGCAGAGATCGCCGCATCGACTCAAGTTTGAAACTATTGGCTCAATTCTGCTTGTTTGGCGTTGGCTTCTTCGGTCAGAGCATCGAGGAGAGCCTGAATGTTTGTGCCATCGCCCTGCATGATCTCATTGAAAGCTTTCGTCGCAAGGGCACGTACCTCAGTGTACGAAATCAGTTGCGGCTCGAAGGCAGAGTAGGGCAGCATGGCAGCCGCGGTGGCCCACTGGGTGTTCTCAGCCAGATAGTCGGTGAGGAGGGCGCTGACGCTGGCGCGGGTGGGGAAGTAATTCTTGATCTTGACCCATTCAGCCTGGGTTTCAGTTGAAGTCCACCACTTGATGAAGATCCAGGCAGCCAGTTGCTGCTCGGGGGTGGTCTTCGCGACCATTACGTCGCCGCCGTAGATGTTCTGGACAGGGTCTGCGGTGGTATGCGGGATGGCCAGGACGGTGAATTCGTCTGTGTTGGCGGCTGCTTCCATGCTTTGTTTGTAGTTCTGGATGCCAGATGTGGAGCCCATGGCAAAGAGCGCCTCACGGGCAGCGAACTTGGGATCCGGGTAGCCTTCGGTGTAGAAGTAAGCGCAGCCATTATCGTACATGCGCTTCAGCATAGTCATAGCGTCAACTGTGGCCTGCGAGTTGTAAACGTAGGTCACGCCGTCTTCGGCTAGTACATTGCCGCCGAAAGCGAATGTCCAGGCAGCAATGGCGGATGCGTCATCGCGCAGGATGAATCCACCCAGGCCGTCATTCGCCGGATCGGCATCGTTCTTCAAAGCCTCTGCTGCAGCGCAAGCCTGTTCCTCGAATTCGGCAGGGGTCACAGGAGCGTTCTCAAAGCCCAATTCTTTACCCAAGGTTACGTTGTAGAACAACACTTCCATCGAGCGATTGGGAGGGAACCCAAGGCGCTGGTTGTCGTAAGCGGGGTGAACGGACTGCCCCCAGAAACCCTGGTAGAAATCAGCAACCTCTTCTGCGGTCAGGCCCCAGACGGGATCGTTGACGTAGGTGTTCAAGTCTACCAGGCCATCAACTTTCTGGTAGAAGGCTTCATCGTTCTGGTAGCCGACGAGCAAGGCGGGGAGATCGCCAGACTGCAAGCCAGCGAGCATTTTGTCGCGAATTTCGTTATAAGAACCGGCCATCTGAGCATCAACGGTAATCCCATACTCGTTCGTGTCGTTGAATTGCTGCACCAGAGCCTTGAGCGGTTCTTCCGTGCTACCACCGAAATTGTGCCACCAGACGATAGTCTGGCCTGTGGGGTCAACACCTTCGAAGGCGCTGACTGGCTCTGCGGTCGGCTCAGGGGTGGGCTGGCCGAGGGTGGCGACGCAGTCATCAGCCGCGGTCTGGGCGGCTT
>DYIZ01000215.1 GCA_020723385.1 Candidatus Aquidulcis sp.
CTGCATTGAGATGGGCGCGGAAGAGTTTCTGCCCAAGCCCTTCAACCCGGTTATTCTCAGGGCGCGCATCGGCGCCTGCCTGGAAAAGAAACGCCTGCGCGACCGCGAGAAAGCCTACCTGGAACAGTTGCGCATCGAGCGTGAAAAATCCGAGCGGCTGCTGCTCAACATCCTCCCCAAGGCCATCGCCGACCGGCTCAAAGAGACCACCCGCACCATCGCCGAAAATTACGAGGCGGTCACTGTCTTATTCGCCGACCTGGTCGAGTTCACCGAATTCTCACGCGGCATCTCCCCGGAAACGCTCGTATCCCTGCTCAACGACATTTTCTCTTCATTCGACCAGTTGGCCGATCAGCATCACCTGGAAAAGATAAAAACCATCGGCGATTGTTACATGGTGGTGGGCGGCCTGCCCACACCGCGCCCCGATCACACGCTGGCGATCACCAACATGGCGCTCGATATGATCAACGCCCTCGAGCGTTTCAACGCCGAACACGGCACCGCGCTGACCGTGCGCGTGGGCATCCACACCGGCCCGGTCGTCGCCGGGATCATTGGAACCCGTAAATTCATTTATGATCTATGGGGGGATACCGTCAATGTTGCCAGCCGGATGGAGGCGCATGGCATTGCCGGGCGGATTCAGGTCACGCCGGAAGTCTTCACCGCCCTGCAAGATCATTTCACCTTCGAAGAGCGGGGGATCATTCCTCTCAAAGGTAAGCTCGAGATGATGACGTACCTGCTCACCGGGCGGAAACAGTAAGTCGGATTGGCAATCCGACCCACAATAATTGATCAGAACAAAACCGATGCCAGCTCATTGCGATACTGGCGAGTCTGGGGGTGCTCATCCCCCAGGATTTCCAGCAGCCCAACGATAACCCGGCGCGGCTCGCCGCTGCGATAACGCTTATCCTGCCGAAGAACATCCAAAATGCCATCCATCGCAGCCAGAAGATTACCACGCTCGACCAAATGTAACGCGTTGTGATAGGCGGCATCCAGCGGCTCGTCCCGCTCATCTGGAACAGACGGCTGCGCTAACAAAACATCTACCAACGCAAGCAGCGTTTCGGCTGCGGCGTACTCCCGGCTGGGGGAAATTTTCCGCAGGACAGTCTCGGCTTCGGCAGCGCGGCCCAGGACGATCAGTGATTTTCCCAACCCCAAGAGGGCGGCGGGATTTTCCGGTTGGTCAGCCAAAACCTGCCGGAAACCAGTCTCGGCAGCCGTCCATTTTTGAGATTGGATCAAGCTCATCGCCCGCTCGAGGGCCAGGTCGCTTCGGCTGGGAGCCAGGGCGCGCAGGAACTCGCGCACACGCGGCTCCGGCTGCACCCCGCTGAACTCCGAAACGACCTGACCATCGCGAAAGGCTTTGATTACCGGGATGCCTCTCACGTTGTAGCGAAAGGCCAGCTTGGGATTCTCGTCCACGTTGACTTTGGCCAGCCGGAAGAGACCCTTGGCCTCGGAGGCGAGTTTCTCGAGGATCGGGCTGATCACCTTGCAGGGGACACACCACGCCGCCCAGAAATCCACCACCACCGGGACGCGTTGGGAGAAGGCAATCACTTCGAAGTCGAAATCGGCTTCGGTCACTGACACAATGAAGTCAGATGCGCCCATTCATCATTCCTCGTCGGGACTCACTGCTCCCGGCTGGACTACCTCCAAGACCTCTCCGTGAACGTTGATGCGCACTCGGAATCCCATCATCCCCATGTAGGCGCGCCCCTCTTCGGGGATGCCGGTCTTGAGCACCGCATCGAACTGCTCCTGGATATTCTTGAGCTGTTTTTCGAGCAGGGCACGCGAGAAAATATCATCCTGGCCGAGCATTTTGGCGGTCTGCTCGGCAATAACATCCTCGCTCCCCTGGATCAGCTCCCCCATTCTCTCGAGCACTTGCCGATCAACCTGCTCGGAGGAGATATGCCGCCGGAAACCGGCATCGTCTACCACATAGCAAGGCTCATCGCCCACGTAAGCCGTGCCAACGGGGCGATCCTGCTCGTCAATGACTAATCCAGCGAAAAGAGGCTGCCGGGGCATTATGAACTCTGGCGGCCTTCGACCGTCGCCAACAGGATGCCCGCGGCAATTCCCAGGCGGTGATCAAAACGGCGGGTGGTATCCATGGTGAAGTCAATATCCAACTCGTAGCGGAACAGGTTGAACCGCTGTTTGAGGTCTGCCACGCGCGTCTCGGCAAACAGGACATCGTAGTTTTGCGGCAGCAAGGATCCCAGGATCAGGCGGCGCAGCATCGCCAGAGCCATACTGTCTTCTCGCAAAATGCCAATCGGCTGATCGTAGGCGTCGAGCACTTCCCATTCGTCGCGCACGATGGACTTGAAGCCCTTGCGGCGTAAAACGCCCACCTTGCTCCCCGTCTGGCTGTCTACCACATCGTAAGCAGCCGAAAAATCGAGGATCTGGCGAGCTTTGACGTACATGATTTCTTGCGTTTTGGCTTCGTCGGCATAAAGGCGAATGTCTTCTCTGAGTTTGAACATCTTCTGCTGGCTGAACAGCACCAACTGCCCCTGGGGGTTGTAAACCCGAAACTTACCGGTGAGGGCAAAAACCTGGCGTTTGAGAAGGTAACGGTCGTACTGGAATGCTGGATGCATGGCGGTCTCCTTTATTCTTGGTTCTTATGTCCGAAAGGTTAGTAACTTACAAATCGAATCTGTGCTTTTTGTGCAAGGATTTTGAGTCCGCTAATCTCCGCGAATCTCCGCGAATATTTCGAAAAGATTAGCGTAGATTGGCGGATTCTCGATTCTTTTCCGGCTTGTCCGGGTTAGGTAATTGTACCCTGTATCCTTCTTATTCGATAATATCTATCGCCGTTCCATCGCGCTTGTAAACCATCTGTTCTTCCGGCGGAACGTGGGGCAGCGTCCACCGAAAAACCCATTTGGCGGCCTGCGGGCTGAGATTGATGCAGCCATGGCTGCGCGGCCGCCCGAAATTGTTGTGCCAGTAGGTACCATGCAGCGAAATGCCGCTCTCGGTTATATAACAAATCCAGGGCACTCCCGGCAGATCATACCCGTTGTTTGCCAGGTTGCCGGCTGCCATGTGCCGGGAGGGCCGCTTATGATAGGTGATGTGATGGCCCAACGGGGTTTCGTAATTTCCATCCCGAAACTTCGCCCCGGTGGCGACGCGCGCCATAAAGACCGGGATTTCCCACTCGTAAGCGATCAACACCTGCTCTGGTATGAGCACCTCGAGGCGCTTGGCATTGGCTGGGACATCCGGCGAGATGGGGGTCAATTCTTCCGGTGAGATCAACCGCAGGTGCGCCGCCGGGACGAAAAACTCGTATTCCCACTTATCGTCCAGTAAACTATACCACGGCGACCCATCCGGGGCGTAAACCAGTCCGATCACCCAATGCGTCGTCTCGTAATAATACCGGTAGGCAAACAGGCCATTGCGGCCCGGCTCCCAGCGCGAATCGGTGTACGGCACCGTCACCTCGGCCAGTTGGCCGCCTTCGGGGATATTGGCCATTGGCTCGTTGAGCGCCGTGCGCACCGGCTGGATCGCCCCCGAGTGAGCGTACCCCTCATCCCCCACGCGATACCAGATACGATTGTGAGGCGGCTCGTCCCCGCCCACCACCACATCGGTGATGGGAAAAACCCCATCCCGCCAATAATACCTGAGTGATTTGCCGTCGAAAGAAGGGCTATCGTAAATGGTGATGGTTTCATCCATCACCCGTCCCTGCTGATCCGGGAAAACATCCCGAAAGCCGCCTGTGGGAGAAACCAGACCCGCAGCCTTCACGATGGGAGGCTGGAACAGGCCGAACAAACCTATCCCGCACAGACGGAGGAAATCCCGGCGGGAAATCGCCTTCGTAAACGTGGCGGATGTCAGCTCGGTCATCTCACCCTGATTTTATCAGATTTTCAGCCGTTCACCACCTGGCCGACTTCATCCAGCTTCAGGCTCACCAACTGGCTGGCCGAATCGCGCCCCATGGTCACCCCATAGATCACATCGGCTGCCTGCACCGTGTTGCGGTTGTGGGTAATGACAATGAACTGCGTGTTCTGGCTCAGTTCACTGAGCAGGTCGCGAAACCGCCCCACATTGGCCTCGTCGAGCATGGCATCCACCTCGTCCATCACACAGAACGGCGTCGGCGAAAACTTGAGCAGCGAGAAAACCAGGGCAGTCGCCGTCAGGCTGCGCTCGCCCCCGGAGAGCAGCGACAACCCCTGCTCGCGGCGGCCCGGCAGGCGCGCCTCGATGTCAATCCCGGTGTCCGTCAGGCAATCGGGGTCCGTCAACACCAGCCGCGCCGACCCGCCGCCGAACAGCCGGGTGAAAATCTCGCGGAACTCGTGCGCTACCGCGTCGAACGTCTTGCGGAATTCGCGCTCCATCAATAAATCAAGCTCAGTGACCACTTCCCGAATATCGGCTTCAGCTTGTTTCGAATCCGCTACCTGGCTGGTCAGGAAATCGAAGCGTTCTTTGACTTCCTCGAACTCGCGCGCCGCATCCGGGTTGATGGGTCCCATCCGGCGTAGCTGCGCCCGCTGGCGCTTGATAGTCTCGTCAATATCCTGGGTAAGCTCAGCCACGTGCGGCAACTGCTCGACGTATCCACTCAATGGGAGCGGCGTCGGGCCAGAAATCTCCGCCTGGTATTCGAGCGCCACCAGCCCCAGGTCATCTTCGATCTTCTCCTGCAAGCCGTCCAGCGCTTCCTGTTTGCGGGCCAGGTTGATGCGCGCCTGGGCGTGGCGATGCTCGGCCATGCTCAATGCCTGGCGGGAGACCGCGTCGTCGGTCAGCACACCGGCCTGCTCGCGTTCAGCGGAATCCAATTCGGCTTCCGCAGGCTCGATCAGCACCCGCAGCGCCTCGCTCTCCTCGTTGGCAGACGCCTCCGCGGATTTGAGGGCATTTCTTTCCTGGGCCAGGCCTTCCAGCGCCGCGGCGACTTCGCTAATGCGAGCCGTCAAAGCCGCCTGCGAACGTACCGACTTGTCGAGTGTGGTTTGGGCTTCCTGCTGGCGGGCCAGCCCATCGGAGACAGCCCGCTCGGAGACGGCAAAACGCGTCTGCCAGTGAGCTACCTGCGATTGGGCATCATCGAGGGACAACTCCCCCAATGCAGCCGACTGCGTCCGAACGGTTTCCCTGGCTTGCTGGAGCTTCACTTCGAGAGGGGTCAATTCGGCGACGATTGTCGAGGCTTCCTGCTCCCCGCGGGCGATCTCCACCCGGATGGCGTTGACCTGCCCACGCGCCCACTCGACCTGTCGCCCCGCTTTCTCCGCGCTTACCCCGATCTGGCTATGCGCACTCTCGGCGGTTTTCTCCGCCGCACGCGCCTGCCCCAATCCCTGGGACAACCGCCCCTCCTCGCCGCGCAGCGCAGACAGCGCCGCGTCGAGTTTGTGGATCTGCTCATCCAGGCCGGCCAGTTTCTGTTCAGCAGCTGACAGGCTTTCCTGCAATTCGCGGCGTTTGCGCGAGCGCCCCAATGGCCCGCCCCTGGCTTCCTGCCCAGCGACCACCGGCCCGCTGGCGTGGAAGACTTCGCCTTTGAGTGTGACCACGCGCAATCCCGGATGCTGGCGGCCAATCCCGGCCAGCGCCCGGCGCGCCGCCTGCCGGTCGGACACCACCCACACCTGCCCCAAGAGCAAATCCACCGCCGGGCGCAGCTCCGCCGGGGCGCTGACCAGCTCGGAGGCCAGCCGGGCCTCGCCCTGCGGCGGCAGCGGCGCGGGAGGGATAATGGCATCCAACGGCAACAGCACACCGCGCGAGGTCTCGCGTTCCAAAACGCCCAGCGCATCGTCGGGGGCCGCGCCGGTATCGATCAACACCGCGTCGGTGAACTCGCCGAGCGCGGCGGCAATAGCGGTTTCGTACTCGGCGGGGACTTCCAGCAGGCTGCTCAACGCGCCGCGCACCCCGCGCAATTTCGTCTCGCGCACGGCTTGCAGCAGAGCGCGCGTGCCAGCCGCGTACCCGGCCAGGGCGTTTTCGGCCTGTACGATCACCTCGACCTGCGCCCGCAGGCGGGCAATCTCGGCCTGGTGTGTGGCGCGCTGCTCCAGCAACTGTTTGCGCAGCGTCTCGGCCTCGGTCAATTTCTGGCGGTGAGCGGCCAGGGCATCTTCGGCGGTCTGGCGGGCATCTTCGGCGGCCTGGCGCGCTTTTGAAGCGGCGGCGAGCTGCGTTTCGGCGGCGACAAGCGCGGCTTCGGCCTGGGTAACCGCAGCCGTGGCGGACTGCAAGCCGTCTTGTTGGCGGGCGGCCTGCGCCTTCCGCTCAGACAGCCGGGCTTGCAGCGTGGCCTGGCGGTTGTTGAGAGAGGCCAAAACCTGCCGGGCTTCCTGCAAGGCTTTATCGGCGGCGGCGCGCTCAACCTGACGGTGCTGCAAGGCTTTACGAGCGGACTCCACCTGGCCGCGAGCCTCATCCAATTCCTGGCGGAGGGCGGCGACTTCCTGGGAGGCCGAGGCAACCCGCTCGGTGTATAGACCCCTTTCTTCTTCGATGAGCGCGATTTCATCAAGAGTGGCCTGCTTGCGGGCGAGGAGCGCACGCTGGCGCTCGTCAGCCACCGCCAGATCACGTGTGGTCGTCTCCCGGCGGGTGTGAACCTGCGCCGACTGGCGGTGCCACGCCCCGAGGCGGGCGCGCAATCCCTGGATGCGGTCGCGCAGCGCGGCCAGCTTCTCGTCCAGCCCGGCCTGCGAGTGTTTGACCTGCGCCAGGGCAATTTCCTGCTGCCGGGCGGCCTCACGGGCTTCCTTCAACTCGCGCTGGGTGCGGTGCCAGTGATAGCCGTACCACTCCCGCAGAATCACGCGCAAATCGGCCAGCACCTGCTCGTACTCCTGGGTGCGGCGGGCCTGACGCTCGAGGCTGCGCAGGCGGGGCTGAAGCTCGGCCAGGATATCTTCGACGCGCTCCAAATTTCGCTTGGTAGTCTCCAGCCGCCGCAGGGCGTCTTCCTTGCGAGAGCGGTACAACCCGATGCCGGCGGCTTCTTCGAACAATCGGCGGCGCTCCTCGGCTTTGAGGGCCAGCGCGGCGTCCACCAGTCCCTGCCCGATGATGGTGTAGGTGCGCTCGGCGAGGCCGGACTGCGCCAGCAGCTCGGAGATGTCTTTGAGGCGGACGCGCTGGCCGTTCAGCAAATACTCGTTTTCGCCGTCGCGGTAGGCGCGGCGGGTGATGGCGACCTCGCTGAAGTCAATCGGCAGCCAGCCGTCGGAATTGTCGAAGGTGACGCTGGCGGAGGCCATACTGGCGCGCGGGCGCTGCTCGGAGCCGGCGAAGATCATATCTTCGGTACGCTTGCCGCGCAGCAGGCTGTACGACTGCTCGCCAAGCACCCAGCGCAGGGCATCGGCGATGTTCGATTTTCCAGATCCGTTTGGACCGACGATGGCGGTCACTTTCTCGGCGAAGAGGAAGTCGGTGCGAGCGGCGAAGGTTTTGTAGCCGTGGAGTTCGAGGGATTTTAGGCGGGAGGTCATGGGGAAGTGATCAGTGAACAGTAATCAGTTATCAGTGAGGGATAACTTATGATAAATTGGCCAATTTCCGCAATTTAACAGCAACAGGGTGTGGCAGCATAAGTAAACTCCCAAAGTGAAAATATGGCATAAAGATGATCTTTGTGCCAAATTCTGTCGGGGTTCTAAATTTGATCCAGATCGGGTGAACATTGATGAATGGGGACTCGGTTACCCCCTCAATTTGTGAAATAGGTACCTGGATCGTTTTTCGAAAATTCGATATGAATAAGTATTCTTCACCAAGCTGAACCGACTTCAATGGTAAACAAAAAAAGTATGACAACAAGCAACCAGAAACCCAAACAATAAGAACTCCTAAGGTCTCGCCCGGTTCATAAAACAACATTCTCAATGTAGCCAAGCCCAATCCGCCGATAATCATAACAGGGAAGATGAACTTATAGAAAAAGGTGAGGGATGAAGAAAGTGATTTATCTGTTACTTCGTAGTC
>DYIZ01000216.1 GCA_020723385.1 Candidatus Aquidulcis sp.
ATCCCAGTCGGACGCCCCGCCAAACCCCTAAATAAGGGTAGCGGAAAATAAGTAACTATTAAATCTTTCCCATATAGAGGCAAACCATTGGATGCAAGCAACGTTATTGACAATGGATTAGTCACATCGAGAACAGAAAATACTTCCTCACCGCCAATGGTATACAGGTTAGGCCATTGAAACTGTACATCCCATAAATAGTTGAACTGGTTATAACTGCCCAATAGAGTAGGTAATTCAGAAATATCTAGAATTTGAAACCCATCACCAACAATATAACCACGAGAGCCAACTACTTCTAGTTCAGACATAGCATAAGAATATCTACCAACAAGCGTCGGCGTGACAACTGATATATCCAGTATGTCAAACATAGAGCCTCCGACATAAGCAAAATCGCCAACAACATCAACCGCTAAATAATAAGTGTCATTGATAGGACAGTGATAATAACTCACCAATGTAGGTGTAGTTGGCAAGCTAATATCAATAATTTGTACCTCGGCCTGTGGGAAGTGAGGCCAATCGCCATCGTAACCTGCAACAACAGCGATATTATCAACTATCTCGATATCTTGAGGATACCCCATACCAACCATAAATTCTGCCGACAATATTGGATCATTTGGGTCACTAACATCAACAATGGATAAGCCATAATCGTTGACTAGATATACGTGATCGCCAACGACATCAATAGCAGTATATGGTTGGGGAAAGGGTAAAAAATAACCACCCAGAAAAACTAGAAGCGCAGGATTGGAAATATCAATGATTTGCAACGAAGCGGTATAGGGAGTTGCGCAAATAATATAGGCGGAATTTCCAGCTACCTCTAAGCCGGTAGTTTCTCCCACCGGAATAAAACCGCCTAGTTTCTCTAAGTGGTAAGGGTCGTTGGCATTTATTATTTGCAAACCACCAGTTTGGTTCGCAATATAAACCAAGGATCCAACCACCTGAATCTTATCCACTAAGTCAGGTAGTGCCACATAAGCAAGACGCGTGATATTGCCTGGATCCTGAAAATCCAGCGTAGCCAATGTATTGCCCTCCCCAACGTAGGCGATAGTACCACTGACCGCCATACTCGTGATATTTCCCCCAATGCTATTAATCAGCTCAATGTGAGTCGTGGTTCGATCAGGTTCCTGATCAAACAGAACCGATCCACCCAAAAGAACCACAGCCGCTAAAAAAACGGACGTGAACAAGAGAGTTGCACGAATAAATGACTGCATAGAATTCATATTCCTATCTCCTCGAACACGTAGCCTGTCCTTTGAAGGTTCCACCACCAACGAGCGATAGGAGAATGCCCAGAGCTATACACAGTCTACAACAATCAAAATGCCGAGTCAATATACCCGCACACTTCTGACTGATTGCCAGAATTTGAATCAGATACGGCGTCTTGCCATTTCAAAATGGGGCTTGAATCTCAATGGTAATTGGAGTATTATTATCTAAATTAGACTTTCATTTCCCGGCAGGAGGCAAACCATGGCCGAACAGACCAGAATACTGCGTGTGCTTGCACACCTTCGCATAATTCATTGGAGGCTGCCGTGAGCGGCCCGCTGGCGCTCATCGGCGGGGAGGAATTCGCGGACGGGTTCGAGGACGTTCACGCCCGGCTGCTGGAATTGGCGCGCGTTTCTGCGCCCCACCGCAATGGCCGCGCCGTGCGTGTGGCTTTCCTGCCCACCTGCGCCGCCGACGACGGCCTCGAACGGGTGGACTACTGGTGCGACCTGGCCCGCCAGCGCCTCGAGGCCCTGGGGGCAAAGGTGTCTACGCCCAAGATCGTAGATCGCCTCAGCGCGGACGACCCCGACTACGCCCAGCAGATCGCCGAGGCGGATTGGATCTACATCGGGGGCGGCTACCCGCACGTGGGTATGCGCATCCTGACGGGGACGCGCGCCCTATCGGCGCTGGAGACCGCCTGGGAGGCTGGTTCGCTGGTGGCCGGGGCCAGCGCCGGGGCGATGATGTTGTGCGCCCGGTCGTTCGTCATCACCCCCGAAGTGGACGAGGCCATCACGCCGCTGCTCGAACAGGGTCAGGGTGTGGGGGATTGGAACATCCCGCTCCCGCCGCCGCTCGACTGCCTGGGATTCGTCCCAAACAGCCTGTGCTGGCCGCATCTCAACCAGCTTTTCTCGATGAGCTGGTTGAAGAGCGGCCTGCTGCCTGCGGGATACACGATGATCGGCGTTGACGAGCAAACTGCGCTGATCGGGCTGCCATCTTGCAGTTGGGAAACGCTGGGAAGAGGTAAAGTTCTCATCGTTGATGACCAATGGCAGGTTCAGACATTCACAGCCGGGATGCAATGGAATAGAGTAGAAATGAGCATTCCCAGTGCGGCCCCCAGGGATTTTTGAGACCCCTGGGGCTTTGTAAGACAGACTCCCTTTGACAAAGATTAGCTTGCATGTTAAACTCTGCTCGCCCGTAGCAGCCGACGCTCTCGCACGAGGGCGTCTTTTTATGAGTTTTTGGCCGCGCCGCGTGGCAAGAGTGACAAATGGTCAAGCTGCTAGAAAAAGCATTTGCCGAAGTCTCCAAACTTTCTGAAGCCGAGCAAAACGTTATCGCTGCCTGGATACTCGATGAATTGGCTTCTGAACGACGATGGGATAAAGCATTTTCACAATCAGAAAAGATACTGGAATTGCTGGCCGATGAAGCCCTTGAAGCGAATAAAGCGGGGCGAACGAAACCGCTCATTACTGAGAAGCTATGAAGTCCCGCACCACAGAGCGGTTTCGCTTGGCTTTTTCACAATTGCCTGCACCGATCCAACGTCAAGCCAAAAACGCTTATAAGCTCTTCCAGCAAGATACTAACCATCCCGGCCTGAATTTCAAGCGCATTCATGCTACCAGGCCAATCTATTCTGTGCGGATCAGCCTGGGTTACCGGGCGATCGGGGTCAGAGAAGAAGATGTTATCATCTGGTTCTGGATTGGCTCCCACTCCGATTATGATAAGCTGATTGTGCGATTAGCGAAACGCCCATCCGTAAGCATCCAAGAGACCCAAGAGAGTTATTCGACTGAATCACATCCTGGGCAAACCATAAAAACTGATATGAATATCGTAATTACCGGTTCCGTCGCTTTCGATTACCTGATGAAGTTTCCCGGCTATTTCCGGGATCATTTTTTGCCGGATAAGCTCGACCACGTCAGCCTGTCGTTTCTGGTCGAAGAAATGACGCGCTGGCGCGGCGGTTGCGCCCCGAATATTGCTTACACGTTGGCCCTGCTCGGAGAGCGACCGGTCATCATGGCTACCGTGGGCGAGGACTTCGAAGAGTACCGGGCATTCCTGGAGAGCATGGGAATTGACACATCCGGGATGCGCGTCGTCCCTGGGGTGTTCACCGCCTCCTTCTTCTGCAACACCGACCGGGCCAACGCCCAGATCGCCAGTTTCTACCCCGGCGCGATGGGATATTCCGGGCAGTTGTCGTTCGCCGAGCTGCCGTCCCGCCCCGATCTGGCGCTCATCTCGCCCACCGACCCGGCCGCCATGACGCAGTACGCCGCCGAATGCCGGAATTTGGGCATCCCTTACGTGTACGATCCCAGCCAGCAGCTTGCGCGTCTCTCCGCTGATGATGTTCGACAAGGCATCGAAGGCGCGCTGGCGCTGTTCGTCAACGACTACGAAGCCGGCCTGATCGAGCGAGCAACCGGCTTAACCCCTGCTGACATTCAGAAATACGTGAAATTCCTGGTAATCACCTGCGGCGAGCTGGGTGCGAACGTCTACGCCGACGGGCAGAGATTCGACATTCCGATCGTCCCGCCGGTGTGCATCGAAGACCCCACCGGGGTGGGCGACGCCTTCCGGGGAGGCTTCCTCACCGGTTACGCCCACGGCTGGGGCTGGGAGTTGTGCGGTCGAATGGGGGCGCTGGCGGCCACGTACTGCCTGGAGCAGCGCGGCCCGCAAAGCCACCATTACACTCCCGCTGAATTCATCGCTCGCTTTCGGAAGCATTTCGACGATAGCGGGCAGTTGGAAGCGTTGTTGGAAAGTAAGAAAGTAAAAAAGTAACCAAGTATTCAAGTACACAAGTAAACCAGGGAAGTACCTTTCTACCTGTCTACTTGTTTACTTGATTACCTCACCCATTCTTTACCCGGAGAAACCCATGGAAAACTACGATATCAAAGATAAATCCCTCGCCGAAGGCGGACGCCGCCGGATTGACTGGGCCGAGCGGGAAATGCCCGTTCTGCGGTTGATCCGCGAACGCTTCGAGAAAGAGCGCCCGCTTAAGGGTGTGCGCCTTTCCGCCTGCCTGCACGTCACCACCGAGACCGCAAACCTGGCGCGCACGCTCCAGGCTGGCGGCGCTGACCTGGTGCTGACCGCATCCAATCCTCTATCCACCCAGGATGATGTGGCCGCCGCGCTGGTCAACATCTACGAAATCCCCACTTTCGCTATCAAAGGCGAAAACAACGTCACGTATTACAAACATATCGGCGCGGCGCTGGATCACCAACCGCACATGACGATGGACGATGGCGCCGACCTGGTGAGCACGATCCACAAGGAACGCCGTGACCTGCTGAAGAATATCGTCGGCGGCACCGAGGAAACCACCACGGGCGTCATCCGCCTGCGGGCGATGGCCGCCGACGGGGCGCTGATGTTCCCGGTGATTGCCGTCAACGATGCCAGCACCAAACATTTATTCGACAACCGCTACGGCACAGGCCAATCCACGCTCGACGGCATCATCCGCGCCACCAATGTACTCCTGGCGGGCAAGAACTTCGTCGTTGCCGGGTATGGCTGGTGCGGGCGCGGCCTGGCCAGCCGGGCGCGAGGCATGGGATCTAACGTCATTATCACCGAAGTGGACCCGCTGCCGGCGCTGGAAGCCGTGATGGATGGCTTCCGCGTGATGCCGATGAGCGAGGCCGCCAAGATCGGTGACATCTTCTGCACTGTGACCGGCGACATCAACGTGATTGACCGCGAAGACTTCGAAGTGATGAAAGACGGAGCAATCGTCGCCAACTCCGGGCACTTCAACGTCGAGATCAATATCCCATCCCTCGAGGCGATGTCCAGCGAGAAGCGCCTGGTGCGCCCATTCGTCGATCAGTACATTCTCCCGGATGGACGTCACATCAATATTCTTGGCGAAGGCCGCCTGATCAATCTGGCCTCTGCCGAGGGTCATCCCGCCTCGGTGATGGATATGTCCTTCGCCAACCAGGCCCTCGCCGCCGAGTATATGCTCAAGAATGCCGATAAGCTGGAAAAGAAAGTTTACAGCGTCCCAGGAGAGATTGACCGGGAGATCGCCCGCCTCAAGCTGGATGCGATGGGGGTAACCATTGACCTCCTCACCGATGAGCAGGTGAAATATTTGAATTCATGGGAAGAGGGAACTTAGGTCAGTGATCAGTTATCAGTGACCAGTAATCAGTAATCAGTGACCAGCCCGTCGGGATGAACCGGCGGGCTGGTTGGTTTATAGGGTTCAATGTTTGCGCGGCTGCTGCGCAGCCTGAAAGAAGGCTCGCCTCGGTAATAAAGAGGGATGGAGACTTTTCAATTGACCGTCGCCAAAGCCTCAGCTTCGGTTGGAAAGATCGAGATGGCCTCGTTCAGCCGGGTCAGCTCGAAGATTTGCCGGTAATGATTGGTCAGGTTGCACGCCAGCAGGCGCTGCTGCTGCCGGTTGCAGCGGATGAGCAATGTGACCAGCAGGCCGATCCCGGAACTGTTCATATACGAAAGGCCGCTGAAATTCAACAGGATGTTCCTGGTCCCATCCAGTTGGGCATAAGCGCCCATCAGGGCGCTCTCGGCGAACGAATTGATCTCGCCCTTGATATCCAATATACTGACTTCGGGGCGGACCGGGCGAACGGTCACGATTACGTTGGCATTAGTCATTGTTGCCTCCTTCTGGTTGTTTGGTTGTGGCTTTTTTCTCTTATGGACGAACTAATTGGATGTCGCATAATCGTGTCATTCTGAGGGCGCGAAGCACCCGAAGAATCCCTGTGGAATGGCGTGATTTCATGCCTGAATCGGCTCGGATTTATATTTTGCATTGGGGATTCCTCGTTTCACTCGGAATGACGATATTCAGTCTAATATCGAAGCCATTTTCTTAAGTAGTTCCTTGTTTTCAGCTCCATTGAGCCGCTGAACGGAGCGCATTCGCTTCGTCCGGGTGGACTTCGATGAAATCGGTCAGACGTGTGATCTGAAATATCTCTTTGTAATGGTCGCTCAGGCCGTAGGCTATCATTCGCCGGTTGGATTTGCGCGCCATCATCAGTAACCCGACGATCAGGGCGATGCCGGTGCTGTTGATATAGCTCACCTTTTCAAAGCCAAGCGCCACGCACACCGGGTTCAGGCTTTCCGCGGCGGCGTAGGCTTCACGTAGCTCCTGGTCGGCGAAGGCGTTGATCTCTCCCTGTAAATCAAGGATCGCCACCCCGCCCTGGCTGCGGACGGCTGCGCTAAACGGCTGGATCATTCAGGCCCCCTTTCAAGTGAATTACAAGCTCCAGGGTGTAGTGATCCATACCGGTAAACGTGTTCATTTCATCCACCATATTCTTGATCAAGAACAGCCCCCAGCCGCGCGGCGACCGCAGACCTTCGAGCCTGGCTTCCAGATCGGGGATTTCTTCCGGGGAAATTTCCATCCCGCTGCCGAAATCCGTCACCTGGATTGACAACCTGTCGCCGACCAAAGTGACCATGATCTGCACGGGCTTATCGGGATTATAGTGGTTGCCATGTTCCATGGCATTCATCGTAGCCTCGGCGACGGCGGTTTTGAGGCGATCCAGGCGGGCGGGAGACAGTTCCAAACCCTGGATGACGCTCACCACTTTTTCGACGGCTTCATGCTCGTTGCCCGGCTCACTCGGGATCAGAAAATTCGTCAGGATTCCATCGCTCCCGCCTCCGGTTCCATCATCCTGCGGGATATGAAATCTCTCCAGGGTGACGAGGGTCACATCATCCTCTTGTTCCCAATCTGGCCCGGTGAATGCCGCCAGCTCTCCCATCAGGCACTGCTTAATCGTCTCGACGCACCCCGGTTTTGCTAATAGTTCCCTCAGGCGTGGAAAGCCGAACATCTCTTCCTGTGGGCTATGCGCTTCGATCAGGCCATCGCTGTATAAAAAGACATTATCGCCAGGGGCGATACAGGTTTCTTTCTCCTCATAAACCATATCTGGCATCAGCCCCAACGGCATTCCCCGCGCCCGCAGTTCCACCAGCCCTTGCGAGCAGCGTTGATAAGGAGGCAGATGCCCGGCGTTGGCGTAACGAATGTACCCGTCCGTCAGATCAATGATCGCATACAGGCAGGTGACGAACATACCCATCGGCATATCCGGGCAGAGCAGGTTGTTCGCCTGTTCCAGCACTTTCCCCGGAGAAACCATGCCGTCCGCGGTCGAGCGAAGAACGCTCCGGGTGGTCGCCATCACCAACGCGGCTGGCACGCCCTTATCGGTCACATCTGCGATGAACACGCCCAGGCGGCCGTCCGGGAAGGTGATGAAGTCGTAGAAATCGCCGCTGACTGCCCGCGCCGGCTGCCAATGGGCGGTGAGCTGCCAGCCGGGCAGGGCTGGAATCTCCTTGGGGAGCAGCGTCTCCTGGATGACGCGTGCCACACGCAGCTCCTGAGCGATGCGCTCCATCCGGCGGGCCTCAGCCTGCTGCTGCTGCACCAGTTGAGCGACGCGCAGCGCCGGGGCAGCCCACGTCGCCAGCGTCTCGAGCAGCCGCAGATCGTCTGAAGAAAAATCCTGCTCACTCAGGCGCGGCCCCAGGTTGATCAGCCCGATCAGCTCGCCCTGGCTGATGAGCGGGACGACTAACTTCACACCCGCCCGCTTGAGCTGGCTCAACGCCGGGGAATCGAGAATCAGGCGTTCGATTTTGATGATGCCAGGGACG
>DYIZ01000217.1 GCA_020723385.1 Candidatus Aquidulcis sp.
GATGCCGGAATCTGTCAAGGGTAAATTTATAACTTTATAAAGTTATGGAATTGATTTTGTGGTACAATTTTGTTTGTTCAGAGTGAGCAATGGGATTTGAACAGGCGTGTTATTCAAGAAAGGCCAGGGAAGCGATGATCACCATCAGCGTAGAAGCAGAACACGATATCAAGGCATTGTTGACCCATTGGTGGACAGCCGTCAACCAGCAGTTGGCGCAGGCCACCGGCAACACGATCCAGTTGGGCGCCGAAGCCCCGGTGGATGTGCTGTTTGCCTCGGAGATCGGCCAACGCCTGGTGCGCATTGCCGCGGCTGGTGAGGGGTCAACCCCCTGGTCGCCGGAGATGGCCCAATCCATCGTGGCCGACTGTGATGCTTTCGAAGACTGGCTCAACCAATCTCCCATCACGCATCGCACCCCGGAAGAATTCTGGAACACGCCGGTGGGTTATCGCGTGCTGCAGGCGCGCCTGTGGGCGGAGCAGGATCGGCTGGTTTCGTTGAAAGAAGCTGCTGAGCTGAGCGGGCTGTCTCTCAGCTCGCTCAGCCAGCGGCTCTCACGGGGTCAGATGGCGTTCTACCGAGACCCCCATGAGCCAAATCCCCAGCGCGCGCGCCGCATCCGCCTGATAAACCTGGAACAATTCATTCATGAGGGCATCGTGCGCAGACCCGCGACCGTAATCAACTCTCGATTTGCCCTCCCCCTTGCTCCCGCGCATCCCCCGAAGATCGCTTTACCCCCTTCATAAAATTCCAACTGCATACGCTCAATTCCCTGGCGGACGAGTCACGCATCCTTTGGCGCGCCAGGCCAGCTCCCATCAAATGGGGGTGAAAGCCGCGCTCTGAAGCAAAAAACACGAAAGCCAGGGTTGATTGCCCTGGCTTTCGTTTTCGAGGAGGAGAAGAGAAGTCTTCGTTCTTAGGATACCGCAGTTGTGGACTCTATGCTTGACGATGAGCCGACAACTGGCCTATGACTTCCCAACGATTGCCCTTCACTCGGCTAGATCTCGCTCTAAAGTTTCCCACCGTTGATAGGCCTGGGCTAAGATTGCTTCTAATTCCTGCAAACGGCTGACCGCCTGGCTGATCTCGCGCCCGTCGCGCTGATAAAATTCCGGGGAGGCCATCGCCGTGTTGAGCTGACTCTGTTCTGCTTCCAGGTCTTCGATGCGCTGCGGCAGCTCGGCCAACTCACGCTGCTGCGCCTCGAGGGCGCGTTGTTCTTTATAACTGAGCTTTCGGCGGGAGGCATCCGCGGCTGGAACTTTCTGTGACCGGGCGGCTGCCTCGGGTTTGCGCGGTTTCTCCTCGGGTTGAGCGGGGCTTTCCGCCTGGCTCTGCTGTTGCCAATCGTCGTAGCCGCCCACAATTTCGCTGACACGCCCATTCCCGTCGAAGATCAATGTGGTCGTGACCAGGTTGTTCAGAAACGCCCGGTCATGGCTGACCAGCAGCAGTGTGCCGGGGTATTCCAGGAGCAGGTCTTCCAGGATTTCCAGGGTATCAATATCCAGGTCGTTGGTAGGCTCGTCCATGACCAGCAGGTTCGCCGGGCGGGCAAACAGGCGCGCCAGCAGCAGGCGGTTGCGCTCGCCGCCCGAGAGGGCGCTGATCGGGGCGTGAACCCGCTCACGGGTGAAGAGAAAATCTTCCAGGTAGCCGACCAGGTTGCGCGACCTCCCGTTGATGGTGATGGTATCCCCTCCCTGGCCCACGTTGTCCATAATAGATTTGCTCTCGTCCAATTGAGAGCGGAGCTGGTCGAAATAGGCGACTTCGAGATTTGTCCCATGACTCACGCTGCCCTGTTGAGGGGCCAACTCACCCAGGAGGATGCGCAGCAAGGTGGTTTTGCCTGAGCCATTGGGTCCGATGATGCCGACTTTGTCGCCGCGCTGGACGGTGGTAATGAAATCCTTGAGGATCACTCGATCCCCGAAGGCATAACCGACCCCCTCGGCTTCGATCACCAGCTTGCCCGAACGCCGGTCAGACTGAATCTGCATGCGCACTTTGCCGGGCTGCTCACGGCGTTCGCGGCGAATTTCGCGTAAGCGTTTGAGGGCGCGCACGCGGCCTTCGTTGCGGGTGCGGCGCGCTTCGATCCCCTGGCGAATCCACTGTTCTTCCTGCGCCAGTTTTTTGTCGAAGATGGCGTTTTGTTCCTGCTCGGCGGTCAGCAGCGCTTCCTTTCGCTGCAAAAAGGTGGGGTAATCGCAGTTCCAGTCGTACAGACGGCCGCGATCCAGTTCTACTGTGCGCGTAGTCAATTTTTGTAAAAACACCCGGTCGTGGGTGACAAACAACAGCGTTCCACCCCACCGGATCAGAAAATCTTCCAGCCAGTTGATCGTGTCAATATCGAGATGGTTGGTCGGTTCGTCCAGCAAAAGCAGGTCGGGCTTTCTCACCAGGCCGCGCGCCAGCAGTGTCCGGCGCTTCATACCCGCCGAGAGACGGTCGAACGGGGCGGCGGGATCGAGCTGGATGCGGGAGATGATCTGCTCTACCTGAAGCTGCTGCTGCCAGGGGGCTTCGACATCGGCGCCGCTGATCGGCATCGTTTCCAGGCCCCCGGCGACAATATCGCTGACGGTTCCAGTCAGCCCCAAGGGAACCTCCTGCGGCAGATAAGCCACCCGCACGTTTTGCTGCCGGGTAACATTGCCGCTTTCGGGCGAGATGTCCCCATTGATCAGCTTCAGCAGGGTGGTTTTACCCATGCCGTTGCGGCCTAACAGTCCCACCCATTCGCCGCGTTCGATTTGCAGGTTGACTTTATCCAGGAGCAGCGGGCCGCCAAAACCCAGGCTTACTTCCTGTAGACTGATCAGCGCCATAAAGATTTGATTCCTTCGATAGGTTTATCTAATTTTCGCCTGCTCTGAAAAAATCGAGCAGATATTGGTTAACGGAATCGGCTTCGTCATGCTGTACCCAATGCGTGGCGTTTTCGAAGAAGACGAGCCTGCCATGATCGCACAGGGCGACACTCTGTTGGGCCATTTCAAAACTGAGAGCAACATCTTGCTTGCCCCATAAAATTAACGTCGGAACATGCACTCGAATGTCGGGCGCAGCCGCCGGGCGATAACGAAACACGGCGCGATACCAGTTGATCATGGCAGTCAGCGCCCCTGGTTGCGACCATGCCCTTTTGTATTCTCGCAGGTCATCTTCGTTGAAAGTATTGGGTTGGCCGCTGCCGCGCAGCATCTTGCCGCCAAATGCAAAGTCATTCGCTGTGAACAGCCAATCGGCCAGGCCGGGGATTTGAAATAAACCGATATACCAGCTCTTCAACATCTGCTTCGGCGATTTTTTGATGAAGTCGAGCATGACCGCGGGATGTGGGACATTCAAAATGGCAAGACGCTGGATGCGTTGTGGGAAAGAGACAGCCATTCCCCAGGCTACCGCCGCACCCCAATCGTGGCCTGCCAACAGCACCTTCTCGTAACCGAAATGGTCCGCCAATCCAATGATATCCTTGCCCAATTCCTCGATACGGTAAGCCCGCACACCTTCGGGTTTGTCCGACAAGTTATAGCCGCGCTGATCGGGCGCAATCACCCGGTACCCGGCTGCGGCAAGCGCCGGGATTTGATGCCGCCAGCCGAACCAGAATTCTGGAAAACCATGCAGCAAGATCACGGGGGTTCCATTTTTGGGGCCAGCCGCGACCACATGCAGCTTTACGCCATTCGTCTGGATCATCGTCTCTTCGTAAGGTGTTGGCAGCATAAAAATATTCCTTTTCGGAAGTTATGGGTGTGACCGCTATTGTACAACACCTGCCCCCGATTCGATCATCCGTTATTGAGCCTCTATCGGGTTTGCAGTGTCTATTATCAGGTTGGCCTGCGTGCTTGCGATGCTTGCTTCTCGTTTACCTGACAGTATGATATTATCTGAAAACCCCGAAGGTGTGAACCGTGGATTACAACAAGCTCGATGACGATACGCTCATTCGATTGGTCGCCCGGTCTCAGTCGGAGGCTTTGAGTGTCCTCTACGACCGCTACAGCCGGTTGGTGTATAGCGTCGCTATGACGATCATTGACGACCCATCGGTTGCGGATGAGATTACCCAAGATGCGTTCGTGCGTTTGTGGGAAAACGCGGCCGCATTTCGGCCAGAGTTGGGGAAACTTACAACCTGGCTCACGGGAATCACGCGTAACCGGGCGATTGACGTGTTCCGCCGGCGCAAGATCCGCCCGGAAGGACACGCCATCTCGTGGGAGGATGCCCTGCCCGAAGAGATGTCCGACGGGTCGAATGTCGAGCAAGAAGTTGAATTGGCCCACCGGCAGGCCAAAGTCCGCCGGGCAGTCGCCCAGCTCCCGGATGAGCAGCGCTCCGCTCTGGCGCTGGCTTACTTTCGCGGGTACGCTCATCAACAAATTGCAGACACGCTCGGCGAGCCGTTAGGCACGGTCAAAACCCGCATCCGGTTAGCAATGCAGAAACTCCGTGAGATATTGAAATCAGAAAATGAAATCATCGCTGGATAAATCCAGTTCTCTTGATTGTACGTATCATTTTACAGAGATGACTTGATGACAACCGATAACCACGAACTCGATTTATTGCCGGCTTACGCCTTGGGGAGCCTTGATGAAGCCGACGCGCAGCGGGTGGCCGGGCATTTGGCAGCCTGTCCACATTGCCGCGCCGAGTTGCTTGCTTTTCAGCAGGTTAGCGATGAGCTTGCCCTGGCAGTACCGCAGGTGGCGCCGCCCCCAGTTTTGAAAAAGAAGCTCATGGATCGAGTCAGGCCGAGGCCTGCACAGTTCTCTTGGGTACAGAGAGTTCTGGGCTGGCAGCGTCCCCGTGCTCGCCAGGTGTGGGCATCGGCAAGCCTGGCTTTGATCGCAATCCTGGCGGTCAGCAATCTATTGTTATGGTTTCGATTCAATGAGTTGAAAAATCAAACTCTCCCACAGGTGGTTGCATTACAAGGCACACATCTGACCCCAGGCGCCACCGGTGTTTTTGTGATTGGCGCAGACGGATACTCTGGCACATTGGTTGTGAATGGTTTGTCTCCCCTGGATGAAACCCACCAGTACCAGCTTTGGCTGATTCAGGATGGACGCCGCACGAGCGGGGGCGTGTTTTCGGTATCCGAGAAGGGCTATGGCACGATCCCCGTGGTGTCGGGCCAACCCTTCGACGTATATCAGGCGGTTGGTATCACTATCGAACCAGCCGGCGGCAGCCCCGGCCCGACCGGCGACAAGGTGATGGGGGGCGACCTATAGTTTCACTGGCAAAACAAGAGAGCCAGCCAACCGGCTGACTCTCCTGTGATTTATGGTTGAATTTGTGGCTGGCCGCTTACGATCTGATTTTGCTTTCCATTACCTTATCCATATCGGCCATTTGCTTAGGCGTCATTTTCGAAAGGGCGTCAGCATGTACAATTTGTGCATGGGACATCGCCTTTTTCTTCACTTCATCAACGGTCGTTCCCGAGACAACATTGGGACAGTTCATTCCCAGATCCTTACAAGCGAGCTGTAACATTTTTATCTCCTTTTCGAGTAATTTTGGAATTTTGGGGTGGGGGATTCAGTACCGGTAATAAGATAATTTTACTCCAATTTCCCAAAATTATCCAGCAAATTCTCGCCCTCTATCAAGGCTTTCACAAAATCCAGTTGTCATTGCGAGGAGGGCGTTCTTTGCCCGACGAAGCAATCCCAGGATGGTCAGAGATTGCTTCACCCGGCAAAAGCGCCGGGTTCGCAATGACATGCCTCAAAAGGTTGGCTGTCAAGCTACTTTGTGAAAGCCCTGCGCTCGCTCTCAGCCCAATAAAACCGGAATTTCCAAAGTCACCTGGCTGCCGCATCCGGCTCCCTCGCTGAAGGCCTGCACCTGCCCGCCGTGCAATTCTGCGACAGCCCGCACGATCGCCAGTCCAAGCCCGCTTCCGGGGTAAGATGACGCATTCCTCCCCCGGTGGAATCGCTCGAAGAGATGGGGCGCATCTTCCGGCGGGATTCCAATCCCGCTGTCCTCGACCGCCAGCACAGCCCGGTCGTCACGCCGCGCCAGCCGAAGGCTGATGCTGCCGCCCGCCGGGGTGAATTTGAGAGCGTTGTCCAGCAGATTCGCCAGGGCTTGCCGCAGTTGGCCCGCATCGCCCATCACCACCAACGGGTCATCGGGTAAAACCAGCTCGAAGCCGATTCCGCTTTGCTCGGCGCGCGAGGCGTACGTCTCGCTCGTCATTTGCGCCAGCTCGGACAAGTTTACAGGCTGCCGCAGCGGGTCAGCCGCTCTACCCTCGATGCGGGACAAATCCAGCAGGCTGCCGACCAGCCCTTGCAGGCGTTGAAGCTGCTCCTGAGCGTGAGCGATCATCGGGCCGCGCTCGCCCTCGTTCGCCGCTCCCCCCGCCAGTTCGAGGTCGGTGCGCAGCGCGGTGAGCGGGGTATTCAGCTCGTGAGCGGCGTCGGCGACGAAGCTGCGCAGGGTGCTGATGATCGTCTCGACCTGATCGGCCATTTCGTTGAACGAGCGTCCCAATGTCCCAAATTCGTCGTTCGAGACGACCCCTGCCCGCGCCGATAGCTCCCCGGCAGTCATGCGGGCTGTCACTTCGGTGAGCGAGAGCAGGGGCGCTGACATCCGGCGGCTGATCCACCACCCCGCGCCAATCGCAATTGCCAGCGCGGCGGCGCTTGCCAGAACCCAGGCACGCGCCACGCTGGTGATAATCTCCGATCCATACGCCAGACCTTCAGATAAGATCAACGTCCCCAGTATTTTCTCGCCTTCGTCCCGGATAGGCTGCGCGACGCGTTGGTTCGAGCGTATTCCAAATTCCGGATCGCTGGCGCTCAGGTCGTACCCGTAAACCGAGCTGAAAGATGGCATGGCGACGCCGACAGCGCCGACTTCTCCGCTCAACGGCTGAGTGATTGGCGCGGTGAATGAGATTGCTGTTCCAGCGATGCCTCCGCCGGCCCGGTAGATCATTTGGAAAGGCGGGGATACACACTCAGCGGGGAGATTGCCGGTATCATCTGGCGGGCAAAAATCGAAAACGATCAAGTCGCCGCCAGCGGACACTTGCTCCGCTGGCATGGTTTCACTGATCGTGAAGCTCATGGTATCAGTTGGAACGATACTGACACTGGGTGAATTCCATCCGCCCGCATAGACCCCGGCCGGCAAGCTGGAGACCATCAAAATGCGCTGGATGTCCGGGCTGCCCGAGTCGGCGAGTGGCTGGCCTTGCTCATCGAGTAACTGCACCCGCGCTTGCAGCAAGAACGACCAACTGATCGTCTGATCGGCGATGAAGGTGTTGGGGAGACCGGTTTTCAGGAGCTGCGCGGCAACCAGGCTGATCTGTTGGGCGTTGCTTTCCAGGTAGGCGCGTTCCTGCCGCTGGTAGTAGCCGCGCAGGGTGGTCAGCATCAATACACCGGATGCGATCGCCGCCAGCAAGGCGATCCCCGCATAGCTCAATGGCAAACGCCAGCGAATGGATTTCAGGTTCATGGGAGTCTCCTGCTGAAAGTGGGGTATGGCGAATGGCGTATAGCTTATGGCTTATGGCGTATGGCATTTCTTGAGAACTATTTTATGAAATGGATGCATTCCATTCAAGTTGGAACTGTCATTCCGAGCCGTACTTTGGCGAGGAATCCCTGGTGCGAGTGTCAATTATTGCATGCACGGGCGCTCAAAGTTCGCTGTTCTAGGGATTCCTCGTCGCTAAGTACGCTCCTCGGAATGACAAAGGAATCCCTCAACTGAAATGGAACACACCCTTATGAAAT
>DYIZ01000218.1 GCA_020723385.1 Candidatus Aquidulcis sp.
ATCTTAATCGTCTTCTTGCCTTCGTCCGAAATCTGGCCTTGCTGCTCCAAGTGCTGGGCCTCCTGCGCCATCTGGTTGGCCAGGTCGGTCTCGCCCTGGCCGAGCAGGATGGTGACGGCCTGGCGCAGTTTTTGCGTCGCGCCCGCCACATTGCCGATTTGGGCTTCATCGAGCGCCTGGGTTTGCAGCTTGAAGGCGGTGACCCGTTCGACGATGTTCATCACCCGCCCGTTGACCTGCCCAACCAGGGAGGGATCGGAGGTGAAATTGACCACCAGATCAACCGCCTCGCGCGCTGCGCCGCCGGTTCCGGTGGGGAGCGTCCCGGCGAAGGAGGACTGCCGGATGGGGAGAGAATAGGTTACTTCCGTTTGGGCGATGCGCACGTTGCCCTCGGGCCGCGGGGGAACCATCATCTCGATGAGATAGGCTGCGCCGCCTTTGTCCAGCTCGCCCAGGGGGAGGCTGACCGCCCGCCCCTGGATGGCGCTCAACCCCACGTCTTTGATCATCGGCGCCACCTGCCACACCCGGCGGGCTTCGATGCCTTGCGACATGCGGATGGTCAAATTCACATCTTTAGCAACCACCTGCATGGATTGATACACTTCCTGAAAAATCCCGGCCACCTGCCCCGGCGATTGAATGTAATGAACGCTGCCCGAATGACTGCCCGGCGCGGCGCACACGCTGCGGTCGGCCAGGTCAATCATAAAATCTTCCTTTCGCCAGCCGCGGCCAAAGCCCAGGCCAATGATGGGGATGCCGCGCTGCCCGGCCATATCGGCGGCGCGGCGGGAATCGTCTTCGCGGTCGGTGGCTTCGCCGTCGGTGAGCAGGATCATGCGGTTGATGCGATCCGGCGAGAGGGCGCGCCCCACCTGGTTCAAGCCCTCCCGCAGGGCGGGCGCCAGGTTGGTGGCGCTGCCAGTGCGCAGGCCGTCAATTTTCTTCTTCAAACCGGGGGGATTGGTCACACCCTGGGCCTGAATCAGCACCTGCGTGCGATCCTCGAAGGTGACAACTGAGATAATATCGCTGGGCGAGAGCATGTCAATGATCGTCTTGACCGCTTCTTTGACCGTGCGAATTTTCTCGCCTTCCATCGAGCCGGAGCGGTCGAGCAACAGGGCAAAATTGAGTGGCAGCCGAACGTTGGCAATCGCCTGGCCGGGCTGAATCTCGGTAAGCACATACACGAGCTGCGGCTGGTTGAGCACCGGAACGTTGTAGCGGTTACACAGGCTGGTGAGGTTGATGGCGGAGGACATCGAATGACTCCTTCTGTCCCCTATCCCTTATCCCCTATCCCGTTTAGGGGAGAGGGGATAAGGGATAGGGGAGCTGAGGGTTACGCACTTTTATTTTTTGTGATCTGCCGTGTAGCGTAGCGCAGATGCTTGGTCGTGTTCGGGTCAGCCTGGCCGCGGCGTTCGAGAAAATCGGCCTGGCGCAGCATATCGTTGGCGAGGTCGGTTTCGCCCATATCCATCAGGCGGGTGGCGGCCTGGCGCAATTTGAGGGTGGCAGCCCCAACATCGCCGCGCTCGGCGGCTTGCAGGGCGACTGTGCCCAACTTGAAAGCGCCGACTTTCTCGACAATGTTGAATACACGCCCGACGCGCTGCTCCTCGCCCGAGGCGGAGAGCTGAACCGCCAATTCACCGCGTACCGTCGAGCGCGGCGCGAGGCGCTCCGCCGATTGCTCGGGGTCATCCCATCCGAGCAGGAGCTGCGCCAGCCGGTAGGTCTCCGCCTGCCAGGGCGGGATCACCAACTCGAGGAGCAAGGCGGGCGGCAGAGATGGATCATAGTCGCCGAGAAACAGCGAGTAGCTGCCGCCATCATTCGGCCCGGCGTCGAAATCGCCGATCAACGGCAAGACGCGCTGAACCTTGCGCAGCTCGACGCCTGGCGTTAATTGTACTTTAATCTCCAGATTGTGACAGGTTACAGCCAGGGCTGTACCCAATTCATTTTTGAAAGCTTCGGGGATTTTCTCGGGGGTTTCGATGTAATAGGCGTTCCCGCCGGTGGCGTCGGCCAGCGGGATGAGCAGCTCTTCGTTGAATTCAGCGCCAACACCCATGGTGCTGAGCGTGACGCCTGCCTGGCGGGCGCGCTGCGCCAGATCGTAACACTGCTGGGCGTTGCGGGTGAAACCGTCGGTGAGCACGATCATGCGGTTGGCCGCGCCGTCGTTCTCTCCCGGATGCAGATCATCCAGCCCGGTTGACAGGCCATCGGCCATTTGGGTCTCGTCCCCCAGGTTGAGCCAATCCAACTGGTCAGCGACCCCGTACAATCGAGTCCGCTCCCGCCCGCTGGTCTTCGGGATCAGAGTCATCGCCTGGCTGGCGAAAGCCGTCACCGAGAAGCTGTCCATCCCGCGTAAATGTTCACTCACCTCACGCAGCGCCTGCCGGACGTAATCTATCCGGCGGGGAAAGCCGCTGACCATCTCGGGGGAGACGTTGGCGATTTGGTAAGCCGGAACCCCATCGGTGAGGATTTCGACCGCCTGGCCTTTCTGGGCCAGTTGGCGGAACTGCTCATCGGATACGAGACGGATGCGCATCGAATCGCTGGCATCGAGCACCAGGCTCAGGTTGACCGGCAGCGCATCGGGGCCGGCGCCCCCGCCAAGCTCCAACAACGCATACACCATCCGGATCTGCCCGGTGACGGGGATGACCGGCGAGCTGAGGGTGGCGGTAAGCGTAAGAGGAGTTGCCATGAGGATGTTTTAAGTAGCCCTTCGACAGTATTCTATCAGACCTTGCCACCCCTGGCGAGTTTCGAGGTCGAGCGCCCATTGTAATCCTTGCCCATAGAGGTCGGCGCGCTGGCGCATGAGGGCCATTTGGGCGGTGTGGCCCTGCGCCTGTAAAACCTTGTAGGCTGACCATTCGGCGAAGCCTTCGCGCACCAGCACATCGCGCATCAGCGGGCAGTTTTCGCCCTGCCAGGCATGGGCCAGCTCGTGGGCGGCAACTTGCTCGAAGAGCAGGCGCGGCAGCCCGGTTTGCACATAGATGCCGCGCCGGATGCCTTTGCGGGTGTACAGGCCGAGGGTGTGCTCGGGATCGTGGATGTCTGAAGCGTTCTGCTTCTGGATGATGGCGATGAGCTGGTTGCGGTCCACCAGCGAGAGGCCGGTGGGAATGTTGAGCGACATGCCGAGGTTCTGCTGGAGAGCGGTGGTCACCGCCTCGTAGAGGGGCTGCGCCTGGGCGGGTTCGTAGACCGCTGTGGCGTGACACGCCTCGCAGGAAACGCGCCCATCCGAGAGCTGCCAGCGTTTTGGCCCAAGGGGGCCGCCGCACACGTCGCAGGCTGGCTCGCCCGGCTGGCAGGTCTCGCAATACGGCCCCTGCCCGTTGATCTGCCGGTAGCGCCCGGTGACCGGCTTGCCGCAGCTCAGGCAGCGCGGCGCCGATGACAGGCAAGTGGGGCACGTCCCGGTGAGCGGATCTGCGCCGAGGGGCAGCCCGCACACCCGGCAGCGCGGCTTGCTTCGGAAGCAATCGCTGCACACCCGCAGATGGCGGCCTTCAGGCCAGGCCGGATGGCGCAGAAGGCGGCTCTTGCCGCGCATGGGCTGTCCGCAGAGGTGGCAGAAGGTGGGGGATGACATGAGATGATTTTATCACCACGAGAGTGATCTGGCGCTCAAAGGGGACGAGAGTCCCCGTATCCAAACGACGGACGAAAGTCCGCCGCGAGCTTTGTGAGATTCTCAGAAAATCAGGCTCACCTCACCCCCCACAATCGAATCGTCCCATCCATCGAGCCGGAGACGAGCAGCGTCCCGTCGGGCGAGAAAACCACGCTCCACACGTCGGATTCGTGGCCTGGCAGGGTTTGCAGCAGCTCGCCGTCGGACACGCGCCAGAGGCGCAGGTTGTTGTCGTACGACCCGGAGGCCAGGAGCAGCCCATCGGGTGAGAAGGCCACGCTGGTCACCCAGTCGTCGTGACCGGGCAGGCAGCGCAGCAGGGTGTGATCGGCGACATGCCACAAGCAAATGGTCGTGTCGGCAGAGCCGCTGGCCAATATCTCGCCATCGGGAGAAAAGGCGACGCTGGCAACCCCCAGGTAGTGCTCATCCACGCTGGCGACCATCTGGCCTGTAGAAACTCGCCAGAAGCGCACGGTATTGTCATCCCCGCCGGAGGCCAGCAGCTTCCCATCGGGCGAAAAAGCCAGGCTCCACACCGTAGCATAATGCCCCTTCAACTCACGGATGAGGGTCCCATCGGGGATGCTCCACAACCGGATGGTCTCGTCGCCGGAGGCCGAGGCCAGGATTTTTCCATCGGGCGAGAAAGCCACGCTCCACACATCGGCTGTATGGCCACGCAGCGACAACAGATTCTCGCCATCCGCGACGCGCCACACCTGGACGCTGTCATCCCACGAGCCGGAGGCAATCATCGTGCCATCGGCAGAGAAAACCACCGCAGAAATAGCCCAACTGTTCCCGGCAAGGGTTTGCAGCAGCTTGCCGTCCGAGATGCGGTAGACGTGTACCAGGTTATCGGCCGCGCCAGCCGCCGCCGTCTGACCATCGGGCGAGACCGCCACCCGGCCAACCAGCTCGACTTCCCAGCGGGCGACCTGGGTCACATGGACTGCGTTATCCAGCGTGATCGGCGCGGTGGGTAAACCAGCCGGTGTGGATGTTACGGGGATGGGTGTGGCAGTAGGCTGGATGCCAGTGGCAGCGATGCGCGGCGTGAGGCTGGGGGTGGGCGATGAGGTGGGAGTGGCAGTGGCCGTAGGGGATGGGCGGCGAGTGGAGGTCGCCAAAACCAGGATGGTCGGCGTGGGTGCGACGAATAATTTGGGAAAAACAATGTACGAGCCGCCGGCTGCCAGCGCCGCGAGGACAACCAACGTACCCAATGCAGCCAGCGCCCAGGTCCAACGCGCCGGGCGGGGGCGCACCGGAAGCGCCCCGGCAACCGGCTGCTGAATCTCTATCCCAACCGGTTGGACGGTGTGCAGCGTCGGAGCGACTTTCATACCGTTTTCGAGCGCCTGCTTGAACTCGGCGATAGTCTGGAAGCGATTCTCCGGGGGAAGTTCCATCGCCTTCAGGATCGCCTGTTCGACAGCAGGATGGAGCGATGGATTGACGGCGCGCGGGGCGGGGAGGGTCTTGCCCATGCTGCGCTGGACGCTCTCGATGGGTTCTTTGCCAGTGAGCAGGATGTAAAACGTGGCTCCCAGGGAGTAGACATCCGTGCGGAGATCGGTGACCGAGCGGCCGTACTGCTCCGGGGGAGAGAAACCCGGCGTGACGGCGCGCGCCCCGACGGTGGTTTTCATCTGGGGATCGTACATCTTGGCGATGCCGAAATCTACCAGCACGGCCTGTCCCTGCGGGGTGATCTTGATATTGGCGGGCTTGATGTCGCGGTGGATGATGGGCGGGGTTTGCGAGTGCAGGTGGGTGAGCGCGTCGCAGATTTGAGTCATCCATTCCACCACGCGTGCTTCGGGGAGCGGGCCGCCGGCGTGGTCGAGCATATCCTGCAGATCGTCGCCTTCGACGAAATCCATCACCAGGTATTGGCCCTGCTCGGGGAGGTAGAAATAATCGGTGACGCCAGGCAGGTTGCGGTGACGCAGCGTGCGCAGCATACGGGCCTCGCGCTCGAACTGGCGCACGGCCTCGTCGGAGGTTTCGTAATTTTCCTTGACGGCGCAGGGGACTTTGATATTCATGTCCCAGGCGCGGTAAACCGCGCCGAACCCGCCCTGTCCGAGCAATTTGACGATACGATAACGGTTGTTGAGCACCTGACCGGTGGTAAGGGGCATTCGAGCGATCTCCTGGTGTTGCAGGAGGGAATTATACCCTTGATAGGACGCGGATTAACGCGGATGAACGCTGATTTTATTGTGAGTTGTGATTTTCGGGGAATGATTCAACGCAGAGGCGCAGAGATGCAAAGACGCAGAGCTTTTCTTTTCAGTTAGTGCAAAAGTCGCATACAAGACAGTTTATATCAGAATAACCGATTGAGACCTGGTAGGTTAGAATCTCTAAAAGTTGACTGTCCCGGCCTACCAGGAGAACTATTCTGTGACGCACCTTACAAAAGCGAACAAAATTCTCAGTGTCTATTACCGAACTGAACAACGCCTTTGTCCAATATGCCACACACTGCTCAAACGAGATCATATTCTGTGGCACAAGCAGGTGACATTCTCAACGGGAGCGAAGAAATTGGTCAGTTGGGCCTATCGTTGTCCAGGAGACACCTGTCCGGGACCTAAAGATGTTTTCAAATCACTCAAAGCGGAGTCGGTGCATTTGAAATATCGCCGTTTCAGCCGAGAGTTAGTGGTTCGGATAGGCTACCAGCATTTCTGGCAGCACCAAACGATGTACGAGATTCATGACTGGTTGACCAACGATTTGCATCTGAGCATCTCTGAGCGGGAAATTGCCTATGTATTTGTGGACTTCCTGGCTTTACTAAGCGCCGCACAACCAGCAAGGATCCGAAATAAGCTTGGTGGGTTGCAGTGGTTGATCGTCAGCGTTGACGGGATGCAGCCAGAGAAGGGCAATGACTGCTTGTATATCGTGCGTGAGATCCAATGCGGTGTCACGTTGCTGGCGGTGAACCTGGAAGAAAGCTCCCAAAACGTCTTATGCGAGCAGCTTTTCGAACCGCTGAAGAGCTTGGCACAAGATTTTGGGT
The DNA here is from genome assembly GCA_020723385.1 of Candidatus Aquidulcis sp. Taxonomy (GTDB): domain Bacteria; phylum Chloroflexota; class Anaerolineae; order Anaerolineales; family UBA4823; genus DYIZ01. The sequence continues at coordinate 6,720 of DYIZ01000218.1, forward strand.
TGCCATGGCGTGGAGTGGTCAGCGATGCTCAAGAAACCATCCGTCTGGCTGTTGCTCAGAGTTTGAAAGGTGTTCCCCATCAGGCATGTCAGTCACATTGCTTACGTGACGCCGGGAAACTCACCTTTGAAGCCGACCGGGCCATGAAGAAGGAACTTAAAGCTTCGTTTCGCCAGGCATTGCCTCGCCTCCGCAAACGTATCCAGGCTTTACCAGCCGATGACCCATTTCGACCGGTTCTGTTGGATTACACAGGAGCTATTCATTCAGTTCTGCCCGAAGGTGGTGTGGCACCTTTTGAGCTGGGGGGGATCAGGGTCTTTGATGCTCTGGAAGACTTGGCGGCTTCTGTGATCCGCTGTCAAAAAAAGGGGATCACAAGCTGTTGCGCCGGCTCATTGCTCTGGTGAAACACCGCTTACCCTTCGCAACCCAGGTTGAACGGTATCGTCGGCAGCGGCAATGGCTCATTGACCTGGATCACTTGCTAGACCCAGAGCGTGATCCACCCAAAAGCAGCGCCAGTGTCGGACAAGCTGTGGATTGCTATCTGATTGACCTGACCACCTGTGGCACGCACGATGCCGAAGACCAGCAGGTTGCTGAGCACATCAACCAGATCTTTCGCAGCTTTTGGTGGGGACTGTTCACTTGCTACGATGTGGAAGGGTTGCCACGCACGAATAATGAGTTGGAAAGGTTCATTCGCCAAATCAAGATGGGACACCGTCGAGTGTCAGGACGAAAAAACGTGCATGACTTTATCATCCGATATGGCGCTTATGCCGCCCTGGTTGATCCAGCCGAGAGCCTGGATGAATTGCTGGCTCGCATGGACGAAGTCGACCAGGAAGAGTTTTTGAAAGAACGAAAGCGACTGAACTTGACGCTGCTCGACGAAGCAAAGATTCATCGCTTCCGTTATCACCGGGCAGACTATCTGGCTGAGTTAGAAGCCCGTTGGGAAGCTGCTCTGGCTCAAGCTAACTCGAAAGCTGTCTGACAAACTTGTATGCGACTTTTGCACCTACTGTATATTTACCCTCAAGAATATCATCACACCGAGTAATTGCTCAGACCCGCCCAA
>DYIZ01000219.1 GCA_020723385.1 Candidatus Aquidulcis sp.
TCTCTGCAACTCCGCGTCTCTGCGTTGATTCTTTGGTTGCGGCTGGAAGCCGCGCGATGACTTTTCCCCTCGAAAATCCACTGACCGACCTCTCCACCCTCGACCTCCTCACCGAACGCGCCGAAATCGTCACGTGGCAGGGGCGCGCCGCCCTGCGACTGGAAAATGGCCTGGCGCTGTTGCCGGATCTGTCGCTGACCAACGCCTCGATGGAGGTATCCATCGGCGTCGAGCAGGCGGCCTACCCCGGCCTGGCCTTCCGCTTGGCCGACCGGGTCAACTATGAGCTGGCCTACCCGGTGCCGCATGTCAGCGGTCAGTGGGATGCCATCCAGTACGACCCGGTATTTCACGCCTCGAACACCTGGCAGCTTTACTACGATGCCCCCTACCAGCGCGCCGCAGACATCCCCACCGGGCGCTGGTTCCGCTTCCGCGCCGATTTTTTCGGGGAACGCGCCGCCTTCGCCGTGGACGACCAGCCCCCGCTGATCGTCGAAAAGCTGGCGCGCCCGGTCGCGGCTGGCGGCCTTGGCCTGTGGACCTATCTCCCGGCGTATTTCTGCGACCTGCGCGTACGCCCGCTCGACGAGCCGATCCCCGGAGCGGGGCAGCCTGCCAGCGCGCCGCCGGATGCCGTCACTGCCTGGTTTGCCGAGGGCTTTGGCGTGATCGCCTGTGAGCCGAACGGCCTCGCCAACCTGAACCGCTATTTGCCAGCGGCGCTGGGCGAAATCCGGCTGACGCGCCGCTTCGAGCTGGCCGCGCCCGCCGAAGTGACGCTGGCCTTCAGTTTCAGCGACATCCTGACCCTGGAATTGGATGGGGCCGCCGTTTTCGAAGGCGAGACACGCTTCAAAGGTTTCGCCGACCGCATCGGCCGCGGCTACGTCGAACCGCGGGCGCACATACTGCGTAAATCATTGGAGTCAGGTATCCACCGGCTGACCGCCGCGCTCAAGGTCGCCGAACCGTTCGGGTGGGGGCTGGCCTTGTCGGCCCATGCCGATGGGCTGCGCTGGCTGCCGGTGGAATTGGGATAATACGAATTTCAGGAGGAGAATCCGATGACTACTACGTTTGATCTGAATATTTTCCCCGTCACCCCCGAGCGCTGGCCCGATCTGGAGGCGCTCTTTGGCCCGAAAGGCGCGTGCGCCGGGTGCTGGTGCATGTACTGGCGCGTGACCCGTAAAGTCTACAATGCCCAGCAAGGCGACGGCAACCGCCAGGCCATCAGGGCCATTATCGAATCTGGCGAAATTCCCGGCTTGCTGGCGTACAACGGCAGCGAGACTATCGGCTGGATTTCTATCGAGCCGCGCCCGGCTTTCCCGGTTCTCGAGAATTCGCGCATCCTCGCCCCGGTGGACGATCAGCCGGTCTGGTCGGTGGTGTGCTTTTTCGTCAACCGGCGCTATCGCCGCCAGGGCGTCACCGTCGGGTTGCTGAAAGCCGCTGTCGAGTATGCTGCATCCCATGGGGCCAGGATCATCGAGGGCTATCCGGTCATTCCGAAGCACGAGAAAGCCCCGCCGGTATTCATCTACACCGGCACGGCATCCGCCTTTCAGCAGGCCGGCTTCGTCGAAGTCGCCCGCCGTTCGGAGACGAGGCCAATCATGAGAAAGTACGTAGACCGATGACGAAAGACGGTAGACCGTTGTGACTTACCGTCCACGGTCTTCGGTCAACCGTCTATGGTCGAACAACCCAAAGGAGTGTATCTATGACCATCACCCGCTGCGCCTGGGCCGGAACCGACCCGCTGTATGTCGCCTATCACGACACCGAATGGGGCGTCCCCGTTCACGATGACCGTCTGCTGTTCGAGTTTCTCGTGCTCGAAGGGGCGCAGGCCGGCCTGAGCTGGTCAACCATCCTGCGCAAGCGCGAGAATTATCGCGCGGCCTTCGACAACTTCGAGCCGGCCATCGTCGCCGGTTACGACGAGGCCAAGATCGCCGCGCTGCTGGCCGATCCTGGTATTGTGCGCAACCGCCTGAAAATTCGCTCGGCCGTCACCAATGCCCAGGCTTTCCTGAAAGTGCAGGCGGAGTTCGGCAGCTTCGATGCCTACATCTGGCAGTTCGTGGGCGGCCAGCCGAAGATCAATATCCTGCACACGATGGCCGAAATCCCCGCCGAGACGGAGGAATCGCGTGTTATGAGTAAGGACCTTATCCGGCGGGGATTCCGCTTCGTCGGCCCGACGATCTGCTACGCCCACATGCAAGCCACCGGGATGGTCAACGACCACACTACGGATTGTTTCCGCTATCGGGAGCTGGGCGGAATGTAACTTCTGGCCGATTCGGCTGAGGAGGATCGAGTGTCTACGCGAGGCGAAAAGATCAAAAAGGCAATAAAGATTTTCCTGATAGCGATTCCCTGGTTGCTTGTCTGCGGGTATGCTATTTTCGCGTATTACAGATTCATGACAGAATCTCCGTTTGGTCCGCTCGACGTTTCTCGGCGAGTCACTGCGCCAAACAGTGAAAAAACGGCCATGCTCGTTCGATCACGCGGGTCATTCATCGATTTGAACTTTGCCCTTTATGTAACCGATGGTAGCGAGGCTGATTTTATGGATATCGGTGAGAAGGCAGAATTTTATACTGACGACAAATGGAGTTACCGAGGCTCTGCTCCACTCTGGATAACCAGAGCTTTGTGGACGTCGCATGATTATGACCCTGATACGAGAATCAATTGGCATGAGGACATCGTCTGGAGCAATGATTCACAAATCCTGGCAGTTATTGTCGAAGATGAATATCTGTTTGCATACGATTTTGGCAGCAGCCTGGGATCGGAAGATTCCCAGACGATAATTAGTTTACTCGAAGCGCATAAATGATCGGTTCGTTGGGAAGCGCCGTGGCAGACCAGCATACCTGGCGGCATTGGGTAGATCGGATTGGCAATCCGACCTACTGCTGCCGGTGCATCACGACAAGCCCCAAAGAACCAAATTAATCCGCTGCTGCGACTACATTTGACAGTGGTACAATCACCCAGCCTAGAAAACCCGCCTCCGTTTGCCCGACTTTGAGGAAAATGATATGCCTCCCGACTCGACCCCATTCACCATCCGGCCATTCAACCCGACAAAAGACATTCCCGGCGTCGTCCGGCTGCGTACTGAAGTGGAAGCCGTTGACCACGACGGCAACGATGTCAGCGAGAAGACTTTGCGCGCCCAGTTGAATCTCCCCGGCCATGTGCCGGCGCGCGACCGGTGGGTTGTCGAGGCCCCGGGGAATTCACATCATCTCCTTGGGTATGCGCTGGCCTGGATTCAATCCGAATCACACGCGGCGCAATTGATCATCGTCGTTCACCCATCGGCGCGGCGCAAGGGATTGGGTCAATCCCTGCTCGATTGCGCGTCGGATCACGCCCGCTCGTTGGGCGCAGCCCAGGCCTTGATCTACGCCAGCGAAAAGAACCCGGCAACGATGGCTTTCCTGCGCAAGCAGGGCTTTCAATCCCAGGGCGCCTATACCGAGATGCGCGCTCCCGGCGGCATCCGTCTGCCCAACCCCACCTGGCCTTACGGTTACCAGGTTCGCACCTACGCCGATGTGAAGGATATCGCAATCCTGACCGAGGCGTTCAACCAATGCTATGGAGACCTGTGGGGCCATCATATCGTCAACCAAGAACAAATGGCGGAGTGGCTGCCCGATTGGACGCCGGAGGGTTTGTTTTTGGCCTACTCTCACAAGGGGAAAGCCATCGGCGTCAGCCGGGTGGAGATGAGCCAGTCTCGCAGCGACGCCAACGGCGCGCCAACCGGCTATATTGACGCGCCCGGATTACAACCTCAGCACCGGCGGCTCGATCTGTACCGCGCCCTGTTGATCACCGGCGCGCTCTGGCTGCAAAGCCAGCGGGTCGAGATCATCGAGATGGAATCGTGGGGCGACCGGCAGCCGGTGCTGGATGCCTATCGAGACTTAGGATTTAGTGTGTTGCGGAGAATCGTACTGGTCGAAAAGGATTTGTAGGCGTGACGCCCCCTGGAATCATTGAGAGCCGGGTACGCCACTCCCGGCTCTCTCTAAGGAGGAGAAGAAGAGAAATCGCCCTTCGCTCTTTATAATACCAGAAGCCAGTTTAACGTGCTTGACGCCCACCCTACGACTACCCTACGATTGCCCAACAAATTTGTCAGAATACGAAGGTTTCCTATGGATTTTGCAATTCAAACCGAAAAATTGAGCCGCATCTACAAGATTCGCGGCGGTAAAAAGAGCGAGCCAAAATCGTTGGCGGCGCTCAGTGATATCAACCTGGAAGTTCATCGCGGCGAGCTGTTTGGGCTGCTTGGCCCCAATGGCGCCGGCAAAACGACGTTGATCAAAGTGCTCACCACCCTGTTGGCTCCGACCTCGGGGCAGGCGTGGGTGGCAGGTTACGATGTCGCCAAGGACCCGGAGAAAGTGCGCCCCAGAATTAACATGGTCTCGGGCGGCGAATCATCGGGTTATGGTCTGCTGACGGTGCGTGAGAACTTGTGGATGTTCTCCCAGTTCTATGGGATTCCCTCCGGCGAAGCCAACCGGCGCATCAAGCAATTGCTCGAAATCGTCGGGCTGGCCGACCGGTTGAACACCAAATCGTCGGACCTGTCCACCGGCCTGCGGCAGAAGATGAACATCGTGCGCGGCTTCCTCACCGACCCCGAGGTGCTCTTCCTCGACGAGCCGACGCTTGGTTTGGATGTAGGCGCTTCGCGCGAAGTGCGGCGCTTCATCCGCCAGTGGATTGACGAAAACCGCGCCCGCACGCTGCTGCTGACCACCCATTACATGGTGGAAGCCGAGGAATTGTGTGACCGGGTGGCGATCGTCAACCAGGGGAAGGTGCTGGCTTGCGACACACCCGCCAGCCTGAAGCGCCGTCTTCAGCAGGATGTTTTATTCCGCCTGGAGACCAGCCCATTGAACGGGGTCGGGGCCGAGATTTTCCAATCGCTCCCCGGCGTCCGCAAGGTGACGCACCGCCCGCAGGATGGTTTTGCTGTGCTCGAGCTGATCCTCGAAGAAGACTCGATCCTGTCTAGTGTGGTCAACGCCATGACGACGGCCAATATCTGCATCATCAACCTGCAAAAGCGCGAGCCGACGCTGGAAGATGTATTCGTGGATCTGGTCGGTCGCTCGATGGAAGAGGTGGAATCAAGTGAACAGTGAACAGTTACCAGTGATCAGTCAGTCGCCGATCGCCGGTCGTCCTCACAAAAACACCGGCTGGCGGTTGTTCCTGCAAACGGTCATCGCCCGCGCCTACCCACGTGTCGTTGGGCAGCAGGGCGAAAAATCATGGATGTTCTTCGATGTGCTGCTGCCCCTGGGCGGCGTCATCGCCTACGTGTGTGTGTACAAAGCCATCGGCGCTCCCGAAGATTACGTCGGTTTCGTGGTGATGGGCGGGGCAATGACCGCTTTTTGGATGAACGTCCTGTGGAGCATGTCGAGCCAGCTTTACTGGGAGAAAGAGCAGGGTAACCTGGCGTTGTACATCATGGCTCCAAACTCGATGATGGCGATCTTGCTGGGTATGGCATTGGGCGGGATGGTGGCAACCACGCTGCGCGCCCTGGTGATCACGATAATTGGGAGCTTGATGTTCCAGGTGCAATACGTTGTGTCGAGCTATCTCCAGCTTTTCGCCGTTTTCATCCTGGCGATGACTGCCCTGTACGGCATGGGGATGATGTTCGCCTCGATGTTTTTACTGCTCAGCCGGGAGGCCTGGCACCTGTCCAACCTGGCGCAGGAGCCGGTGTACCTGGTTTCGGGATTCTATTTCCCGATCCGCAATTTCCCGTTCTGGATCGCTGCAGCCTCCTCGATCATTCCACTCACCCTCGGGCTGGATGCCATGCGGCAGTTGGCGTTCGCCTCCGGCCCGACGCTGGGCTTTATCTCCGTGGGCATCGAAATCGGTGTGCTGGCGGTATTGTGCGTTGTTTTCCTGACTGCCGCCCATTTTCTGCTGGCCTACATGGAAAAGCTGGCGATCCGCGAGGGGCGGCTGACCGAAAGTAGACGGTAGGTCGGATTGGCAATCCGACCCACAACCAGATTTATTGGTGAAAAATGACAACCCTTGCACTCCAAAACCCAAAATCCCGCCTGCGCAACTTCGTTGTTGCGGCCTGGCTTGGGTGGCAAATCGAGTCGAATTGGACTGACCCCTTTCTCTTCGCGGTCTACTCGGTGGTGAAACCCATTTCGGCGGCAGCCATCCTCGTGGTCATGTACAGCATCATCACCCAAGGGAATTTCGATTCCCCGGTGTTCCCGTATATCTACCTGGGCAACACGTTCTATATGTACGTCGGCGCGATCATGACCGGCATCTCGTGGACGATCATTGACGACCGGGAGCACTACAAAACGCTCAAATATATGTACATAGCCCCCATCTCGGTGCCGGTATACCTCATCGGGCGCGGCGTCGCCAAGTTCATCGTCGGCTCGATCTCCGTGACCATCACCATCCTGTTCGGCGTGTTTTTCCTGCACGTGCGCATTGACCCGCTGGCGGTAAACTGGCCGATGTTCGTCCTGGCGCTGGTGGTCGGCGTGCTGATGCTGGCGATGATGGGCCTGATGCTGGCTGGAGTGACGCTGCTGACCGCTCACCATTACGGCGCGTATGGCGAGGCCGTCGCCGGTGCGCTATATCTGTTCAGCGGCGCGATCTTCCCGCTGGAGGTGTTGCCCGCCTACCTGCGCCCGGTGGGATACATCATGCCCACGACTTACTGGCTGGAGCTTATCCGCCGCTCGCTGGTTGGCTCGGTGGCGCAGGCCTTCCCCACGTTGTCGGGGTTGAGCGACATGCAAATTTTAGGCATCCTGGTCGGCCTGACCGTGGCGTTTGGCATCCTTTCGATCGTCGTCTTCCGCTGGTGCGAATACCGGGCGCGCGAGCGCGGCCTGATTGACCGGGTCACCAACTATTGATCGGCAGGAAAACAGTGCAAACCATTTACCTGGGAAAAACGATCGAGACAACCCTTGGGCCGGTGTGGGTGGCAGTTTCCGATGATGGCCTGATTGCCGTAGATTGGCAAATCCCGCAGGCCAATCTCGTCGAGCGGATTCGCCGCCGGACGGGGGCGGTGACCCTGCGGGATGACGCCGCCCGCACGGCTGAAGCTGCCCGGCAGGTGGCAGAATATCTCTCCGGGCAGCGCCGCGAGTTCACACTGCCGGTAGATTGGTCGCAAATGAGCGATTTCCAGCGGCTGGCCTTGCAGGCCGTGTGCGCCGTCCCCTACGGGCAGACGCGCACGTATCGCGATATCGCCGCTCAAATCGGGCACCCGCTGGCGGTGCGCGCCGTCGGCCGCGCCAACGCTGCCAACCCGATGCCGCTGGTCATTCCCTGTCATCGCCTTATCGGCGTGGATGGCAGCCTGCGCGGCTATGGGGGGCCAGGAGGCGTCGAACTCAAGGCGTGGCTGTTGAAAATGGAGCAGACATCACTGGTATAAAAACTTGTCACGAGAAAATTGGGGGGCATTGGGAGTCGCCGTGGCAGACCAGCATATCTAGCGGTGTAGTGTAGGTCGGATTGGTAATCCGACCTACCGCTGGCGGGGCAGTGTGGATCGGATTAGCAATCCGACCTACCGTTTGCGGGGCAGTGTGGGTCGGATTGGCTGTAGATGCTCATAAGGTTATACCCTAGCAGTTTGTCGGCGAGAGAATTGTGCCTACCGGATGAGTGGGCTTTCCGGGTGAACAAACGGCAAAAAGCAGCCA
>DYIZ01000026.1:0-18665 GCA_020723385.1 Candidatus Aquidulcis sp.
CGCCCACTCACACACCCCAAATCCGGGAAAGCCATAAGTTATTATCCGCGTTCTATTTTTTCTCGCAGCGCCAGCCATGTCCACACCGCGCCCGCCAGGTCGCCCAGCCAGAAGAGCAGCATCACCGGCGAGGCGTGCAGCCAGATCACAAACGCCAGCACGAACGCTACCGCCGACAGGCGGGTGACCAGCGTCCAGCGAAAGAACGGCGTGAACCCGGCGCGGGCGGCCTGCACGTAGAAAAACCCCAGGATGAGCAGCAGCATCCCCGCCAGGCGGATCCATACCTCGCTGGTCGAGGCAATCCCGGCCAGCGCCAGCAGCAGATTGGGCGCAGCGACGAGCGCCACGCCCAATCCAAGCAGATAAACGCCGAAAACCAGGACGCTCCAGGCCGGACGGCTCATTTGATGCGAACCAGCACGGGCACGCGCCGGTTCTCACGAAACCACGTCACCGTATCGGCCAGCGATTGGCGCATCGAGCGCGGGGCGTACCCCAGCTCGCGGCGGGCTTTGGCATTGCTGATGACGGAGTTGCTTTTGAGCGTAGCGAGTGAATACGGGGTGAAACGCGGCTTGATCTTCATCAGCCGGTAGTACAGCGGGGTGAAATTGGCGGCGAAACGCGCCAGCGAGAAGGGAACCTTGATCTTGGGGAAACGCCCACCGGTCAGTTCCCACATGATGTCCAGGATTTGCCGCACGGTGATGCGCTCACCTGAGAGGATGTAACTCTCACCGGGCCTGCCTTTCTCACCGGCGAGCACAATCCCATCGGCCACGTCGCGCACATCCACGAAATCGTAGGCTCCATCCACATAGAATTGCGGCTTATGGCCGATGCAATCCAGGATGAGCTGCCCCATCTCCGAGCGGCGGAAATCGAACGGGCCGATGACCCCCGTTGGGCAAACGACGACCGCATCCAGCCCGGACTTCGCCGCGGAAAGCACCCGGATCGTCGCCTCCGCCTTCGAGCGGTCGTACGCGCCCACCGGATTGTGCGGGTCGAACGGCAGCGACTCGTTGATTTCAGTCCCGTGGGGGGCGCGGGTGATGGCGTGAATTGACGAGGTGTACACCACCCGTTTGACCCCGGCTTGCAGCGAGGCCAGCAGCACATTGAGCGTCCCTTCGACGTTGACGCGACGCACCAGCTCGTTTTTTCCGGGCATGATCGAGATGATCCCAGCGAGATGGAAAACCTTGTCCACCCCTCGCAGAGCAGGGGCGAGGCTTTCGAGATCGAGAATATCGCCCTCGATGGTTTCCACGTCCAACCCTTCCAACGGAGCGGTGTCCTCACCCCGCCAGATCAGGGCGCGCACTTTTTCGCCCTTGGCGAGCAACTGCCGAACGAGCACGTTGCCGATGTGTCCGGTGGCCCCGGTGACAAGATTCATGTAAACCTCCTCGAAATCAGTTATCAGTTATCAGTTATCAGTGATCAGTCGTCAGGAACCACTGCTCACTGCTCACTGATTACTGATCACTGATCACTGTTCACTACTCTTCAATCCATCCATCAACAGCCGCATACTTTGTTCCACCTCCACGGCCCAATTGGCGCCAGCGGGGTCGAACAGCGCTTGCATGAGCATACCCACAGCCTGCGAGACGAGCAGCCGTGCCGCCGCTTCCGGGTCTACCGACCGCAGGGAGCCATCGGCAATGCCCTGGCTGACCAGCCCGGCGAAGAAATCCTGGTAACGGCGATAGGGTGCAATCGCCGCCTGCCAGATTTCCGGGTCACGGTGCGCCTGCATCCAGAATTCCAGGAAAATCGAGAGGCGCACGTCTGCGGCCTGGAACACCCCGCCCGCCATTTGCGCCATCTGGATGATCGTCTCAGAGACATTTGGGCTTTGCTGGCGGATCAGCTCGAAACCGGTGTCTATATCGGCCAGCCAGGTTTCGAGCAGGGTCATGAAAACGGCCTGCTTGGTGGGGAAGTGGTGGTAAAACGCGCCCTTGCTGACCCCAGCGGTAGTACAAATTTCGGCTACACCGGTCGCGTCATAGCCATGTTTAGAAAACAGGGTAGTTGCGGCCTCGATAATTTTGGAGCGGGTTTCTTCGCTGCGCTGTTGCATGGGTTTTTGGGGTGGGAAAATTGTCGCCGGTCGAATAAAAACCGACCGGTCGGTATGATTTTATGTCATTATACGGGAACAGCAGAAGAAAGTCAACCAAAAACGGGGCGACCTTGCAAAAGAGATATTTCATCGTGCAAACACAAAGAGCGCAGAGATAAGAAAACTCTGCGCTCTCTGCGTCTCAGCGGTGAAGTATTATTAATCTGGCTCTTAGGGATTTGCTGTGACAGGCGTGCTGAGCGTAGTCGAAGCACAGCGATGACAGTGAAGCGCCGCACCCTTCGACGGGCGTTCGTAACCCAGAACGCCGCTCAGGGAGCTTGATTTCACGGCAATTCCCAAAGACTCATCAATCCAGCAGCAGCCGCGCCCGTTTGAAACGCGCCAGCCCGGCGGCGACCAGCCCTATGTCGAGCACAGCCACAATCCCCAGGGCAACCGCCGCCAAAGTCGTAAAATCAGTCCCCTGCAACGCCTGGATCACGCGGAACTGCCATTCAGCGGGCAGTACAGGAAAGGCAAACAGCGGGATGAGCAGCAGCAGGTAGGCAAAACTGAAAGTCTGCTGCGCCTGCCGGACGGTGGGCGACCGCAGCGAGACGAGCACTCCCAACCCCGAAGCCAACCCGGAGATGAGAAACGAGGTCAATATAACGCCCAACCCGATGAGCGGCGGGTAAATCAGCAGTTGTCCCTGCCCGTGGGCAATATTGACCGTAACCAATCCCACAAGCACACATCCCAACGTCAGCCCCCACCCGTAGGCAATTGACGCCCCGATCTTGCCGAATAGGATGGCGCTGTCAGAGAGGCGGCTGGCGAGCAGGGTCTCGAGGGTGTGCCGCTCGCGCTCCCCGGCAATCGAGTCGGCGATGACGCCGCTGACCAGCAGGAAAGGCACCCAGGCCCAATACACCAGGCTGATGGGCGATTCGACCCAATCGCGCCCGGTCTGCAACGGCAGGAAGATGCCAAACACGGCCGCGAAAACTAATAAACCCAACCGTCCGCCGCGCATACCAGTGCGCACGTAGGGCAGCTCGTGAAATTCTTTCCAAATTACTGCGAGAATGTCGTTAATCATTTTCCGCCTCCGCATCTTCTTTCATCAGGGATAAAAATACGTCTTCCAGGCTGGCTTTGCTCTTGTGGACTTCCTCGACCTCGCCTCCCGCTCCGACCAGCAGGCTGACCAGTGGGGCGGTCTCGACCGGCTGGCGAAGGGTGAGAGTCAGTGCGCCATTGTTCAGGCTGACATCCGCTATCTCGGGGCGCTGGCGCAGCAGGGACAATGCCTGCTCGCTGAAATTGCGCCCGATGATCTCGACGCGCAGCGTCTCGTTTTGGGTGCGCAGCGATTCCAGCGTGCCCTGCGCCAGCAGCTTCCCCTGGCGGATGACGCCCACCCGCTGGCAGAGTTTTTCGGCCTCCGCCAGGTTATGGGTGGTCAGGAAGACGGTGACGCCCTCGCGGGCCGCCAGCGAAGCCAGGTCGTCGCGCAGGGCGGCGGCGGCCACGGGGTCGAGGCCGGCGGTTGGCTCGTCGAGGAAGATCAGCGCCGGGCGGTGCAGCAGCGTGCGGGCGACAGCCAGCTTTTGCTTCATGCCGCGGCTCCATGTGCCGACGGCTTCTTTGCGCCGCTCCCACAAATCCAGGTGGGTGAGCAGCTCTTTGATGCGCGCCTGCCGCTCGGCAGGGGGTATCCGCCAGGCGCGGCCAAAAAATTCCAGGTTGTCGGCCGCAGTGAGGCGCTCATAGAGGCCATGATGTTCGAGCAGCGCGCCGCAGCGCTGGCGGATCTCATCGGGCTGGGTACGGGTGTCGAACCCGAGGACTTCGGCGCGGCCCGCGGAGGGTTCGAGCAGCCCCAGGAGCAGGCGAATCGTGGTGGTTTTGCCGGCCCCATTCGGCCCAAGAAATCCGAAAACGGAGCCGGTATCCACATCGAGGGTCAGAGTGTCCACTGCCCGCACGGTCTTGAAGTCTCGGGTCAGGGAATCAGTACGAATGGCGTAGATCATAGGTTGTCCTTTTGTTGGAATGCTGTTTGACTTACCATTTTTTTTACCACGAAGGGCACAAAGGGACACAAAGTTAAAAATCTTTTTTACCTTCGTGTTACTTGGTGGCCTTTGTGGTGATCACGATTAAATTGTCTCGACGAACTGCTTCAACCGCTGGCGGTAATCTTCGAAAGCCTTGCGGCCGGCATCGGTCATGCGGCAGAGGGTGAGCGGGATTTTGAGACGGTAGGTTTTTTCGATGGCGACGTACCCGGCCTCTTCGAGCTTGGAAAGGTGCGCCGAGAGGTTGCCTTTGGTCAGGCCGGTTTCGCGCTGCAAGTAGAGGAAGTCGGCGCTTTCCACGGCGTACAGGATGGCGGCGATGGTGGCGCGCGCCGGTTCATGGATGATGCGGTCAACGTCGGCCAGGGAGCGGAAGTCACTGGGCATGGGATGTCTCCGCCTGAACCGGATTTTGCCGGACGAAGCTGCGCAGCGTCAACCCGCCGCTGACCAGGAAGGCGAGGCCAAGGGTGAAAAAGTAAACGCTCATCAATGACAGACCAATGTAACCGGCGGTTTGCTGCTCGCCGAGAACGAATGGCGAGAAAATGATGCCTGTCACAACGGATAGAAGCCCGTGAACGATGAGGCGGTAAGTTTTGAGCCACAAGCTTTGCGCCAGCAACACCAGTCCGATGACAATACCCATCATCGGCGTGATCCAGGCGATGGCGTTGTTCGCGCCGTTTAGCAGGAAGTAGAGGAAGCCGCCCACAATTGCCAACCCCAGTGCAAACCCGATCAGAATTTGAACGAGCCGCCGCGGGCCGGTCTGATCACGCAAGGTGACGAAGCCGGAGCGGGGATAAACCAGCCGAAATTTCAATCGTTCGTACAGCCAGGATACCCCCAGGATGATTACGATCATGGTAAATCCGGCGAACAATGGCTGCGGGGAGAAGCCGAGCGCCAGCCCGCCTCCGAGCAGAATGCCGCCGATCATCAGCTCGGTCGTGCCGTCGCGAAAATGCTGGCGTTGGGTGCGAGAGATGAGGGATTCGAGGTCGTTCATGGTTGGTCTTCCTATGATTCAATTTCGGAACGAGTGTGCTTCAAATAACCCCAGAAGGTTGCCCCGCCCGACACAAGCAGCGCCAGGCTCTCCAACCCGTAGAAGATCGCCAGCCCGCGGAGATCGCCAATCCCGGCGAGGGCCAGCCCGCCCCCGATCAGAACCGAAATAGCCGCCAGCAGGTAAAAGCGCAGCAGAGCGACGCGGTAAGCCAGGATAACCATCACCAACCCAAAAACCATACCGCTCACGGCGGGCATCCACACCAGCCCTAGGTTGGTACTGGTAATCAATACTACCGTCAGCACCGCGATGAGCATCGAGATTCCGGCGGCGATGCCCATGCGCACCCAGCGGTTCAGCCCGGATTTCTGGCGGTAGGCCACGTAACCTGTGCGCGGGTAAGTGATGCGTTCCTTGATTTTGCGTGCGAGACTATTGGCCACAAACCCGCTGCCAAGAATCACAAGTACAAAACCCACATCCAGGATTTTATAGAGCAGCGACTCTTGGGGCAGGGTGGCTTGCGCGAAAAAATACAGCGCCAGGAGCAGGCAGATCAACCCAAAAGTCAACTCCATCGTGCCGTCAATATTCCAGTATTGGATGGCGCGCTGCTGGGCCTTGTCGAGATCGGATTTCATGACGCTCTCCTTGTTTGTAAATCAGTTTGTATTACAAACCTGTTTGTATTATATCCAAATGGTTATTGGTTGTCAAGGAAAATGTGATGATCTCGGATATACCGCAGCTTTTTGATAAAAAGCAGAACTGGCTCAAAGCTTTCTGTCATAAGTTTACACAAACCCCTTGACTTGGAGTTAACTCCAGGTGATACACTATCTCTGGAGGTGAACTTATGAGAATCGCGGAAGTCTGTGAACGATACGGCATTTCGCACGATACGCTGCGCTATTATGAGCGGATTGGACTCATCCCGCCAGTCAATCGAAGTGAAAGCGGCGTCCGGGATTACAATGAACTCGATATTCGGCGGGTGGAATTCATCAAATGTATGAGAAGCGCCGGGTTACCCATCGAAGCGCTGATCGAGTATGTTGGACTGGTCCAGCAGGGGGATCAAACCATCGAAGCCCGCAAAGAAATCCTGAAAGAGCAGCGGGCGCTGCTCGCAGTCAGGATGGCCGAAATGCAAAAAACGCTCGATTTGTTGGACTACAAAATCAATGTCTATGAAAATGCTATTTTGGAAAGCGAGAAGAAATTGCTTGCAACTGAAGTCGAGTTGCTCCCCGAAATCCCAGGGGGTAGAGGCTGAATTTATCCCCAAAAACAGGAGTTGAGAAGATGCATAAACGCAAACTTGGAACGGGCGGCCTGGAAGTTTCGGCTCTCGGGTTGGGTTGTATGAGAATGAGTTTTGGCGACAGGCCGGTTGACAAACAGGAGATGATCGCTTTCCTTCACAAAGCTGTCGAGCGCGGCGTCACCTTTTTCGACACCGCGGAAGTGTATGGGCCGTTCACGAACGAGGAACTGGTGGGTGAAGCCCTGGAGCCGTTTCGCGGGCAGGTCACGATCGCCACAAAGTTCGGGTTCAAACATGCGCCTGACAAGGGGCCGCATCCCAGCATAGGTGTGGACAGCCGGCCAGAGCAAATCAGGCGGGTCGCCGAGGCTTCACTCAGGCGCTTGCGGGTCGAGGCCATTGACCTGTTCTACCAGCACCGCCCCGATCCAAACGTGCCCATCGAAGATGTGGCAGGCGCTGTCAAGGATCTGATTCAGGCAGGCAAGGTCAAACGCTTCGGCCTTTCCGAAGCCAGCGCCGATAATATCCGTCGCGCCCATGCGGTTCAACCGGTCACCGCCTTGCAAAGCGAATATTCGATCTGGTGGAGAGCCATCGAGCCTGCCATCCTGCCCACCTGCGAGGCGCTTGGCATTGGTCTTGTGCCTTACAGTCCGCTCGGCCGGGGCTATCTGACCGGCAAGATTGATGTGAACACGACTTTCGACAGCACAGACATCCGCAGCCGCAATCCCCGTTTTACGCCGGAAGCGATCAAGGCTAACCAGGTGGTGGTTGCTCTGCTCGAAAGGATCGCCGAGCAAAAGGGGGCCACACCGGCCCAGATCGCTCTGGCCTGTCTGCTGGCGCAAAAACCGTGGATCGTGCCCATCCCAGGCTCGCGTAAGCTTGAACGTCTCGATGAGAACAATGGCGCGGTTAACATCGAGTTAACCTCCGGCGATCTCAACGAAATCAACAGCGCCATGTCCCAGATAAACGTAGTTGGCGACCGATATTAATTTTAGGAGATTGAAAATGTACATTGGATTACAAATTCCCTCTTTCAAATACCCCGGCGGCACGCCTGTGATTCGTCCCAAGTTAAAAGAAATCGTTACCACTGCAGAATCAGCCGGTTTTTATAGTCTGTGGGTCATGGATCATTATTATCAAATCAAGGGATTATTTGGAGAAGCTTACACCGACCCCATGATGGAAGCCTATACCACCCTTGGATATTTTGCCGGACTGACCGAAAAAGCCTGTCTCGGGGTACTGGTCACAGGCGTGATCTATCGCTATCCCTCTGTGCTGATGAAGATGGTCAACACCCTCGATATTCTCTCCGGCGGGCGTGCTTATCTCGGTATTGGCGCGGCCTGGTACGAAGAAGAAGCAAAGGGCTATGGGATTCCCTATCCTTCAACACCTGAACGTTTCGAGCAACTGGAAGACAATCTGAAATTGGCAAAGGCGCTTTGGAGTAGTGATGAGATAACCTTTGAAGGAAAGTTTTTTTCCGCTCCAGCCATCACAAATAATCCGCGCCCACTCTCGTCCCCACATCCACGCATCATGATCGGCGGTACAGGCCCGAAGAAGACCCTGCGAATGGTGGCGCAATATGCGGATGCCTGCAATATTGGTGATTGGGTGGGTACAGAAAATATGCGAAAAGCCATTGATAATCTCAAAGAACACTGTGAAACGCTGGGACGCGATTACAACACCATTGAAAAAACATCCCTCGGCACCGTGCATCTTTCTGGGGCTGATACGGTAGATGGCGTCATCGGTCGTATCAAAGAACTTTCTGAAATGGGCTTCACCCACGCAATCTTCAATATGCCGGATGTTTACGAAATTACCCCGCTCGAAACCTTTGCAAAAGAAATCATCCCGGTTGTAGCTGAACTTTAATGCGGTCCTTCTGGGTAAATGTGAAGAATTCCTGTATTGGGTGGTTGTGAGCGTGCTGCAGCATGGTTGCCTGGCACGCCCACAACCCTCATGCAGTCACCTTAGCAAAAAAAGGAGTACTACATGAACGCCTGGACGAGTGACGAACTCAACGAAATTGGAACCGTAGAAGAATTGCAGATTTCTTCCCTGCGGCGTGATGGCACGCTGCGCAAACCGGTCATCTGGTGAAGGCATTTGCCGCCTTGCGGTATAATGTCACCACCCTAAAAAGGACAGCTTATGACCCAAACTCACACCACACACAATTACCGCTCTTTGTTTATCGGCCTCGACGCCGAAATCCCCCTGCTCAGTGGGGCCTGTCGTTGTTATGTCAACCTCGATAACGCGGCGTCCACGCCGCCGCTCAAAGCCGTCCAGGAAGCAGTGGACGGCTTTTTGGTCTATTACAGCAGCGTGCATCGCGGCACGGGTTTCAAAAGCCAGCTCTCTACCCACGCCTACGAGCAAGCGCGCGAGATCGTGCTGCATTTCGTCGGCGCAGACCCGGCGATACACACTTGCATCTTCGGCAAGAACACCACTGAGGCGGCCAACAAGCTGGCGCGGCGCTTCCCGTTCACCGATAAGCGCAATGTCGTCATCACGACTGCTATGGAACACCATTCGAACGATCTGCCTTGGCGCGCGGTTGCCGAAGTGGTCCACGTCAACCTGACCCCCGATGGGCGTATGGACGAGGCCGATTTCGACGCGCAACTGGCAAAGTATGCCGACCGCGTGGCGCTGGTCGCCATCACCGGGGCCAGCAACGTCACCGGGTATCTCAATCCCATTCACCGGCTGGCAGAGAAAACCCATGCCGCCGGAGCGCTCTTCTTCGCCGATTGCGCCCAACTGGCTCCGCATCGCAAGATTGACATGCGCCCGGTGGACGATCACGGTCACCTGGATTTCGTCGCTATCTCGGCCCACAAGATGTATGCTCCCTTTGGCACCGGCGCGCTCATTGGCCGAAAAGAAGCCTTCATGCACGGCGCGCCCGATATGCGCGGCGGCGGCACGGTCGAGATTGTCACGATTGACGATGTGGTCTGGGCAGAGCCGCCCGACAAGGAAGAGGCCGGCAGCCCGAACACGGTGGGGGCGATTGCGCTGGCGGCGGCGATTCGCCAACTGGAGGCGGTCGGCATGGATCTGGTTGCGCAGCACGAAGCTGAATTGACCCATTATGCGCTGGAGAAGCTCCCCTCGGTGCCAGGCATCCAAATTTTCGGCGATCCCTCTCCGGCACACGCGGCTGAACGCCTGGGGGTGATCCCACTCAAGCTGGAAAACGTCTCACATTTTCTTGCGTCGTCTATTTTGGGCTACGAATTCGGCATTGGCGTGCGCAGTGGCTGTTTCTGCGCCCATCCGTATATCCTGAAATTACTTGGCTTGTCCGATGCCGAAGCGCACGATGTGCGCAATCGGATGCTCTCCGGCGACCGCTCCGACATGCCGGGTCTTATCCGCGCCTCGTTTGGGTTGTATAATACGACTGAAGAGGTAGACATTCTGGTTGACGCCCTGGCCCGCATTTCCCGCGGTGAATACCAGGGTCACTACACCCAAAACAAAGCCTCCGGCGAGTTCAAGCCTGTCGGCTACGAACCGGATTTCGCAAAATATTTCGCGCTTTAAAGCTAGTGATCAGTTATCAGTAATCAGTGGTCAGTCACTGATGCTGATAACTGATAACTGATCACTGATCACTGATCACTGATCACTGATTACTGGTAACCCCATGAACCTCACAATTAACGGTACCTCCATCGAAATCGAACCTAAACCCGGCGAAATGCTGGCTGACCTGCTGCGATACCGCCTGGGCCTCACCGGCACGAAGGTCGGCTGCAACGAGGCTGAATGCGGCGCGTGCACCGTGCTGGTTGACGGCCTGCCGGTGCTGTCGTGCACGTATCCCGCGGCGAAAGCGGCAGGGAAGCGTGTGCTCACTATCGAGGGGCTTTCTTTCCTTGCCCCTACCCCGTCACCCCTATCCCCAAACCCAGATCGGGAAGAGGGGATAAGGGATAGGGGAATAGGGGCAGCGGAGGGACTCCACCCCCTCCAGCGCGCCTTCATCGAAACCGGCGCGGTGCAGTGCGGTTTTTGCACTCCCGGCCAAATCATGACGGCCTACGCGCTGTTGCAATCCAACCCCGACCCTTCCGAAGCAGAAATTCGCTACGCGCTCAAGGACACCCTATGCCGCTGCGCCGGGTATCCCAGCATTGTGCGTGCAATCCAGCGTGCGGGGGATAAGGGAAAAGAGAAGGGGGATAAGGGACAGGGGATAGGGGAATCCCCTCTCGCCTCTCGCCCTTCACCCCTCGCCCCTATCCCCTATCCCCTGTCTTCTGATCTAAAAGTCGTCGGCACGCTCCAGCCTCGCCCCGACGCGGTGGAGAAGGTCACTGGCGCGGCGAAATTCAGCGACGATCTCAGCTTTCCCAACATGCTGCACGCGCGTGTCAAACGCGCCGGCATCCCGCACGCCTTCGTCACCCGCATTGACGTGTCGAAAGCGCGGGCGCTGCCTGGCGTGGCCGCGGTGCTGACCGCCGAAGATGTCCCCGGCGAGAAATATCACGGGCTGGTGATCAAGGATTGGCCGGTGATGGTCGGCGTGGGCGAGCGGGTACGTTACGTGGGCGACGCGATTGCCATTGTCGCCGCGGAGACGCGTGGCATCGCCACCCGGGCGCTCGATCTCATCGAGGTGGATTTCGACCCCCAGCCGGTGATCGCCGACCCGGTGACGGCGCGCCAGCCCCATGCGCCGCAGCTTCACCCGAAGGGGAATCTCCTCAAGCACATCAAAGTTCGCAAGGGGAACATGGAACAGGGTTTCGCCGAGGTCGTCGCCGAAGGCGGCGTCATCCTCGAACACACCTTCCACACCCCGATGATGGATCACGCTTTCCTGGAGCCGGAGTGCAGCATTGCTCGACCCATCGCGGCCGGGCGCATGGAAATCTACGTCGGCTCGCAAATCCCGTACTCTGACCGCAACGATGTCGCGCGTGCCCTGGGCTGGCCCGACGAACGGGTGCGCGTCGTCGGGCAGCTCATGGGCGGCGGGTTCGGCGGCAAGGAAGACATCGCCGGGCAAATCCACGCCGCGCTGCTCGCCAACGTCACCGGGCGGCCAGTCAAGCTGCTCTTCGACCGCCACGAGAGCCTGATCGTCCACCCCAAGCGCCACGCCACGCAGATTCGTGTCAAGCTCGGCGCAAAGCGCGATGGCACGCTGACCGCGGTCGAGACCGAGTTGTACGGTGACACCGGCGCGTATGCTTCCCTGGGCGAAAAGGTGCTCACACGCGCTACCACCCACTCCGCCGGGCCGTACGAAGTCCCCCACGTCAAGGCCGACTGTTACGCCATGTACACCAACAATCCGCCAGCCGGAGCGTTTCGCGGCTTCGGCGTTCTGCAATCGGCGTTCGCCATCGAGATTATGATGGACCGGCTGGCCGAAACCCTCGGCCTCGACCGCATCGAGCTGCGCCGCAAGAATGCCCTGCGCCTGGGCAGCGTGACCAACACCGGCCAGGTGCTGCGCGATAGCGTGGGGCTGCTGGAATGCATCGAGCGGGTGGAAAAAGAGATGAAACAGGTTGCAGGTGGCAAGTTGAAAGTTGAAAGCGCCCCCGCCAACCTTCAACCAACCTTCAACCTCCAACCTGCAACCTGCAACCTGAAACGCGGCTGGGGCTTCGCCGTCGCCTATAAAAACACCGGTCTCGGCGGCGGCGCGCCCGACAAGGCTGGCGCGGAAGTCGAATTGTACGAAGATGGCATGTTGGAAGTGCGCACCGCCTCGGCGGAGCTGGGCCAGGGGTTGGTGACCGTGATCCAGATGATCACCGCCGAAGAGATGGGCGTACCCCCCAGCCGGGTGCGGGTGCTGGTGATGGACACCGACCTGACTCCCGACGGCGGGCCGACCACCGCCTCCCGCCAGACTTACGTCACCGGCAACGCGGCGCGCGGCGCGGCGCAGACCCTCCGGCAGGCCATCGCCTCCACGCTCGCCGAGAAGTATGATCAGCCCCCGGAGCGCATCCGCTTTGTCGAGGGGCTGGCGCAGGTCAACGGGCGCTCGATCCCGTTGGGTGACGTTGTGCCCCTGATGAAAGCTGAGGGCCGCCAACCGCGCGCCCTCTTCGAGTATTGGGCGCCCGCCACGCAGCCCCTCGGAACGGGCGGCGATATGCACTTCGCCTACTCCTTCGCGGCCCAGGCCGTCGAAGTCGAGGTGAACACCCGCACAGGGGAGGTGAAAGTCCTGCGGGTGATCGCCGCCAACGATGTCGGCAAAGCCATCAACCCGCTGGGGTTGCAAGGCCAGGTGGAGGGCGGCATCCTCATGGGCATTGGCCACACGCTGACGGAGGAATTCATCGTCGAGAACGGGCAAATCTTCACCGACCGGCTGGCGCGCTACCGCGTCCCCTCGATTGCGCTGACCCCGGAGATCACCTCGTTCGTGGTGGAGCACCCCACTACCGAAGGGCCATACGGGGCCAAAGGAGCCGGCGAGCTGGTGACGATTCCCACCCCCGCGGCGATTGCCAACGCCATCTACAACGCGGTCGGGGTGAGGATAGACCGGCTGCCGGTAGACCAGGAGCAAATACTTGCCCAAATTCGGTCATTCCCCGCTGAAAGCGAAAGACCCATGATTCGAAATAGAGGCATTCAATGACCGTTTTATCCCCTCGCTGGCTGGATTGGGCGCGGGAAATCCAGGCCCTCTCGCAAACCAGCTCTCATTACGCCGAAAACGATTATCAGCGCGAGCGCTCGAACCGTTTGTTGGAGATCGCCGCCGAGATCATCAGTGAATATTCCAGCCTGGATTGCGCATCTCTCGAAGGGATCTTCAAAGCACAGATTGGTTACGCCACGCCGCGGGTGGATGTACGCGGGGCGGTCTTCCGCGACGGCAAGTTGCTGCTGGTGCGCGAGCGCCAGGATGGCGGCTGGACTCTCCCCGGCGGCTGGGCCGATGTGGGTGACGCCCCCGCTGAAGGCGCAGAGCGCGAGGTGTGGGAGGAAGCCGGCTTCCGGGTGAAAGCCCGCAAGGTGATCGGCGTATACGACGCCAACCGTACCGGCCCGTTGGAAGTATTTCACGCCTTCAAAATCGTCTTCCTGTGTGAGTTGATTAGCGGCGAGCCAACCCCAAGCAGCGAAACCACCGAGGTGGCATTCTTCGCTTTCGACGAAATCCCCACGGTTCTATCGCCCGCCCGCACCCCGCGCCGCGTGATTGAGGATGCTTTCGCCGCGCTGGCAAATCCCGACAGCTCAACAGTTTTTGACTGAAAAGATAGTGATCAGTAATCAGTCATCAGTGATCAGTGAACAGTCATAACCCACTGATGACTGATAACTGATGACTGATAACTGGTCACTGATCACTGATAACTGGTCACTGATGACTGAATCCCTCCTCACCGAACTTCCTTTCAACCTGCCGGGCCGCGTCTTTCGCAGCCCGATGCCCTTCGGCCGGTTCGATGTGGATGCACAGACCTTCGAGCTGTACCGACAAAATGGGGTGCAGGTGGTTGTTGTGTTGCCCGAGACCGCCGAAATCCTCGAAAAAACGGGGCGCGACCTCCTGGGATTCTACACATCCCAGGGATTGTCCGCCTACCATTTCCCGATTCGTGATTTCAATATCCCAACGGCAGAAATATTAGCTGGAGCGGTCGAAACTGTGTTGAGCGAGGCGCAGGCTGGCCGCAACGTGGCCGTCCACTGCAACGCGGGGATTGGCCGCACCGGGTTGGTGCTGGCCTGCCTGGCGCGGCGCGTATTCGGTTGGACGGGGGAACAGGCGGTAGCCTGGGTGCGGCAGTTTATCCCCGATGCGGTGGAGACGGAAGAACAGAAACGCGTCGTGGCAGAGTTCAACTGGAAATAAAAAGTGGCTTGACCTGGACCCCGATTTCAGTCTGTCCCCTGACATCTCAGCCAGAGCTAGTACCGTTCTCCGAACGGCCAGGGTCACCAGGATTTACTTAGCCACTTTCATAATTGTAGCACGGAACAGGTCGGAGTCAATCATGGCATTCAATCCTGATCTACCCACTATCGCCGTCCTCGGCGGCACTGGCAAAGAAGGCAAAGGCCTCGCCTATCGGTGGGCGAGGGCCGGTTACCGCGTCATCATCGGCTCACGGCAGGTCGAAAAAGCCCAGGCTGCGGTTGATGAGCTTCGTTCGAAGCTCGCCGGTTCTTCTGCCGCCATCGAGGGTATAACCAACCCGGAGGCGGCCGCAGCCGCCCAAATCCTCGTTCTCACCGTGCCCTATGCCGCCCACCGCGCCACGCTGGAATCGGTCAAGGATCAGGCGCAGGGCAAACTGCTTGTGGATGTCACCGTTCCATTGGCGCCTCCCAAAGTGACGAAAGTGCAAATGCCCCCGGCAGGCAGCGCCGCCCAAGAAGCGCGCCAGATTCTCGGCGAGAATGTAGAAGTGGTGGATGCTTTCCAAAATATCTCTTATGAGCATCTGTTGAACGATGAATCCGTCGAGTGCGATGTTTTGGTGACCGGCAGCAGCAAAGCTGCCCGCCAGGCGGCGCTCGAGTTGGTCGCCGCGGCCGGGCTTACTGGCTGGGACGCCGGGCCAATCGAAAATTCGGTCGTCATCGAGGGATTGACATCTATTCTCATTCACCTCAACAAACAGTATGGGGTAGAATCAGCGGGAATCAAGATCACCGGAATCCCCCGGTAACCCATGCCTCTCACGCTCACCCCTCTACCCGACATTCCCCTCATCCATCCCGGCGATGACCTGGCGCAGCTTGTTCTCGCTGCACTCCACGCTTCACATATCACCCTCAACGACAACGACATCATCGTGCTGACCTCCAAGATCGTGAGCAAAGCCGAGGGGAGGCTGGTCAACCTGGGGACAATGACCCCATCGGCCCAGGCGGTCGAGCTGGCCCAACGGGCCGAGAAGGACCCCCGGGTTGTCGAGCTCATCCTGCAGGAAAGCCATGCCGTTCTGCGCGTCCGCCCCGGCACGATCATTGTCGAGCACAATTTGGGCTTCATCTGCGCCAGTGCGGGGATTGACCACTCCAATGTTGGCCTTGTTCGTAGTGACGACTTCAGTCGTCCCGCATCTGCGGCTGAAGCCGCTACTACGAACACAGAAGATTGGGTGTTGCTTCTCCCCGAAAACCCCGACGCATCGGCGGCGCGCATCCGCCAGCAGTTGCAGGCTGCAACTGGCGCTAATATCGGCGTGTTGATCATCGACTCCCACGGGCGCGCCTGGCGGCTCGGCACGGTGGGCGTCGCCATCGGACTGAGCGGCATCCCGGGGGTGGTGGATGAGCGCGGCTGGCAGGATCTCTTCGGGTACACGCTCAGAATCACCATCGTCGGCGCGGCCGACGAGCTGGCCGCCGCCGCCTCGCTGGTGATGGGGCAGGCCGCCGAAGGCACGCCGGTCGTTCACGTACGCGGGTTCCCCTACCCGCTGCGCGAAGGCTCGCTCGGGGAGTTGCTGCGTCCCAAAGAACAGGATATGTTTCGATGAACGGTATCGTCACTCTGCTCGTTGATCCCCATAAATCACAGGTCGAAGCCATCTGGCGTACCCTCGAAGAGCGCTGTGGGTTGGTCGGCGTTCGCATGACGCCCTTTCCGCATCTGTCTTTCCAGGTTGTCGAAGATTATGACCAGCCGCGTCTCGAAGAAGCTCTGCATGACATCGCTCATACCATGGAGCCGTTCACCGTCCGCGCCGCCGGGTTGGGCGTTTTCAGCGGGGCTGCGCCGATCATCTATCTGCCCATCGTCAAAAGCGAGCCGCTGCTGCGCTTTCACCAGCTTCTGTGGGAGCGTACTCGCCGCCTGGCGACCGGCCCCAGCCCGTATTACATGCCGGATTGCTGGGTACCCCACATTACTCTGGCGCACGGGGATGTCAACCGCGCCCGCCTGACCTGTGCGCTGGATGCCCTGGCCTTTGAAATCTACGATTGGGAAATTGTGGTCGAGAACGTCACATTCATCGGCCAATCCGACCAGCAAATCTTCGAGCCTTGCTGCGTTTATCGGTTTGGAGAATGATGGACATAACCGATGAGTTTTGGAATTATCTCGACCAATTGGTTGCCGGTAACCCGATTGTGATTGACCGGCCCAAGGGATCGGCGCATCCGCGCTATCCCGAGCTGGTTTACCCGCTGGATTATGGCTATCTCGATGGGACGACGACAATTGACGGGGGCGGGCTGGACCTGTGGGTGGGCAGCCAGCCCGGAGGCGCTTTGACCGCCCTGGCGCTGACGGTTGACCTCCACAAACGCGACGCCGAGATCAAGCTGCTGCTGGGCTGCACTGAGACCGAAAAGCAAATTATCCTGGACTTCCTCAACGGCGCTTCCATGCGGGCTATGTTGGTTCGCCGACCGATGACCGGTGACCGTTGACCGCCGCGCTCGGCCCGATCCCATAAATTTCTCGAAAGGGCTTGCTTGTATGCTCTCAATTCCTCCCGAATTTCTAGATTTACTTTCCAACGAAGTGCGCGCCTATGCCTACCTGGCGACGCTGATGCCCGACGGCTCACCGCAGGTTACGCCGGTCTGGTTCGACACGGACGGCGAGTATATTCTGGTCAATTCAGCCGCCGGGCGCGTCAAAGACAAGAATATGCGCGCCCGCCCACAGGTGGCAATCACCATTGCAGACCCCCGGACGCCTTACCGGTATTTGCAAATCCGCGGGCGGGTGGTGGCTATCACCGAAGAAGGCGCCGAAGAGCATATTGATCGCCTGGCGGGGAAGTACACGGGGGTGCCCAAGCGGTCGTGGGACCATGCTGGTGAGGTGCGCGTCACTTACCAAATTCTGCCGGAGAAGGTGGATGCGCATGGGTGACGGTGGACAGGGGACGGTAGACGGTGTCCAGAGCATAGATACCATGCCCAAAGTCTATCGTGTTCCACTCAGCCTGAAAATTTGGTTGGCAATTTCAGGATGCTTTGCTGTTTTATTAGCAATTTTAGTGCTGATAGGTGTCTGGAACAGTTTGGTAAATCTTAGTTGGATTACGCTTTTGACTTTCTCTGGTATCATTTTGCTCGGTGTCGCTGCGAGTTATCTCTTCTTCTGGCCGTTATTTCGCATCGAAATCACCGAGCATGGCATCGGCTCATATCGTTTTGGACATGAAAATAGCCTGCGCTGGGATGAAATCGGCGAGATCAAGAGCAAAGGCATTGAGGGGGATTTAACCTTGATTTCCCACACAGGGGATAAAAAGATCAAGGTTTCTGCCCAAGTGGCTGGCTTTGAAGAGATTCTTGATCGGCTGCGGGAGAAACGCCCGGATTTGTGTCGGCAGAGAGTGTTCCATGGCGGGGTTGGCTTGCAGATTCTTCTGGTTTTGATGGGGTTATTATTGATCGCTGTTGGTCTGAATGGCTTGAGAGAAGGGCATTGGCCAAGCCTAATTCTTGTGGTTTTTGGGTGCGCACCGATTGTTTTCATATTCGATCTCGTCCGGCTTCTCGATTTTCAGGGTAATGAACTGAAAATCAAAAAAGCCTTTCGGGAGCGGAAGATTCCTGGCTTAGAAATCAAAGAGATCTGGTTGCGAGAAATTTCTACAAATGAGAGCATTTCCTATGCAGTATTGGTTGAGCTTAAGAAAGGGAAACCGATCCCATTGGGCAATTTCCGCGAGGGTGCACCCATCCTCTACAATTCGCTGAAACTCTGGTTGAAAGAACAGCGCAATCGAGAATCTAACCTGGAATTACACTGAACTTTCCTGATATTTTCAAAACCTTTTACTCCATGGACAGTCTCCCAAGTGTGAACGTTGTTGCTTTAGCTGGCGGCGTTGGCGGCGCGAAGTTGGCCCACGGGCTGGCACAATGCCTCCCGCCTGAGGCTCTCACCATCATCGTCAACACCGGCGACGATTTCGAGCATCTCGGCCTGCGCATCTGCCCCGATCTCGACACGGTGTGCTACACGCTGGCGGGATTGGCCAACCCTGCCACCGGCTGGGGCCGCGCCGACGAGACGTGGAACGCGCTTTCGAGTGTGGATGCCCTCGGCGGGCCAGCCTGGTTCCGCCTGGGCGACCGGGATATCGGCGTTCATCTGGAGCGCACCCGCCGCCTGCGGCAAGGCCAGCCGCTCAGCCGGATTACACAGGATTTTTGCCGCGCCTGGGGCGTTGGTACAAAGGTGTTACCGATGACAGATGA
>DYIZ01000026.1:18675-49974 GCA_020723385.1 Candidatus Aquidulcis sp.
TGTATACTGAGGAGGGTGAGCTGCCTTTCCAGGAATATTTCGTTCATCGCCGCTGCCAGCCGAAGGTCTCCGGGTTTCGCTTTGCCTCAATCGCCCAATCCCATCCGGCCCCGGGTGTTTTGGAGAGCCTGCGGGAGGCCGATCTCGTCGTGATGTGTCCTTCCAATCCCTGGGTGAGCGTGGATCCGATCCTGGCAATCCCGGGTGTGCGGGAAAACCTTATCCCCTCTCCCCTCTCTCCTGAAAAAAGAGATAGGGGAAAAGGGATAGGGGAAAAGACCATTGTAGCGGTCTCTCCTATCATCGGCGGGAAGACGGTGAAGGGGCCGGCAGCGAAGATGTACGCTGAGTTGGGCATTGAGCCTTCGGCGCTGGCGGTGGCCCGTCATTACCAGTCGCTGCTCACCGGTTTCGTGCTGGATTCGGTGGATGCTTCCCTGGCGGATGAGATTAGCTCACTCGGCATTCGACCGCTTGTCACTAATATCCTCATGCCCGTTCCTGCCGAACGCAAGCGCCTTGCCGAAGAGGTGCTTTACTTTGCAAAAAGACTATCCGACAATCAGATTATCTGACTATCATGACTATTTGGGCTATCGTCCCCGTCAAACCCCTGCGCCGCGGTAAATCGCGGTTGGCAGGGGTTTTGTCATCAGATGAGCGCGCTGCGCTCAATCACTATCTCCTGACTCACACCCTCGACATGCTGTCGGCTGTCCCCGAGATCGAGCATGTGCTGGTGATCAGCCGCGACCCGCAGGCGCTGGCGCTGGCCCGCGAGCATGGGGCGCGCACGGTACAGGAAGACGGCGCGCCGCAGCTCAACCTGGCGCTGGCGCGGGCGACGGCTGTCGTCCGCCAGTATACGACACGCGGGGCGCTCATTTTGCCTGCCGATCTGCCGCTGCTCAACCCGGGCGATATCCGCCTCCTGGTCGAACGCGCTGCTAAACCGCCGGTAGTCGTCATTGCCCCAGACCGCCGGGGAGAAGGGACGAATGCCCTGCTCACTTGCCCGGTAGGCATCATCCAATACATCTTTGGCCCCAATTCATTCCAACGCCATTGCGAGCGTGCCCGCCAGATGGGGGTGCGTATCGAGATTGTCGAACTGCCCTCGTTTGGGCTGGATTTGGATTTGCCCGAGGATTTAGAATTGGTGAAAAATGAGCTTGGCAGTTGGCCGTTGGGATGATGAGATGGCGCTGGATCTGATTTTCACCGCGGAGTTCGCGGAGAACGCTGAGAGAAATAATAAAACCCTGCGGGCTCGGCGATCTCCGCGGTGAAGATTTCACACAAACTGCTATAATATCAATAAGTTGTCAGACATTTAGAATATGGAGATGATCTATGGAGACTATGAAAGCTGATTCGCTCGTCATGTCCCCCGCGCGGCTGCAAACCGAGCTGCTGCGCTGCGAGTATTGCGAGGAAAAGCCGTGCAAGCAGGCCTGCCCCGTCAACTGCTCGCCATTTGACTTCATCATGGCTGCGCGTGTCGGAAATCCTTCGGACATCCGACGCTCGGCGGCGGAGATCATGCACGCCAACCCGTTGGGCGGTATCTGCGGGATGGTCTGCCCGGATACGTTGTGCATGGCAGCCTGCACGCGCAAGAAATTCGATGGGCCGATCAACATCCCGCTCGTCCAGGCGACTCTCGTCGAGATGGCGAAGAAACTGGGCGGCATCCCGGAGTTCTCCAAAGAAAAATCCAATGGCAAAAAAGTGGCCGTCATCGGCGGCGGGCCGGCTGGCCTGGGCGCTGCAGCCGCCCTGGCGCAGATGGGCTACGCTGTGGACATCTTCGAAGCCAGCAACCGTCTCGGCGGGATGGTCAACCTGATCCCCGATCACCGTTTGGATAAGAACGTGGTCGAGACGGATATTCAATTCCTGCTCTCGCTGGGCAACATCACACCTAAATTAGGGGTGAAGATCGAAAACCCGAAAGTCCTCCTCGACGAAGGCTACGCGGCCGTGTGCGTCACCATCGGCCTGTGGAAGCCGATCACCCTCGGCATCGAGAACGAGAGCCTGACGATCAAGATGGTGGATTTGCTGTCCAATCCGGCGGCGTACAAGCTCGACGGGCGCGTGGCGGTCATCGGCGGCGGGGCGACGGCGCTTGATTGCGCGGTCACAGCCAAGCAGTGCGGCGCGACCCACGTCGAGATGTTCATGCTCGAAAAACTGGCTGAGATGCCGCTGACCGGCAAAGAGCGCCAGGAGTTGCTGGATTTCGACATTGAGGTAAGCGGGCGCACCCGGGTGAGCAAGATCATCGCCGATGACGGAAAAGTCTCTGGCATCGAGACCGTGAAGGTCATCCTGCCCGAAGGGGTTCCATTCAGCCCCGCAGCGGTGCGCGACGCCCACGGAACCGGTAGTGGACGCTCCGGTTTCAATGCGGTCATCATCGCTATCGGGATGCGCTCGACGCTGCCGCGCGAGCAGGCGGATGGCATTTTCTACGCCGGCGACATGCTCACCGGTCCGAAGACCGTCGTGCAGGCGACCGCCTCCGGCAAGAACGCTGCCCTCGAGATTGACGCCTACCTCAAGGGGGAGGAAAAACCCGTTATTGAGAATCCCATCAAATCCTATTTCGCCCTCCCCGGCTACAGGCCAGTTCCCGTCTCGCTGGAGACCACTTTCTTCGGGCGGCCCATCAAATCGCCGTTCCTCATCTCCGCTTCGCCCTCCACCGACGGGCTGGAGCAGATGACGAAAGCCTACGAAGCCGGCTGGGCGGGCGGCGTGATGAAAACCGCCTTCGACAACGTGCCCATTCACATTCCCGGCGAATATATGTTCGCTTTCAGCCCATACACCTACGCCAACGCTGACAACGTCTCGGGGCACTCGCTCGACCGGGTTTGCCGCGAGGTCGAGCAGCTCATCAAGAAATGGCCCGACCGGCTGACGATGGCCTCCACCGGCGGGCCGGTGACAGGCAAGGAGGACTGCGACGCGCCCGGTTGGCAGTCCAACACCCGAAAGCTGGAAGCCTCGGGGGTTATGGGAATCGAATATTCGCTCTCCTGCCCGCAGGGCGGCGACGGCACCGAGGGCGATATCGTCTCGCAGAACGCGGCTCTCACCGCCAAGATCATTGATTGGATCATGGAAGTCGGCGACCCCGAGATCCCCAAGCTCTTCAAGCTGACCGCGGCGGTCACCTCGATCATCCCGATCCTGCGCGCCATTCGCAAGGTGCTCGACAAGTACCCGAACAAGAAAGCGGGCATCACGCTGGCGAACTCGTTCCCCACACTGGGTTTCCGCCCGGCGGTGGGCAAACGCTGGGAAGAGGGCGTCATCGTCGGGATGAGCGGGGAGGGCGTCACGCCCATCTCGTATCTCACCCTGGCGACGGCGGTCCCCGAAGGCATCGAAATTTCCGGGAACGGCGGCCCTATGAATTACAAAGCCGCCGCCGATTTCCTGGCGCTGGGCGTCAAAACCGTCCAATTCTGCACGATTGTGATGAAACATGGCTACGGCATCATCGGCGATCTTGAGTCGGGCACATCCTTCCTGATGCAGGAGCGCGGCATCAGCTCTATGCAGGAGTTGATCGGCTTCGCCCGGCCAAATCCCGTCACCGGGTTCATGGAATTGACACCGGTCAAGAAGATTTCCGAGCCGAACCTCGATATGTGCGTGGCCTGCGGCAACTGCGCCCGCTGCCCGTACCTGGCGATTTCGCTGGACGAAAAAGGCTTCCCGCACACTGACCCGGAGCGCTGTATCGGCTGTTCGATCTGCGCTAAGAAATGCTTCGTCGGCGCGATCACCATGCGCACCCGCACGTCCGAAGAGCTGGCTGTGCTGAAAGAGCATTAAAATCTCACCGCGGAGACGCAGAGTGCGCTGAGTTTTTATATCAAACATCTCTGCGTTCTCTGCGTCTCTGCGGTAAAACTTTGACTTTTTTGGAAACGAAACAAGGAAGGGATTATTATGACTACTCGTTTTGAGAATGGGATTGTCGTCACCCTGGGAGAGAACAACCGGGTTCTGTGGGACGCAGCGGTCGTGACCGATGGGGAGTTGGTGGCCGCGGTGGGCGATGCCGCCGAGATGAAGCGCCGCTACCCGGAGGCCCAATCGGTGGATTGCTCCGGCAAGATCGTGCTGCCGGGGTTCATCTGCGCCCACCACCATTTCTATTCGACGATGGCGCGCGGCATGGGCATCCCTGGCGAGCCGGCGGCGAACTTTGTCGAGGTGCTGGAACGCTTATGGTGGAAAGTTGACCGGGCGCTGGTGGAGGAGGATATCCTGCTCTCGGCGCAACTGCCGCTGGTGGACTGCATCCGCAACGGGACGACCACTATCATTGACCACCACGCCTCGCCCTCGATGCGGGATGGCTCGCTCGACCTGATCGAGAGCGCTGTCCGGCAGGCAGGCGTGCGCGCCTCGCTGTGCTACGAAGTCTCCGACCGCAACATCCCTGGCGGCGGGATCGCGGAAAACGAGCGCTTCATCAAAAAAGTCGGCAAAGGCGATGGGCAGATCGCGGCGATGATGGGGCTGCACGCCTCGTTCACGGTCTCCGACGAGACGGTCGAAAAGTGTGTGGGCATCGCAAACGACGCCGGGGTCGGGTGCCATATCCACGTCGCAGAAGACGCCGCCGACCGGGAAGATGCGCTTGCCAAATACAACAAGACTACCGTGGACCGCCTGCATGACCTGGGATTGACCGGCTCGAAGTCCATCTTCGTCCACTGCGTCCACGTTGATGAGAGCGAGACAGAAATTCTCGCCGAGACCAACACCATCGTCGTTCACAACCCCGAGTCGAACATGAACAACGCGGTGGGCGTTACCCCGCTGCTGAAGATGCTGAAAAAGGGTGTGCTGGTCGGCCTCGGCACAGACGGCATGGGATCAGACATGCTGGTACAAATGCGCTGCGCCTACTTGCTGCATCGGCTGGCCAACCGTGACCCGCGCGTGGCGTTCATGGAAGCGCCGCAACTGCTTCTGCAGAACAACCGCGAGATTGCCAAGCGGCAGTTCGGCCTGCAACTGGGCGAGATCGCCGAAGGCCTCCCCGCGGATTTGGCGATCCTCGATTACTACCCGCCGACCCCGCTCTCCGGCGCTAATTTCCTGGGGCATCTGATCTTCGGGTTGGTGGACGCCGTCGTGGATACCACCGTCTGCCGGGGCAAAATCCTGATGCAGGGCAAGAAAATCCTCAGCATGGACGAAGAGCGCCTGGCTGCCCGCTCGCGCGAACTGGCTCCGCAGATGTGGCAGCGATTGCAGGCGATGTAGCCATAGAGATCACAGAGTACACAGAGTCGCGGAGACAAACTCTCGGTGATCTCTGTGTACTCTGTGGCAAAAACTTATCGGTAGAAGGGAAGGATCGAAATGGAACGTGTTGCACTTTACTTACAAGATTCACACGATCTGCGCGACGGGCTGGACTGCGTGCGGTACGCGGAAAGCAAGGGTTTCGAGGCCGCCTGGCAGGCTGAATCCCGCCTAGTGCGCGACGCTATCGTGCCAATGGCGGCCTACGCCGCGGTGACGGAGCGCATCAAAGTCGGCTCGGCGGTCATCAACAATTGGACGCGCAATATCGGCCTGCTGGCGGCCACTTTTCTCACCCTCGATGATCTGGCTCCCGACCGCATCATCTGCGGCATCGGGGCGTGGTGGGATCCGCTGGCGAAGAATGTGGGCATTGACCGCCGCAAACCGCTGACCGCCATGCGCGAGACGGTGACCGTTTTGCGCCGTCTGCTCAATATGGAGCGTGTCACCTTCGACGGCGAGTTCATCCACGTCAACGGCATCGAGCTGGATGTGGTGCATGGCCGCCGCGAGCCGCGCAACGTCCCGATCATGATCGGCGCGACCGGCGAGCAGATGATGGAGCTGACCGGCGAAATCGCCGACGGCGCGGTGCTGAACTACTGCACCCCGCCCGAGCAGAACGACCGCTCCCTGGAATTGCTGGAGCGAGGCGCCAAGAAGGCTGGCCGCACTCTCGATGAGATTGACCGCCCGCAGTTGATCGTCTGCTCGGTAGATCACGACCACGACGCGGCGATTGACTCCACCCGCGGGCTGCTCTGCCAATACCTGGCGCAGCAGCCGCACATTGCCAAATCATCCGGCGTCTCGGAGGAGATCGTTCACGAGATCCAGTCCATCCTGGGCTGGCCTGCCACCAAAGAGCAGATTGACCGAGCGAAACACCTCGTCTCCGATGAAGTGGTCTATCACACCTCCGCTTCCGGCACGCCCGACGAGGCGCGCGCCTGCGTCAACGAATACCGCAAGCACGGCTGCACCTGTCCGATCTTGTATCCGGCGAGTGGGGATTTAAAGCTGCTGATTGATACGTTCGCGCAGTAATTTCACCGCTGCCCGAAAAGATGGTATGATTCTGTCCAGGAGGTCGAAATGAACACATCACTCCTTTCCCAGGTCGTCGAACAACTCGAAACCTTGCCGGAAAATTTACAGTGGCGGGTTTTGGAGTTCGTGCATACATTGAAATCGCTCACCCTCACTGGAACTCCCGGCAGCCGGTTGATTCAGCTTGCCGGCGGTATTTCCCCGGATGATTTGCAGACAATGAGCCAGGTGATCGAAGCTGGCTGCGAGCGGGTGGACGCAGATGGCTGGTAGATTTCTACTCGATACGAATATTGTGATTGCTTTATTCGCAAGTGAGCCTGACGTCCTTGCCCGATTGCAGAACGCCCAACAGGTATTCGTGCCGAGCGTAGTGATTGGCGAATTGCATTATGGGGCGCGAAAATCCAGCCGGGTGCAGGAAAATCTTGCGCGAATTGACCAGTTTGCGACCAGCGTTCTGGTTTTGAGCCTGGAAATTGATACAGCGCGCAGTTACGGCGATATCAAAGACAGGCTGCGGCAAAAAGGCAAGCCAATTCCTGAAAACGATATCTGGATTGCAGCTTTGGCGCTGCAACACGATCTGATATTGGCTACCCGTGATGAACATTTTGGAGATGTGGAGAACTTGAAGATCGAAAAGTGGTGAGATAAACCAGTATTATTTTCCAGTGTCTTAACTCGCTTGACGCTCCCCCTACCAGCGCGACAATCAGCACAGGGAAACTGGAAAACCTATGCCGATCAAAAAATGTCCTTCTTGCGGTTCGTGGAACAATGAATCCGCTCGGTATTGTGATTGCGGTTTCGATTTTTCGGATGAGACTGTTCTGCCAGAAAATCCTCTGATGCCAGAATTGAGACGGCGGTGTGGATGGGGATTCATTGGTGGCATATTAGTCTTTGGCATTCTTTTATTGTCATTGTCTCTCGTCAACTTTCTTTTAGGAAATCCTTCCCAAGTTCCATGCGAATGGGACAACTACCCTTCTTTTTTCGATCCAAGAATTTTGCGATTTGGCCTGTTGTTTTTGGGCGATTTTATGGCAGGTTTTGGCTCAAGTCGTAACCCAGCGATAATAGTGTTTGTTTATGTTGTCTCGAGTTTGCCTTTTGGCTTCGTAGGCGCTGTCATCTTCGCGTCGGAGAAGAGGTATCGAATATTGACCAGCGTTTACCTGACGATTGCTCTGTTCTTGATATACAGATTTTTTACCATTATGGCTTATTGGGCGCATGGTTATACTTGTTGGATTTCTGATTGAGAGGGTAATCAATGCTGCCCCAGCGTCCCCTTCCTCCGTACGCTTCGCTCGACGGCGTGAAACACCAGCGACCCGAGCCACAGCATCACGAACATGAACACAACCAGGATTACCGCCTCCCATGCCAGCGGGAGCAGCGTGGTCGTTTTCAGCAGCCAGCCGCGCACCGCGTCGAAGCCGTAGGTCAGCGGGATTGACAGCGCCACCGGGATCATCCAGCGCGGCAGCGCATTGACCGGGAAGTTCGACCCGGAGAAGAGCTGGATCAAAAAGCTGCTGATATCCACCAGCGTGTTCGCCTCGCGCATGAGCAGGACTAAAGCCGCAAAGGCGAACCCGAACCCGTACAGCCCGAGCAGCATAGGCACCGTTGTCAGGAAAGCCGCCAGTACATTGCCGGTGGGGTGGAAACCAAAGAGCAGCGCCGCCACCAGCAGCATCCCTAGCGACTCGATGGCAGTTACCAGGATACTGTTCAGCGTGCGCCCCACCAACAGCAGCAGGCGCGGCACAGGCGTCAGCCACACCGATTCCAGCACCCCCGCGTCCATATCATTTTTCAGCGCGTAGCCCATTCCCCAGAACACCGACCCGATGAAGTTGCTCAACGCCGTGCCGAGCAAAATGAACGACATATAGTCGGCTGTGCCGCTGTAGGCGGCGAACCCATTGGCCTGCCCGTTCACGCTGAAAGCCTGCCCCATGAAATAAACCGGCGTCAGCCAGATGATCGGCTGCAGCACGTTCGATACCGCGTTCAACGGGTAGCGCCAAAACGTCTTCCAGTCCTTGAGTGCAATGGCATACGCCGCCCGCAGTTGCGATCGCCAGGATGGATGAGATAGAGAGAGTAGTGTCGTCGTCATAATCTTTCCTTTTCGCCCCTATCCCTTACCCCTTGACCCATCTGGAAAAAGGTCAGGGGATAAGGGATAGGGGTTATGGGGGCTAATACTGCCCAATCGCGCCGGTCTGGCGGGCGCGGCGCTCCATCCAATGAAATAGCAGGTAACCGGCGGTCATCCAGAATACCCCGAACCCCAGCAGCGCCGCCAGGTCGGGCAGCAACTCGCCGAGCGAGGCGTTCGACAGCGCCGCCGCCCGCGCCGCTCGGATCATGTACGTCTGCGGCATCCACATCGCCACCGACTGCATCCAACCTGGCAGCAGGCTGATCGGGAAAGTGATCCCGCAGAAGATCATCACCAGCCCGCGCACCAGAAACACGAACGTGTGCGCCTCTTTGGCCGTGATCACCAGGCTGGCGAAGGCAAATCCCAGCCCATAGATCGAGGGGACCGAGACCAGAACGACGAGTAACATCAGCAGCGGATTGCCATGCAACCGCACGCCGAAGATCAGTCCAAATTCGATGACGGACACCAGGATGAAGAGCGCCATCGAGATGAGCTGAGGGCCGCTGTGCCCCAGGAGATACGAAAACCGCCAGGTGGGCGACAGCCAGTTGGATTCCAGCGTGCCGCGCATCTGTTCGCTGCGCAGGGCAAAGCCCACATCCCACAGCACTACGTTTTGCCACATCCACACCGTCGTGCCCACGGCGATGTAGCCGATGAAATCGGTCGCTCCGCTGGCGCTGGTGAAAATTGCCAGCCCGCTGCCATCCGGCCCGGAGAGGGCGCGCCCGGTGAAGATGTACATCATCGGGAAGATCATCGGCCACAGGAACAGCGCAAAGACCCAGCTTGGGTAGCGGATGAAGATCGTCCACTCGCGCCGGGCGACGGCGCGCAGGGCGCGCAGCTCAGCGCGCAGGTTCGAGCGGCCCAGGGAGTGGGAAGAATGGTAGGAGGTTGTCATCATGGGGGTACTCCAGTAAATATGTTAGGCGGAAACAGGTATACACGTAATCAAGTAACCAAGTAACCAGGTAGATAACTTCGATTGCCCTGTTTACCCGTTTACCTGTCTACTTGCTACCTTCTTACCTCAGTCCCGCAGGGCCTTGCCGGTGAGATTGATGAATACATCTTCCAGCGAGGGGCGCACGATATTCAGGTTGACCAGCCGGGTCCCGTTGTGGCTGATGCCCTCGACGATGCCCGGCAGCACGGCGCGGCTGTTTCCCGCTTGCAAGGTCACCTCCCACAGGTCGGCCTCCCCCGGTCGGCGGGCGATGATGTTGTCCACTTCCGGCAAGGCGCGCAGCGTCGCAGCGAACTCCTCGCGCCAGCCAGCCACCTCCAGCTTGACGATCTCCTTCTGGTTGATACGTTGCTTGAGCGCATCGGGCGTGTCCAGGGCGATGATCTTCCCCTGGTCAATGATCCCGATGCGGTCCGAGAGCTGGTCGGCCTCCTCCATGTAGTGGGTGGTCAACAGAATGGTGTGACCCTCGTTCTTGAGCTGGGAGATCATCTCGCGCAGGTGTCGCGCCGCTTGCGGGTCGAGGCCCAGCGTGGGTTCATCGAGCAGCAAGATGGGCGGGCGCGCCAGCAGGGCTTTGGCAATTGCCACGCGCTGCTTCATGCCGGTGGAATACTTTTCGACCAGCTCGTTGGCGCGCTCGGTCAGTTCCATGCGCTCCAGCAGCTCGGTCACGCGCTTGCGGATGTAAACCGGCGGGATGTGGTACAGGGCGGCGAAGTATTCCAGGTTTTCGCGCCCGGTCAGCTTCCAGTAAATGCTGCGCTCGCCAGCCAGCAGCGTACCCAGGCTGCGGCGCACATCGTTGGCCTGCTTGATGATATCGTATCCGTTGACTTTGGCCGTCCCACTGGTGGGTTCGAGCAGGGTGCAGAGCATACGGATGGTGGTGGATTTGCCAGCCCCGTTGGGGCCAAGCAGCCCGAAGATTTCGCCGCGTTCGATGGTGAGACTGACCCCGTCCACGGCAGTAAACAGAGTTTTTGGGGGGCGCGGCCCAAAGGGGTTCCAGCGCCGCTTGGGAGCCGCGCTCCCACCGGTGGATGGTTTTTCCTCGTTGGCCGACGCCCGCTTGGGGAATCGTTTCACCAGGTTAGTCGCTTCAATTGCCCAGTCAGACATATCAACCTCCATGACGAGAGCTGGAAATCTTGAACCCAGCTTGAAGAATTATGGCTCTCTTGTTGCCCAAGGGATGAATACGAAAATCCGGGACATTTCCGCCAAAAACAGGAGAGTCGGAATTACCAATATTATGTAATGTTATCTGTAATTGTATCATAGTTTGTTTTTAAAAGTCAATATTGAGATTGATTATATTGATAAATATTTACGATATGATTAGAAATATTAATTTTCGCTTTGACATAGCAAGTCCCCCCGCTCAGCGGGAATCGCGGCGATAGATTTGCATATCTGGCGGTGCTGTGTTGGCCGGGCTGCCAATCCTGCCAGCCCTGGTCGGCGCATCACGGCAAATCCCGAAGAGCCTTCCCAGTTGAATGCGGGCGCGTGGTAGATGGTATATAATTGTGTCACTTTCCAGACGAGGAGCTTCTCCCTTGAGTGACCTTCAACCTAACTCTCGCCATTGCTTCGTGTGCGGCCTCGAAAATCCTCTCGGCCTGCACTTGCGATTTCATTTCACCGGGCCGACGGAAGTGACGGCTGAATATACCGTCTCAGAGAATTACCAGGGCTATCCCGGCGTGGTTCACGGCGGCATCGTCGCTGCCATGCTCGACGAGGTGACCGGGCGGGCATTGATGGGTGCAGACCCGATGAATCCCCGTTTCATGTACACCGCCCGCCTCGAACTGCGCTACCGCAAGAACGTCCCGGTGGGGCAGCCACTCAAGCTGGTTGGGCGGGCGCTCAAAGACAAGGGGCGCACGGCCACAGCCTCCGGCGCGCTCTACGGCCCGGATGGAGAGCTGCTCGTTGAAGCCGAAGCCCTGCTGGTCAATGTGCCGCCAGCAATGCTGGACAGCGTGGATTTGGAAATGCTGGGATGGAAAGTGTACGAGGAGGAACCAAAATGATCATCGAATATCACCGCCCCCAAACTCTCGAAGAAGCCCTGGCTTTGCTGGCCCGCCCCGGCATTATCACTGTCCCGCTTGGCGGCGGTACCTCTTTGAAAAAGGATGGACAAGAACCTATCGCCGTGGTGGATTTGCAATCCCTTGGGTTGAACACCATCGAGCGCAAAGGCAAGGCCATCCTCATCGGCGCGACGGTCACGCTGCAAGCGCTGCGTGAGACACCCGGCCTGCCCGATGCACTCTACCGCGCCATTGATCTCGAGGCGACCTATAATTTGCGGCAGATGGCGACCGTCGCCGGGTCGTTGGTTGCCTGCGGCGGCCGTTCAGCCTTTGCGACGGCGCTGCTTGCACTGGATGCGACTCTGACCTTTGTGGGCGAGCGCTCTTCGCCGGTAGGCCTGGGCGACTTTTTGCTCATGCGCCCCAATTCCTTGCGAGGAAATCTCATTACGGCGATCCTTCTCCCGGCTAACGCCCGGCTGGCTTTCGAATACGTCGCCCGCACCCCCGCTGACCTGCCCATTGCGTGCGCGGCAGTCGCCCAATGGCCTTCCGGTCGCACCCGGTTGGCGCTCGGCGGGTTCGGCGGCGCGCCTCTGCTGGCAATGGACGGCCCCGAATTTGATGGTATCGAAACTGCCGCTCGCAACGCCTACGCCGCCGCCGGTGACCAATGGGCCAGCGCCGAGTATCGCTGCGAAATCGCCGGGGTGCTGGCGAGACGGTGTGTTGGCGGTCTTTCTGACACAGGCAAATGACCGAAACTTTCCCTTATCGTTTCGCCTTCACCCCATCCATCGTGCGCTATTTGCAGTCAATTGAGCGCGCCCGGACTGAAATCAGGTTGACAGTGCTGCCGCCTGCCATTGCTGATGCGCTGCGCCTGCAAGCGCGCGTGCGTTCTACCCATTTTTCCACACGGATCGAAGGCAACCGGTTGACACTCATTGAAGCGGAACAGGCGATGCTTGAAGGTCGCCAATTCCCCGGGCGTGAGCGGGATACGTTGGAGGTTCAGCGATACTTTCAGGCATTGGCTCAAGTGGAGCAATGGGTGGATTCAGGCAAAGCGATCACGGAAGACCGTATTCGCCAGCTACATGCGCGGATATTTTCTGGCAAACGGATTGCCAGCGTCTACCGTGATGGGCAAAATGTGATTCGCGACCGCGCTGGCGGCATCGTTTATATGCCTCCTGAAGCCCAGGATGTGCCAGCTTTGATAGAAATGCTGGTGGAATGGATTGAAAAATCGGAAGGTGATCTCCCGGCGCCGGTAATTGCCGGGATCGCTCATTATCAATTCGTGACGATCCACCCTTTTTACGATGGCAATGGGCGCACCGCTCGTGCCCTGGCAACCTGGATTTTATACCGCGGTGGTTATGATTTGGGCAAGTTTTATGCCCTGGAAGAGTTTTATGCTCAGGATTTAGAGGGTTACTACGCTGCATTGGTCACGCATCCGCATCATAATTATTACTTCGGGCGTGCCAATGCCGATCTCACTCCCTGGCTGGATTATTTTCTCAATGGTATGACGGCTGTGTTCGATGCGGTGGCTAGAGAAGTGCATGACCGCGTCGTAGAGCCTGATGTCAGCTCTGAATCGCTGCTGCGAAAGCTCGACCGGCGTGGAAGGATCGTTATGGGTTTATTCTCCCGCCAGGAAGAGATTACTGCCAACGACGCGGCGCGTGCTTTGGGACTATCGCCCCGCCAGGCTCGGCAGTTGCTTTCGGAATGGGTCGAGGCTGGTTGGCTGGAAGTTAGTGACGCAGCTCGTAAAACACGCAAATACCGCTTATCGGCGGAATATCGGCGGTTTATCGGCTGAATAATGGCAACGATGAAATGACATTTCCCCTCACATTGGACACCGTCCTCCCCGGCGATTGCATCGAAGTGCTCGCCACGCTCCCCGAAAAGTCGGTGGATTTGATCTTCGCCGACCCGCCGTACAATCTGCAACTGCGCAACGAACTGTACCGGCCCAATATGACCAAAGTGGATGCGGTGGACGAAGCTTGGGATCGCTTCGCCAGCTTCATCGAATACGACGCTTTCACCCGCGCCTGGCTGTCAGCCTGCCGCCGCGTGCTCAAAGATACCGGGACATTATGGGTGATCGGCTCGTATCACAACATTTATCGCGTCGGCGCGATCTTGCAGGATTTGGGCTACTGGATACTCAACGATGTGGTCTGGATC
The DNA here is from genome assembly GCA_020723385.1 of Candidatus Aquidulcis sp. GTDB lineage: Bacteria > Chloroflexota > Anaerolineae > Anaerolineales > UBA4823 > DYIZ01. The sequence continues at coordinate 32,483 of DYIZ01000026.1, forward strand.
AAAACCAATCCCATGCCGAATTTCCATGGGGTGCGTTTCACCAATGCCCACGAAACCCTGATTTGGGCGCAGAAACAACAGGGAGCGCGTTATACTTTCAACCACCACGCCATGAAAGCCCTCAACGATGATGGCCGCGAGAGTGGGGGATTGCAAATGCGCAGCGATTGGTATTTGCCGCTGTGTACCGGTGTGGAGCGTGTCAAGGTCAATGGCGAGAAAGCCCACGCCACGCAAAAACCGGAGGCGCTGCTCTACCGGGTGATCCTGGCTGCCTCCAATCCCGGCGATGTGGTGCTCGACCCGTTCTTTGGCAGCGGCACGACCGGCGCAGTGGCGAAAGCCCTCGGGCGGCGCTGGATTGGGATCGAGCGGGACGCCGAATATAGCCGTATAGCCAATCAGCGGATATTTGATATTCAGCCAGCCCCCGCCTCATCCCTGGCATTCGACGAGCCTCGCAAAGTAAAGCGTATCCCCTTTGGGGCGCTGCTCGAGAATGGGCTGCTGCAACCGGGGCAAACGCTCACCTTCGGGCCGGATGGCGTTCCCGCTGCGACGATTCTCGCCAATGGGCATCTGCGCTGCGGCGAGCTGGTTGGCTCGATCCATCAGGTGGCGCGCACGTTGGCTGGAGCGCCGTGCAATGGATGGGAGCATTGGTATTACCAGGATGAGCAAGGGCGGCAAGTAATTTTGGATGAGTTGCGCCAGGTTTACCGGCGACAGATTGGCGTCCAAGCCGGATTTTCATCCGGCGTGAGCGACGATTTTAGTTTGCCGAACGTTGCTGAAACGAAAAGTGAGTACGCAGGCTTACGGATCGAGATAGATCAGAGCGGCAAAATCGAGGAGTCACACGATACGGTATTAGCTTTTGCGAATGGGCAGCGATATGCTATCCGCATTCCTGGGCGGGTAAAGCGAGACGTTTTGGGAATGTTGAAATCACGCGGCTGGTCGAAGCAGCGTGCTGTGACCTGGATATTTGCAGCCGGGGTTTTCTTGCTGTTACAAAGCATTTGGAAACAAATTTCTGAAGTAACGATTGATTTGGAATATCCCGGCTATGATTCTGCTATTCGGAATATGCTAATGCGATTTGCTCCAAAAAAGAACATACCTATGTTGGATGCTGACAAGATAGTTTTTGCTCAGATTGGCAAACGCGCCGTTGCACATGAAAAGGCAAGACTGGTGTTTCAGAAGAGAATTAAAGAGGATAGAGTTATCAAACTCAGTGAGATCCTTGCTCTGGTGGATTAAACAACAAAGATCGGGGGGGGCTCTTCGCCGCATACGCTCGCTTGCACCCCGGTGGACGCACCGTTTCCGGAGATTCATCCGAGCCACCCGATCTGTGCATACTATAGCATTTTTAGATAGTGGTTGTCAAGAATGAAGTTTCGGGCATGAAAAATATTCGTTGGCTTCTCCTAGGTGTCATTGCCAGCCTGCTCATCGCGGTTGGGGCCTTCTTTTGGGCCATCGGCCTGATGGATTCGATGTTCTCCTACCGCTCGCCGCTGCGCGACAATCCTCCGGCTCCCGGCGCGCCCATCGGAACGCCGCTCACCCGGCGGGTGGTGTTCGTGCTGATTGACGCGCTGCGCGACGATACTTCCCACAAAGCTGAGATCATGCCATATTTGAATGAGCTTCGCTCACAGGCCGCCTGGGCCACGATGCACAGCCGCCCGCCCTCGTTCTCTCAGCCGGGCTACACCACTTTGCTGGTCGGCGCATGGCCGGATATCAATGACGGCCCGGCGGTCAACCTCGATTATGCGAGCATCCCTACATTCACGCAGGATAATCTTTTCTCGGCGGCGCATCGCTCTGGGCTGAGAACCGCGGTTTCAGGCTATTACTGGTTCGAGAAACTCATCCCGCAGGATGCCGTCAACGCCAGTTTTTACACTCAAGGCGATGATGCCGCCGCCGACACTGACGTAGTAAACGCCGCGCTGCCCTGGCTGCAAGCGGGCGATTACCAGCTCGTGTTGATCCACCTCGATCAGGTGGACTACGCCGGTCATCACGAGGGCGGGCCGCGTGATCCCCGTTGGGACGCCGCCGCCCGCCGGGCTGACGACCTGCTGCGCGAAATCGCCGCCAGCCTCGATTTGACTCAGGATACCCTCTTCGTCTGCTCCGACCACGGGCAGATTGACCGCGGCGGGCATGGCGGGCAGGACCCCATCACGCTGGTCGAGCCGTTCGTGCTGACGGGCGCGGGCGTGAAACCGGGTCATTACGATGATGTGCAAATGGTGGACGTGGCTCCCACGCTGGCCGCCCTCCTGGGAACCAATCTCCCCGCTTCGACGCAGGGACAGGTTTTGACGCAAATGCTGGCGCTTTCTGCCGGGCAGGCACAGGCCATCGCCGCGGCTGAAGTTAGCCAGCAGTCTCGATTGGTGAGCGCCTACCGCATGGCTATCGGCGCTGGCCAAAACCCCAGGGGTCTTCGAGACCCCTGGGGTTTCACGGCAGCACGCCTCAACCGGGAACGGCTGTTGCGCCTGACGCTGGCGGTGATTCTGGCGATCATCCCAGCGGTTGTCTTGTTCCTCAAGCGCAGCCGCATCGTCGCCTGGCTGTTGGGCGGTGCAGTGTTGTTTGATCTGATCTTCAACCTGCGCTACGCGGTGATGGATGGGCGCACCTATTCGCTCAGCTCACTCCTGAGCGTCGAGGATTTCATCCTGTTCACAGTCGTGACGGGCCTGCTGGCGATGGGTGTGAGCTGGTTGATGATATCTTTCGGGTCGGGCAGCTTCCGGCAAGGGCCGCGCCGCGCCGCCGAAGTTTCCCTTGGGCTGTCGTTCGTCATCTTGTATCTGCTCTCCCTGCCGCTTCTGGTCCATTTCGTCCTCAACGGGGCAGCGGTTTCCTGGACTTTGCCGGATATGCTCACGGCGTTCATCGCGTTCATGTCACTGGCGCAAGCATTGATCGTGGCAGTAGCCGGACTGTTATTTACGGCGATTGCCGCGCTGATCGGCTTATTGGCTCAGAGAAGGTTGAAAGTTGAAGGTTGATAGTTACCCTCTTTTTCCTTCAACGTGCAACCTTCAACTTTCAACCAAAGTTCTCTCGGAGGTGTTATGAACATCCGGCTCGAAATCAATCATACCTGGCATGATATCGAAATTGCTCCCGGCGACAGCTTGCTCAAAGTGCTGCGCCGCCTGGGATATTTCAGCGTCAAATTTGGCGACGAGCATGGCTTGAGCGGCTGCGACACGGTGCTGTTTGACAGAGCGCCTGCCAACGCCGGGCTGCTGCTGGCTGCCCAGGCCGATGGGCACACCATCGAGACCATCGAGAGCCTGGGGGAGCACCCTGAGCAAGGTTGGAAGAAAACCGGCGGGCTTCACCCCCTCCAGCAGGCTTTCGTCGAGAATGGCGCAATCCAATGCGGCTACTGCACCCCGGCCCAAATCCTGGCAGCCAAACACCTGCTCGACAAGAATCCCAACCCCACCGAAGCCGAAGTCCGCGCCGCTCTTTCCGGCATCCTGTGCCGCTGCACGGGGTACAAGAAACCGGTTGAGGCGGTGATGATGCGGGGAAAAAGTAATCAGTCACCAGTGAACAGTGATCAGTTATCACAGATGCCTGAAACAGGTGTTGATGAACCAGTGATCACTGATAACTGGTCACTGATAACTGATAACTCATCTTCGATCTCTGTGCAAACGACCCCAAAGATTGTTCTTGTACCCGAAACCTCCCCCTACCAGCGCGTTGGCAAGCCCGAAGTGAAGGTGGACGCGGTCAAGCTGGTGCAGGGCAAGCCGGCCTTCGCCGCCGATATGGAGATGCGCGGCCTGCTGCATGCCAAAGTGCTGCACTCGCCGCACGCCCACGCCCGTATCAAGCGTATTGACGCCTCGCAGGCGCGCGCCCTCGCCGGCGTGGCGGCGGTGCTCACCTGGCAGGATATTCCCCGCGTGGCGTATTCCACCGCTGGGCAGTCCGACCCCATGCCCGGCCCGCAGGATTCGTTTTCCCTCGATAACAAAGTGCGCTTCGTCGGCGACCGGGTGGCGTTCGTGGCCGCCGAGTCCCCGGAGATCGCCGAAAGAGCTTTGGGGTTGATCGAAGTTGAGTACGAGCTTCTCCCGGCGGTGCTCGATCCTGCGGAAGCGCTGTCCCCATCGGCCACGCGCATCCACGATGAGCCGGAATTCATCAATTTCGCCGATTCGGACCCATCCCGCAACCTCGCCGCCGAAATCCGCATTGACATCGGCGATGTGGAGCAGGGGTTTACCGAGGCCGACCGCATCTTCGAGAACGAGTACGAAGTCCCCAAAGTCCAGCAGGCGCATATCGAGCCGCACGTCGCCCTGACTTATTGGGATGAAGACGACCGGCTGGTGATCCGCACCTCGACGCAGGTACCTTTTCACGTGCGGCGCATCCTGGCCCCGGTGCTGAAGCTGCCGGTCAAGCGGATTCGCGTGATCAAGCCGCGCATTGGCGGCGGGTTCGGCGGCAAGCAGGAAATCCTCATGGAAGACGTGGCGGCCCATTTGACGATTGCCACCGGCCGCCCGGTGTTGTACGAGTACACCCGTGATGAAGAGTTCATCGCCTCGCGCTCGCGCCACCCGATGCGCATCCGCATGAAGACCGGCGTCAGGCTGGATGAGACGGATGGTCTTGCAACCATTACCGCCAACGCCATGTACGCTCTCAGCGACACCGGCGCGTATGGCTGCCACGCCCTCACAGTCACCGGCAACACCGGACACAAAAGCATGGCGCTGTACGTTGGCGACGAAAAGTATCGCCAGTCGCCCAACATCCGTTTCTACGCTGACATTGTGTACACCAATCACCCGCCTGCTGGAGCCTACCGGGGTTACGGCGTGCCCCAGGGCTATTGGGCGCTCGACCGGCACATGGAGTGGATTGCCCGCGAATTGGGTCTCGATCCGCTGGAGTTCCGCCTGAAGAATGCGCTGCGCGCCGGGGAGTATCATCCCTTCAGCACCGCGTGGTCCGAGGGCCGCGAGCCGCACCCGGAGACGATCGAGACCTGCGGGCTTGAAGAATGCGTCCGCCAGGGCCGCGCCGCGATTGGGTGGGATCAAAAATTCGGGAACGAGGCGTGGCGCGCGGGGGCGACCCGCCAATTTCCCGTAGGGGCGACCCGCCCGGATCCGAATAGAACCGTTGCCGAACAAAGCGGGTCGCCCCTACGAAGGGGAATCGGCGTCGCCCTCGTCATGCAAGGCACCGCCATACCCTATCTCGACATGGGCGGGGCCTCGATCAAAATCAACGATGATGGCTCGTTCAACCTGCTGATCGGCGCCACTGATTTGGGCACCGGCTCTGACACAGTGCTGGGGCAGATGGCTGCGGAGGTACTGGGTGTGCCGCTCGATGACATCATCGTCTATTCCTCCGACACCGATTTCACCCCCTTCGACAAGGGCGCATACGCCTCTTCGACCACGTACATCTCCGGCGCAGCGGTGGTCAAGGCGGCTGAACAGGTGGCTGAACGGATAAAGATACGGGCGGCGAGGATGTTGAACGAGGATGTACACAGGGAAACAGGTACACAGGTAAATAAGGAAACAGGTAAACAAGATGATACTTATTTACCCGTTTACCTGTCTACTGATATACGCCTCGCCGATAAACGCGCCTTTGCTCCCGATGGCCGTTCCGTCACCCTCGCAGAGATCGCCCTCGACGCGCTGCATAACAATGACCAGGAGCAGATCATGGCGGTGGCCTCGTACAAGACGCCCGTCTCACCGCCGCCGTTTGCCGCTCAGTTCGCCGAGGTCACCGTGGACACCGAAACTGGCATGGTGACGGTGGACAAGCTGGTGATGGCGGTGGATTCCGGGGTGATCGTCAATCCGTTGACCGCCTCCGGCCAAATCGAGGGCGGGATGACGCAGGCCCTGGGGTACGCAGTTTGCGAAGAGATGGTCTACGACGAGAAAGGCCGCGCCCGCGAGCGGGATTTCGGCGACTATCACATCTTCCGCGCCCACGAGATGCCGGAATTGGAGACGATCTTCGTCGAGACCTTCGAGCCGAGTCACCCCTTTGGGGTCAAAGCGGTCGCCGAAATCCCGATGGATGGGGTCGCTCCGGCGGTGGGCAACGCCGTCCTGGATGCGGTTGGCGCTCAGATTGACGCCAACCCGATCACGCCCGAAAAAGTGTGGCGCGCTTTGAGAAACAGGAAGCTTGCATGACCTCTGCCTCGCCCCAGAATCATTTTCCCGAAGAACGCCGCCTGGCCACCGTGTTGTTCGCTGATGTGCAGGGTTTCACATCCCTTGCCGAGCAACTGGATTATGAAACCGTCAGCGACCTGATCAAGAGCATCTGGTCGCGGCTGGACGCCGTCATCACCGATCACACCGGGTATATTGACAAGCACATGGGGGATGCGGTCATGGCCGTGTGGGGCGCGCCTTTTGCTGGGGACAGCGATGCCGAGCGGGCTGTGACCGCCGCACTGGCGATGCAAGCCTCGCTGAACGAGTACGTTCAAACGTTGGAATTGACCGGCGCGCGGCAATTGCAGCTTCGTATTGGCATCAATTCGGGGCCGGTGTTTGCGGGTTATATCGGCTCACGCAACGAATATACCGTCATCGGTGATACAGTCAACGTCGCCAGCCGGTTCGAACAGGCTGCAGAGGCAGGGACGGTGATCGTTGGAGAAAATACGATGCGGCTGCTGCGCGGCGCATTCCGCGTGCGCCGCCTGTCCCCGATGGAAATGAAAGGCAAGACGGAACCGGTGATCGCTTTCGTTGTCGAGGGGCGGCAGAGCGGTTCCAGCCGGGTGCGTTATGGCAGCCTCGACAGCCTGACCACCGTGATGGTGGCGCGCGAAAGCGAAATGGAGCGGCTGGAGATTCTCTACCGGCTCGCCATGGAAGCCTCCAACCCGACATTGGTGGTTGTCACCGGAGATGCGGGCCTGGGAAAATCACGTTTGATGATGGAATTTACCAGCAAGCTGGAAATGGATGAGCCCTCGCTGGCGCTGCTGTCGGGGCGCGCATTAGCCCAGGCCTCACAGGTGCCGTTCTATTTGTGGAAAGCTCTGTTTCACAGCTTTTTCGGATTGCAGGATGCCAGCGACCCGGATAGTGAGCGTGAAAAATTCCTGCGGGAAATTCACAAGTTGTGGGGCCGCCAGCTTGGGCCGGTTTCGGCTATCGAAGTCGCGCACCTGGTCGGCAGCCTGATCGGCCTGGAATGGCCTGGCAGCCCGTATCTTGCCACGTACAGCGCACCCGAAGCTCGCATTAACCGCGCTTTTGAATTGACACGTGATCTTCTTCAACGCATCGGCCTTGAGCGCCCAACTGTGATTTTGCTGGATGATTTGCAGTGGGCTGACCGGGGCAGCCTGGATATGCTGGCCTTCCTTTGCCAGGCTGCCGGCGACAGGCTCCCGGTCTTGATCCTGGCTGGGGCGCGTCCCGAATTTCTTCGCCAGCAGTCACGTTTTACCAATCTGGCGCAGATCATCCGGTTGCCTCCCTTGCCCGCGAATGCTTCTGCTGTGGCAGCCGCGTATCCCAACCTGCATGCCTACCCGGAACCATTTCTGAGCGAGCTGGCTGCCCGCGCCGAAGGCAACCCCTATTTCCTGGAAGAGATGGTCAAGAGCCTGGTCAGCGCTGGGGTGCGCGAAGATCAGTGTGCATCCGAATCGATGTTAATTCGATTGCGATCGCAGATGCCCGAGTCGCTGCGTTCGATGCTGCAAGCCCGCCTGGATTCTCTCTCGCGGGAAGCACGTTCCGTAGCGCTGCTGGCTTCGGTCGTTGGACGCGTATTTTGGGTCGGGGCGATCATGGCGGCGGCGCGTTCTACCGCCAGCTTTGGCACCGGCCCGCTGATGTCTGCCCCCTCGCCGGTGGTAGACCGAGTCATCCAGGATGGGCTGCGTCAGCTCATCCGGGCCGAGCTGGCTTTCCCCCGGGCGGGCAGCTCGTTTTCGGATGAGCAGGAATACATCTTCAAGAATTCATTCTTGCGTGATGTGGCTTACAGCCTGATCCCGAACAAAAACCGGACACAATATCATTTGGCGGTCGCCCACTGGCTGTCGGCGCGCAACGATACCGATTTGAAGCTCATGGCTGCCGAACACTACGAGCAGGCCGGGGCGCTGTTCGAAGCGGCTCGGCAGTATAACGCTGCCGCATTACACGCCCAATCGCGCGGCGCAGTCACCGAAGCTGCCTCGATTCTGGCGCGGGTTGCAGCTTTACGCGAAACCGCCGGGGAAAAGATATAATTAGCGCATGGATACACGGATCTACATCATCGGTCATGTCAATCCCGACACGGATACGATTGCAGCCGCCATGGGTTATGCCTGGCTGCTGTGTGAACGCGACGGCGCGGATGCCATCCCGGCCCGCGCTGGCGCAACCAACCCACAAACCACCTGGATTCTCAAACGCCTCGGGCTGGAGCCGCCGCTGCTGCTCACCGACGCCTCGCCGCGCTTCGAGTCGGTCACGCGGCGTTTCGATACGACGCCGCCCGACGCCCCCCTGCGCGATGCCTGGGCGATAGCCAACCGCACCTGGGGCGTTGCCCCGGTCGTGAACGACGACGGCACGCCGTTCGGCTTGCTCACCAGTTACAGCTTGTTCGATTTTTTGGCCCAGCTCATCGGCCCTCACCCGCGCCGCCAGGAAATGCGCATCGCTGAAATTCTCGATCTGCCTTGCCGTGAAGCCTGCGACACCCGTGTGCAGAGCTTTCAGGCCAACGGGCGCATCCGGGATTCGCTGAACCGCATCCTGCGGCAGGAAGGCGATGATTTCCTGGTGGTAGATGACAAAGGGCTGTATCTGGGCGTCTGCCGCCAGCGGGATGTGCTCAACCCGCCCCGGCTGCGCCTCATCCTGGTGGACCATAACGAGCCGGGGCAATCTTTGGGCGCAGTGGATGAAGCCGAGCTGCTGGAGATCCTCGATCACCATCGGCTGGGTAACGCATCCACCCACGTGCCTATCAAATTCACAGTGGACATCGTGGGCAGCACGAGCACGCTGGTCTCCGAGCGTATCGAAGACGCCGGGCTGAGCGCGCCCCCGGCTCTGGCGGGCTTGCTGCTCGCCGGGCTGCTCTCGGATACGCTGATCCTCGCCTCGCCAACGACGACCGAACGGGATCGCCGCGCCGCCGAGCGATTGGGACGCTGGGCCTTTGTGCGCGCTGGCCCATTGGCGGGTGAAACCGTGGCCGGGTGGGGCCAGCAAGTCCTGCGGTCGGGTTCCGGCCTGGCGACGCGTGACCCGAAAGAGATCGTCAGCAGCGACCTGAAATTGTACGAAGCCGGCGGCCTCAAATTTGCCATTGCCCAGGTGGAGGTGACCGATCTGCTCCAACTTGACGAGCATCGCATGGGCTTGGAGGCTGCCCTTGAAGAGCTGCGCGAGCGCCGCGGGCTGGATTTCGCCATGTTGATGGTCACAGACGTGGTGGACAATAACAGCCTCTTGTTGTCGGTCAATGCGCCGCCGATCCTCAACGATTTACCCTACCCTCGTCTCCCCGACGGCACGCGCCGCGCCGATGGCGTGGTCTCCCGCAAAAAGCAGCTTTTACCGGTGGTGCTGGGGCTGCTCGAAAGTTGAAAGTTCCAGGTTGAAGGTTGAAAGTCCATAACCTTCAACCTGTAGCTTGCAACATTCAACCTGCAACCTTCAACTTATTATGATGATCTACCAATCCCTTGCTGATCTCGAAAAATCTAACCAACCCGGCGCGTTCTGCGTCGTGGTGCGGACATCCGGCTCGACGCCGCGCCACTCCACCAGCAAGATGCTGGTTTACGCCGATGGTCACATCATCGGCACGGTGGGCGGCGGCGAGATGGAGAACCGCGTCATCGCCGAGGCGCTGCGCGCCATTCAGGATGGACAGCCGCGCCTGCTCGAATATCACATGACTGACCCGGCGCGCGGCGATCCCGGCGTGTGCGGCGGGCAGGTGGAGGTGTTTGTGGAGCCGATTTTGCCCAGGCCCGTTTTGGTTGTTATCGGCGCGGGGCACGTGGGAAAGGCCGTGGCGCATCTCGCCAAATGGCTTGGATTCTACGTCGCTGTGACGGATGACCGCCCGGAATTTTGCACCCCCGAGGCGGTACCCTCCGCCGATGCATTTTATCCCTGCCCAATGAGTGAGCTGCCCCAGCGGATGACCATCACCCCCTGGACTTACCTCGTCCTGACCACGCGCGGCGCCAACGTGGATGTGGCCGGCCTGCCGGCGCTGCTAGACGCCCAGGCGGCCTACATCGGTGTGATCGGCTCACAGCGGCGCTGGGCTGAAGCAAAGAAACAATTACTGGCCTCCGGCGTGAGCGAGGAAAAGCTGGCCCACGTACATTCGCCCATCGGCCTGGAATTGAACGCCGAGACGCCCGAAGAGATCGCCGTCAGCATCATGGCGGAGATCATCATGCTGCAAAAGGGTGGGAGCGGTAAATTAATGTCCGGTAAATAGGCCGTTCAGTTATAATATAGCCACAATTGTGGCTATATTGGAGGCCGAAATGGAAGTTATTGGAATTCGGGAATTGAAAAACAACGCCACGCAAATCTTGCGCCGGGTGCGCGAGGAAGGCGCGGAATACCAGGTGGCTTATCACGGAAAAGTGATCGCCCGACTGGTGCCAGTCGCTGCCGCTCACCCTGCCGAAAATGAAGAGCTGGAGGCAATCTGGACCGATCTTGACGAGCTGGCGATAGAGATTAGCGCTCGCTGGCCGGAAGGCGTCAGCGCGGTGGAAGCTGTGCGTGAGGCGCGGCGCGAGCTATGATCGTCGTAGATGCCAGCATCTGGGTGAGCCGGTTCATTACGCGGGATGTTTTCCATGCATCGAGTGAAGGCTGGCTGATGACGCAGTTATCGCACGGCGAATGGCTGGTGTCGCCCACTCTGCTCTTGGCGGAGCTGTCGGGGGCGATCTCGCGCCGCAGCGGGCAAGCAGCCGACGGCGAGCGGGCAGTTCAAGGGATGTTGCGGCTGCCGGAGCTGCGTTTTGTCTCGCTCAATCGCGAACTGGCGTTGGAATCGGCCCGATTGGCTGCGCAGTTGGGAATGCGCAGCGCAGATGCGGTTTATGCGGCGCTGGCCTACCGGCTGAAGGCGCCTTTGTACACCTGGGATGAAGAACAAATCCAAAAAGGGGGACAGCTCATTACGGTCAAAAAACCTACGTTATGAGGAACCTATGTGGCATGACTATCACTGTGTAACAACGATTGACGAAGCACTGCAAATCCTGGCCGGGCGCGGCGAGAAAGCGCGCATCGTGGCCGGCGCAACCGATCTGATCCTCGAGATAGAGCGCGGCGTTCGTAAGGGTATCGAAACCCTGGTGGATATCAGCCGCGTTCCGCACCTCGACCGCATTGTGCTGGATGAGAACGAGGTGATCCACCTCGGCCCGCTGGTGACGCACAATCATTGCGTGGCCTCGAAGCTGCTGGTGGAGTGCGCTTTCCCGCTGGCGCAAGCCGCCTGGGAGGTGGGTGCGCCGCAAATCCGCAACCGGGGTACGGTGGCGGGCAACCTCATCACCGCCTCGCCCGCCAACGACACGATCACGCCGCTCATGGCGCTCGGGGCGCGGGTCACGCTGCATTCCCGCCAGCAAGGTGAGCGGATTGTCCCCTTGAAAGATTTCTACACCGGCGTGCGCAAGACGGTGATGCGCCCCGATGAGATTTTGGTAGACATCAGCTTCCCGGCGATGACAACTTACCAGCGGGGGATGTTCATCAAGATGGGTCTCCGGCGGGCGCAGGCGATCTCCCTGGTCAACGCGGCCATTGTCCTCACATTGGATGGGACGCGCGTAAAAAAGGCGGTCATTACCCTGGGATCTGTCGCCCCGACGATCATCCACGCTCCGGAAGCTGAAGCCTGGCTAGCCGGGCGCGCCCTGGGTGACGAGACGATCGAGGAAGCTGGGAGGCTGGCAAAGCAGGCGGCGCGCTCGATTGACGATGTACGCAGCGGGGCAGACTATCGCGACGAGATGGTGCGGGTGAGCGTTGTCCGCGGGCTGCGCGCCCTCGCCCATGGAGAGGAACGCAGTCAATTCCCGTCGAATCCGGTGCTGCTATGGGGGAGTGATTATCTTGGCGAGTCGCCGCGCCTCCCCGAGTCGTCGCACCATCCTACCCAATCGCCGATCATCACCCGCATCAATGGCAAAAAGGTCACCTTTACCTCCGGGCATCACAAAACGCTGCTGCGTCTTTTGCGTGAGGACGGCGGGCTGATCGGTACGAAGGAAGGCTGCGCCGAGGGGGAATGCGGGGCGTGTACGGTCTTTCTGGATGGGGTAGCGGTGATGGCTTGCATGGTGCCTGCGCCCAGGGCGCACGGTGCGGAGATTGTGACGGTGGAGGGGCTGGCGAACAATGGCCAACTGCACCCTGTGCAGCAGGCTTTCGTTGATGCAGGCGCGGTGCAGTGCGGCTACTGCACGCCCGGTTTTCTGATGTCGGCAGCCAAACTGCTCGAAGAACGCCCTCTGCCGACGCGGGATGAGATTCAACAAGCGATTACCGGAAACCTGTGCCGGTGTACAGGTTATTACGCCATCGTGTCGGCCATCGAACAAGCGGCGCGAGTGGACAAAACGAAGGAGGCTGGCAATGGGTAAGTACCAATCGTTCGACCGTGTCAAGCGTGAAGAGCGTCCCTGGCAAATTCACCCCATTTGGCGGGGAATTGGCTGCATTATGATCCTGCTGATTTTGGTGATGGCCTACGCTGCCACAGACCTCTCGATCAAATCAAATATTCTGCCGCTGCCGCCGGAAATGAACAATGGGCTTCATGTCCCCGCGGTGATTCATATCCCGTACATCAATTTCAATATCCCGACTTTTTGGGAAGGGACTATCCAGTATAGATTCATGTTCTATTATGCAATATTTGTAGTGTTGGGCTTCGGCTTATTGACTGTGATCTACTCGATTCTGTACCGGTTCATCGGGCCGCCGCGCTACAGCCAGATTGACGCCGGGCCTATGCGAACACATCGCCGCCGATAGTGAGTGCTGCAACCATGGAGCGAACAGTCCCTTCCACAGCTTCGGAGGAGGTCGAACTTTACCTCCGCACGTGTTACTCGTTACTCCGTTCCACGGCGGATGTGCAAATCCGCACGCTGGAAGAAGTTCACGCGGGAATGAACTCGCTGCTGCACCCGGCAGCGCGTGATGACGCCCCGGATATGGCGGCGTGGATTTACAGCCTGCTGCGGCTGCCGCCGTGCATTCACCGCGTCCAGCGGGTGCTGCTGGGGCAAAGCCTGGATGTGTTTTCGCGCGGCGGGTACAGCGCTGTGGAATCGTGGGAGCTGGTCGCCGCGCCGGCGCGGCGGCGGCGCTGTTTCTTCGACGGGCAGGGTACGCTGGCCTGTTTCATCGCCAGCCGCAGCGATATTGACGATATCATCCCGTTGCTGACGGCTTACCAGGTCGAGTGGAACAAGCTGCACAATTTGCTGCAACGGCTGCCCCGCCTGGATTGGTCAACCCTCAATGATGACTCGGCTGCCTACCAGATATTGTCGGATACGCTGAAGATTTCCACCGACGACCTGGGTCGTCTGCAAACAATCTGGGGCAGTGCGTTTGTTGCCAATTTGCAGCAGATTGCTGCCTCCCAGCGCCAGATGCGGGTTTTGCTGTTGAACGGGTCGTTGAGCGAGTACCGCCGCGCCACCAATGATTGGTGGGAGAACATCGAAGCGGCTGTCCCAGAACTGCGCAGCCGCCCGGTTTATTTTGTCTCGTCCAACACGCACAGCCTGGCGAACGTGCTTTCGGGCTACGCGCTGCGCTGCCAGGGAAAGATCGTGGATTTCCTGAACGAATCGCAAAATGCCAGTTTGTTGGGCGAATGGCGCGATATCCAGGCCAGCCGGACGCTGTCGAGCCAGGAGAATTTTCTGTACTACGTGTTGAAGAAATACCAGGCCAGCGCCAGCGGGCGCGGCTCTCTGATAGAACAGCTTGCCGATGAGGCAACATGCGGCATCCGGCGTATCCCCAGCGAGCACAGCTTCGACGTGGAGGCGCAGATCATCGAGCTGGCGAAACTCCGCCCGGATTGGCTCGACCCCCGCCTGGCCCAGGGCGATCTGTCTTTCCTGGCTCGCAGCGACGCCCTCATACTTAATATTGATTACCCTCTCGGGCTGGCGGCGTACAATATCCTCTCGGAAGTCGCAGAGCAGGTGGGGAAAGTGCTCGGCGTCTACGTGATGGGCAAAGCGGCGACGCTGAATGGGGTGGTGGGCGATGTGATGGTGCCGAGCGTCGTTCACGACGAGCATTCGTCGAACACTTTCCTGTTTTCCAATTGTTTCGCTGCGGCGGATGTGGCGGCGTACCTGGTTTATGGCACGGTGCTCGATAACCAGAAAGCCGTGTCGGTGCGCGGGACGTTTTTGCAGAACGCCCACTACATGGATGTCTTCTACCGGGAGGGGTACACCGACATCGAGATGGAGGCCGGGCCGTATCTCTCGGCGGTCTACGAGATGCATCGCCCGAAGCGCCACCCGGTGAACGAGATCGTCAACCTCTACGGGCTGCCCTTCGACCTTGGCATCGTCCATTACGCCTCCGACACCCCGCTCAGCAAGGGCCGCAACCTGGGGGCGAGCAACCTGTCGTATTTCGGGATGGATTCGACTTATGCCGCCTCGGTAGCGGTGCTGAGGAGGATTTTGGAGGTGGAGAGGCAGAGGATTGGGGCGTCAGCGCATTGATGTGATAGCTCGTTTCATGGAGGGTACAAAATGAATATCATCCGCAAACCGATGGGATGGGCTTTTTGGGTTCAATGGACATTAGCCAGCAGTTTGGGCTGGGTGCTCGGCCCCCTGGTCATCCTGGCTTTGGTTTTCTTGCTTGGATTTGGGCGGCTCCTGACCTACAACGGGAATTTCGGTTGGTATATTTTCTTCGCAGTCTTGTCAGCCAGCCTGACGCTGGGTATTGCCCAGTGGCTTGTTTTGCGCCAATATCTTCAATATATGGGATATTGGGCAGTCCATAATGTAATAAGTATGTTTTATGGCTCCTTCCTGGTTGATATTAGTCAAGATTCTCTATTTAGTAGCGTGTCTTTACAGGGATGGTTATTGCGGTGGGCATTAAGCGGTTTGTTATTTGGCGTGTTCTGTGGTTTCATTCAATGGGTCAGGTGGGCCCGCAACATCGTTCGGCAAACCTGGTGGCTGTGGGTCACTGCAATTGAGTGGATGGTAGTGTTTATCCTGGGCTGGCTGGTAGCCCAGGGAATTGGCGGCTATATTGGCCTGGCGGCAGGTTTCGCGGCGGCAGGTATCTTGCAATCTGGAATTTCGGGTATGATGCTTGCCTGGCTGTTTCGACATGCCGACCCGGCGCGCTTTGTTCAATTTACCACGACAAAGCGTGGAACTCGCCTGGAGAAAGCGGAAATTGGCTGGGTGATTGGGGCGGTGTTGTTCGGGATTGGGTGTTTAGGGGCGATTTATGGCACAAGACCGTGCGGTTGGCTGGACCGTGTATTCGATCACAGTGGTTGTACCAGTATCTATCCACCATCGGTGCGCACTATTTCACTTCCTTTCATCAATTTGCTTACCGACAAGATGACCGTCTCTTCGGATGGCAAATGGCTGGCAGTGTCATATTCTAATTTTTATGGACAACGTCCAGGAGAGGTTTATCAACTCGATAACGGGAAACGGGCCTTCACACTGGATAAAACGCTGGAGTTTTACAGCCTTGAATTTTCACACGATGGAAAATATCTGGCTTCGGCCTCGAAGGACGGCTTTGTCCGCTTATGGCAGGTTCCGGAAGGTAAATTGCTCTGGAAAGTTGCAGTCAATTCAGGCCAAACGGGGAAAGTTTTGGCTTTCTCGCCTGATGGCACTCAGTTGGCGGTGGCGGGGAATGAGATTGAATTATGGAATATCTCAGATGGATTGCTGCTTCGCACAATAGGGGAAGGGACTGACAGGATTATCAGCCTATCTTTTGCGCCGGATGGCAAGACTTTAACCGCAGGGTTTGTAGACGATACACCGCGGTTATGGCAGGCCAGCGATGGAACGCTGCTGAACACGATCAAAAGTCAGTTTGGCAATGGAATGACAGTTACCTATCTCGCCAACGGAAAGGCAATTGCTATGGAGATACAGGATGGCACAGTGTACCTCTGGCAAATTGAGGATGGTTCAGTCTGGCAAACGGTCTCTGTGGACCCCTATGCAGACGATATCGCTCTATCGGCAGATGGAACCTGGCTGGCAGTGGATGCGCCCTATTGGGAACATACCGTGCAGGTCTATCAGGTATCAACGGGTGAGCTTTTCAAGACGTTTGAAACCGGCAGGAATGCTTCTCAATTGGTATTTTCTCGTGATGGAAATTTTCTGACGTTTCGTTCATTCGAGGATGTTTCTATCTGGTCGTTGAAGTAAGCGGCTATTACTTTTTACGCTTGGGGTGAGTTACCAATCCGCGCTCGGCATCGGATGAATCCGACGCCTAAAAATCCAAAAACCCGCTGAAGCGGGTTGCCAGGCATAAAAATCGAACTTGCTTCAGCGGGTTTTGAACGATCGTAGACGCCGATTTCAATCGGCAACGCTGGTCGGAAAGTATGTTCAAGCTTATTCACATCAAGCGTTTTTTATGAAAGATCAATACTATGACTACTTTAGACCCGGAACGACAAAAGAAAGCAAAAGAGTACTCGCGCATCAGCCGCCGCCTGTTCGTTGTTGACCTGATCCTCGGCGGGGTGTACGCGCTGGTGTGGCTGCTTATCCCCGGCGGCGGGAGCCAAAATCTGGCCTTGCTGCTTAAATCCGCGCTGCTCACCCTCACCGCCAACGACTGGCTGCTGGTGCTGCTGTTCGCAGCCATCTTTGGCGGCGTGTATTACCTGCTCGACCTGCCGCTGTCTTATTACGATGGTTTCGTTCTGCCGCATCGTTTCGGGCTGTCCACCGAGACCCTCAAGGGCTGGATTGTGGACGAGATCAAGGGGCTGGCGATCGGCGGCGTGCTGGGCGGCATCGTGCTCGAAGTGATCTACGCTGTGCTGCGCGCCGCCCCTGACACGTGGTGGCTGTGGGCAAGCGGGATTTTGTTACTGTTCAGCGTTGTGCTGTCGAACCTGGCCCCTGTTCTGCTCATGCCGCTGTTCAACAAGTTCGTCCCGCTCGGCGACGAACACGCCGAATTGGCGGCGCGCCTGACCCAGCTGGCCGAACGCGCCGGCGTGCGCGTGCGCGGCGTGTTCAAATTCGACATGAGCCGCCGCACGAAGGCCGCCAACGCCGCCCTGACCGGCATCGGCAACACGCGCCGCATCATTTTGGGGGATACCCTGCTCGATGAATTTACCCCCGACGAGATCGAGACCGTGATGGCGCA
>DYIZ01000027.1:0-22569 GCA_020723385.1 Candidatus Aquidulcis sp.
ACCGTAACCGGGGCTAATGATCTGCCGGTTGTTTCTGCCGGCCTCAATCAGACCACTGCCGAAGGATCGCCCGTCACCTTCTCAGGCAGCTTCACTGACCCGGATATTGGCGATCCTCACACCATTGGCTGGGATTTCGGCGACGGCGTGACTGTCACAAGCGCCCTCACTCCCACCCATACATTCGCCGACAATGGCAAGTACACCGTCACCCTCAGGGTGACCGATGACGAAGGGGGCGTCGGGACTGACACGCTGTTGGTCACCGTGAACAACGTTGCCCCGAACCTGGCGGCTTTGCCCGATCTGACCGTCACCGTTGGGGAAGTGGTCAGCTTTACAGAAATCATCACCGATCCCGGCTGGCTGGATTCTCACACAATTGTGGTTACCTGGGAGCCAGGCGTGACCGAGACGATCAATCTGCCGGCCGGGGAGAACGATTTCACCACCGAACACATCTTCACCCTGCCAGGAACATACGAAGTCCAGGTGACTGTGACGGACAAAGATGGCGCGTGGCGGCAGATTACCTTCCAGGTTACGATCAATCCAGTGTATTATCGGGTGTACTTGCCGATTGCCCGCCGGTGATAACAGACCTCACAGGGCCTGCCCTGAGCCTGTCGAAGGGTTTTCAAAACCTGTGAGGTCTTCGCGTGCAGACCCCAGGGATTTTTAAAACCCCTGGGGTCTGCCGTTGTGTGGTACGATTCCCCTCCGCCGCCAACCATCAACCACCAACTGATGACTGATGACTGATGACTGCTCACTGATGACTTTCTCCATCCACACCCTCCCCATCTCCGGCGACACCATCCTCGCCCCCATGGACGGCTACTCCGACTGGCCGTTCCGCTCCGTTTGCCGCGAGCTGGGGTCGGCCATGAGCTACACCGAGTTCATCAACGCCCTCGACGTGCTGCAAGGCCACCCCTACAACCACCGCAAGCTGGTCTTCCTGCCCGAAGAGCGCCCCGTCGTCTACCAGATCTTCGACTCTGACCCCGACCGGCTGCTGGAAGTGGCGCTGCGCCTGCAGGCGCACGGCCCAGACGTGATTGACGTCAACCTGGGCTGCTCGGCGAAACAGGTCTCCGGGCGCGGGGCGGGGGCCGGGCTGCTGCGCACCCCCGAAAAGATCGCCGAAATCTTCCGCAAGCTCACCCACTCCCTGGGCGTGCCCGTCACCGCCAAGATGCGCCTGGGCTGGGACGACGCCAGCCGCAACTACCTCGAAATCGCCCGGCTGCTCGAAGATCACGGCGCGGCCGCCATCGCCGTCCACGCCCGCACCAAAGCCCAGGCCTACGGCGGCCAGGCCGATTGGGACGCCATCGCCGAGATCGTGCAGGCCGTGCGCATCCCCGTCATCGGCAACGGCGACGTGCGCTTGCCGGAAGACATCGAGCGCATGAAAGCGCATACCGGCTGCGCGGCGGTGATGATCGGGCGCGGAGCGGTCGGCAACCCGTGGATCTTCGCCCGACAGGCGCGGGAGGCTGTCCCGCTGGAGACCGTCCGCCGGACAGTGGGGGTACATTTCGAGAGGACGCTGGCCTGCTACGGGGAAGCCCACGGGCTGTTGATCTTCCGCAAGCACGCCGACCGCTATCTGCGCCCGTATGCGCCCCCGGTCGAGATTCGCCAGCGGCTGCTGACCACCTCTTCGGTCAGTGAATTCCAGTCGCTGCTCGATGAAATCTTTCTCTCCCAAATCTAAGCCCATCGTCACGGGGGATTAATTCAATCCTGATAAAGTTGGGGTGAATTCTTGGCGTTCCATTCGATGAGAGTACCCATGAAGTTTTCGTCTACAAGGTTTTCGCTGCCCCGCTGGCTGGATCTGCTCATCCCGGTGATCCTGGGCGGGCTGTTCCTGGCATTGCTGGCGACTCTGTTACTCGTTGGGTTGTCAGCAGCCGGGTGGCTGTGACCTGCGTCTTCCTGGAGGCAACCATGCACTACATTTCCATTTTCTCGACCGCCATCACCCTGGCGTTTACCGTCGCCGTGTTCGCCCGTTTCCGCCAGCGCGGCGGGACGCACCTGCTGCTGTGGGGATTCGGGCTGGCGTTGTACGGACTGGGCACGCTCACCGAGGCGTTGATGCTGTTCACCTTCAGCCCTCTGGCAATCAAGGTTTGGTATCTCAGCGGGGCCATGCTCACCGCCGCCTGGCTCGGCCAGGGGACGGTACACCTGCTGGTGCGCAAGCGCGGCGTGGCCCGCACACTGACCACCCTCCTGGGGGTGGTCTCGTTGGCAGCAGCCATCCTGGTTCTGGCCGCGCCGATCACCTCAGCCGCCGCGGCGTTCAACGTGAATTTGCCCGTCTCGGCGCAGTATCGCGACATTCTTGTACGCAACGGCGGGATTGTGGTTTTGACCATCCTGCTCAATATCTACGGCACAATCACCATGGTCGGCGGGGCAATCTACTCGTCGTTCCTTTTCTGGCGCAAGAAGGTGCTCGCCAACCGCATGGCCGGCAACATTCTGATCGCCGCCGGCGCGCTGATGCCAGCCATGGGTGGCAGCTTCATCAAAGCCGGGCTGGTGGATTGGCTGTATGTGAGTGAGTTCGTCGGCGTGGTGCTGATGTATGCCGGTTTCTTGCTGGCAACTTCCCGACAGCGGGCCGCGGCGTCGGCGACAGCGCCTGCCGTGGCAGAATAGGTTCGAAGACCCGAAAAAATGATGATTGTGCGGGCGAAGCCCGCACAATCATCATTTTTTCGGATTCTCTCTACTAATGCGGTTATAATCGCTCCAACGGAGGTCAACATGACTGACACCTTTAAAGCTCTGTTGGAGCAACCGGTGGTATCGCGTGTGCGCCGCAATCACGGGCTGGAACACGCCACCATCAACATCCTGTCCTCACGATTTCCCGGCGTTCCGATGGCCGGACATTCGAACCCCAGCGGATTTGTGCTGATCGGCGATTTACCCACCGAGGCCGTTCAAGCCGCCATTGAAGAAGCCTTGCAGCGGATGCGGGCAGGCGAACGCCAGCTTGCCATCGCCCCTTTTTGCGGGACGAATCTCGTCACGGCCGGGTTCTTCACCGGTATAGCCGGTTTCCTGGCGATGTGGGGCGTTGGGCCGAAACTGCGCGACAAGCTCGAACGCATCCCCTTCGCTATCGCATTTTCGACCCTGGCATTGGCTTTTTCGATGCCGCTGGGTCTCATCGTCCAGGAGCGGGTAACCACTTCGGCGTCGCCGGGGGCGTTGGAAGTCGTCGAAATCCTACGCTTCCAGCAGCGGCGGGCGGTGGCGCACCGGATCACCACGCGAGGCTGATAGATGGGGGAACGCCAGCCATTGGTTTACGTGCTGAATGGCGAAGATGAATTTGCGATAACCAAATTTGTCGCTTCGCTGCAAGCCGGGATGGGAGATGCGACCACCGCCGACATGAACACTTCCCGTCTGGAGGGCCGCGGCATGAGCCTCAATCAGTTATCTTCGGCGGTCAACACAATTCCCTTCCTGTCGCCGCGCCGGTTGGTGATCGTGTCCAATCCGCTGGCTTTCGCCGCCAATCAGCAGAATCGCACCCGGCTGACCGAAGTATTGAGCAAAGTCCCCGCGACAACAACCCTTGTTTTGACGGAGTATCGCCTGCTGACCGAGGATAAGGATCGCCGGGCCGGGCGATTGCATTGGTTGGAGAAGTGGGCGCAGGGGGCAGGCGACTCGGCGGTTATCAAGACATTCGCGCTACCGCGCGGCGCGGCGATGGAGCAATGGGTGGTCACGCGGACGAAAGCCCTGGGGGGGCGCATCGAACCGGATGCGGCGCGGCGTCTGGTGGCGCTGCTGGGCGACGAGCCGCGCCTGGCTGAGCAGGAAATCCAGAAATTCATGGCTTACGTCAATTATTCCCGCCCGATCGGGGTAGAAGACGTCGAAAACCTGGCGGTTCATGCCCGTGAGGGGGATATCTTTGCCCTGGTAGACGCCATCGGCAACAAGGAAATTAAGAAGGCCCAGGAGATGCTGCACCGCCTGTTGGACGAACAAGAAGCGTTGTCCATCCTGGCGATGATCGTGCGCCAGTTCCGATTGCTATTGCAAGCCAGGGAAGAGATCGAGCGGGGGCACCGGGAGCAAGACATCGCCCGCGACCTGAAGATTCACCCTTATGTGGCGGGCAAAGTTGCAGCTCAAGCGCAGCGTTTTTCGCTCGCTGCGCTGGAAAAACTCTACCGCCGTTTGTTGGAAATAGACGAAGCGATTAAAACCGGCCAGATGGAAGACGTGTTGGCTTTGGATATGCTGGTTGTGAGTGTAACAACTTGATCGCGCCGTTTGGGTCTGGTTAAGGACCCCCAAAAAATAGAAGGCTGTAGATGCGAAGCATCCGCAGCCTTCTATTTTTTGGGGGGTATTCCTTCTACGATCTGGCCTGGGCGTTGATGCCGAGCCAGAAGTGATTCGGTAAAACCGAGCGGGTGGTGCGGATTTCGATCCCCGAAGCCTTCGGCGGGGCCGTATTGACCATACTGGGGTGGACGAAACACAACGTTGGGGCTTGCCCATATTTACTTTGATAGTAGCTGGCAGCGCGCACCACTTTGGCCGTCAGGTCAACTTTTTGATCGTTATCGAACCAAAGCATTCCGATGTTCATAGGTCAACTCCATTCCAGGGGGATTCAGGCTGGAACCCAAAAATTGATCCATTCGCCCGAGAGAAAGGCGCAAAATTGATCGCCGGATTTGAGCGTTTCGAACGGGTACGGTACCCCTCCGCCAATGTATTCGGCGGTTTCGGGGTCGGAAACCCGCCCGACCAGGCGCGTCCCAAAACGTGATAGCAGATTATGATCTACCTCCAATAGGTCTTCAGAGTCGAGCGTGGCAACTGTCCACACGCCCGATTCCGGGCCATTTTGAACCAGCCAACTGACCAAATCGAGGATCGAGGAATCCAGTCCGTTCAAGAAATATGCCAGGTTGTCAATGAACAGCAGCATCACTGCACCCGGTAAACGACCTGTGCGGCGCTGCTCGGCAAGTTCGGCCATGCTCACCACCAATTCGACCGCTTCGTTGCTGTAAGAAGGTAGGGCGCGGAAGCAATGCGGATAAGCTGAAAGGTGGTCGTACGCCGCCATATCTGGCGTTACCACGGCAAAACGAACTTTACGGGGTGAGTTCAGCATCGAGGCCGCTTTAGCAATTGACTGCGCCAGCCGGGTCTTTCCGCTCCGCCGGTCGCCCACGACCAGAAGCGACCCCGATCGAGGGTCAGCCAGGTCGAAGAAAATGTGCAATCCGTCTTCACATGCGCCGATTATGGTGGTATTCGGCGGCAGGGGACTGACCTGCTCGATCAAGGCTTCCAGGGTGGGGGCTGGCGAGTGAGCGGCGCCGCCAAATAGAGCGAATATATCACGCCCCGTCGGTAGCGTGATCGCCGATGCCCGCGCAGCCAGCTCTGGCTTGAGGCGTTCGTAGATGGTCATACCGACCAGGGGATTGATGTTTTCGATCATCGCATTTCTATATGGATAATAAACAGGGCTATCCCGCCTTTGGCGGGAAACGTCCCAGATTTGGGGTGTGTGGCGTGCTATTGTGAACACCTGTTCTAATTATATACAGAACAGGTGTTCGAGTCAAGGAGGAATTTTCAACTTTTCACTTGACTTTTGTAAATCCGGTGGTAAAATATGAATGAACGTTCGTTCATATTTTACAGGAGATTGCTTATGCCCGAGGAACCGACCACCAAAGGTGAGCGCACACAAGCCGAGATTATGGATTCAGCGCACAAACTATTTCTAAAAAATGGTTTCCACGGCACTTCGATGCGCCAGATTGCCGAGGGTGCGGGTATCGCCGTGGGTGGCATTTACAACCACTTCGATAACAAAGAAGAAATCTTCCTGGCCGTGTTGTACGCCCACCACCCCATCAACGATATGCTGCCAGCCATGCGCGCCGCCCAGGGAAACACCATCGAGATTTTCGTGCGTGATGCAGCCCAGCGCATGGTCGAAAGCATCGGCAATCGCCCGGAATTTCTCAACCTGATCTTCATCGAGCTGGTGGAATTCAACGGCAAGCATCTGACCACGCTTTTCGAGATGATCTTTCCCCAGGTTGTCGAAGCCGCCCAGCGGTTCCTGGAAGGGGACGATCAACTGCGAGATCTTCCCATGCCGATCTTGGTGCGGGCTTTCATCGGCCTGTTCTTTTCCTACGTGATGACCGAAATCATGGTCGGTAATCAACTGCCGAACGATTATCGCGACAAAGCATTCGACTATTTTGTAGACATCTATCTCCATGGAATCCTGAAGCCCGTTCAAAGCTAAAAAGAGGCGACCCATGTTTCGCAAAATTACCCATTTCCTCGGTTGTTTTCTGCTTTTCGTCGCTGCGTACCTGACCTTCGTTCGGATTTTGCGGCGGTTTTACAAGTTCCCCATGCCCCACTTCATGGCGCCCATTATAGACAACCCTCTCCGGCGAAAATTCCAGCCCCCCGATCTTCTGGCGGTCCGTCACGGCCTGCAGCCGGGAATGACGGCGCTGGAAGTCGGCCCTGGCAGCGGGAGGTACACCGTTGCCGCTGCCAGGCGGGTTGGCGCGGGCGGCAAAGTAATCGCCATTGACATCGAGCCGCGCATGTTAGAAAAGACCGCCTGCCGGGCCGAGGCGGAAGGCGCAATCAACATCGAGACGCGCCTCGCCAACGTTCACGCCCTACCCTTTGACAGTGGAATGTTTGACGCTATTTACATGATCACTGTCATCGGCGAGATTCCCCAACCCGAGAAAGCGGCGCAGGAGTTCCAACGCGTCCTCAAGCCCGGCGGGACACTGGCTTTCAGCGAGCTGCTACCCGATCCCGATTACCCGCTGGCTGGCACACTCATCCGGTTGATCGAACCGGCAGGGTTTCGCCTGAAACAGCGCTTTGGCAACTTTTTCGCTTACACGCTGCTTTTCGAGAAGGAATAATCCCCATGAATTCGCGTCTCCTGTCGCTCATCCGCAAAGAATTCATCCAGATTGGCCGCGATCCCCGGGCGTTGATCCTCATCCTGGTCATCCCGATCATGCAGCTTTTCCTGCTGGGATACGCCGCCACCAACGATGTACGCAACGTGCCGATGGCGGTCTTCGACCAAGACCGGGGTCCCGAGGCGCGTGAGCTGCTCGATGCTTACCGCTCGGCCGATTATTTCAACATCGTGCTCGAGGTCAATTCGGAAGCCGAACTGCGGGAAGCGCTTGATTACGCCAAAGTCCGCGTGGGACTCATCATCCCGCCGGATTACAGCGCCAAAATCGAGGGGGATGGTTCAGCCCAGGTGGCTTTCGTGCTCGATGGCTCCGACCCGACGGTGGCATCCACAGCATTTTCAGCGGCGCAGTTGGTGGGCCAGGCGCTTTCTACCCGCATCACCGTCGAGCGCCTCGAGCGCCGCGGCCAATCGGGTGTGCTGACTCCGCCGGTGGAGGTGCGCACCCAGGTTTGGTACAACCCCGATCTGGTCAGTTCCTACTTCATGATTCCCGGCGTCATCGGCACCATCCTGTATGCGCTGACCTCCATCCTCACCGCCACTTCCATCGTGCGTGAGCGCGAGCGCGGCACCATCGAACAACTCATCGTCACGCCCATCCGCCCGTGGGAGTTGGTGGTAGGCAAGATGCTGCCTTACGTGATTTTGGGTCTCATGAACGCGCTGGAGGTGCTGCTGCTGGGCCATTTCTGGTTCGGCGTGCCGGTACGAGGTAGCTTGATATGGATTGCCCTTCTGTCAATGCTGTTTTTGCTCACCAGTCTGGGCATCGGCCTGATGGCTTCGACCGTCGCCAACACTCAAATGGAGGCCATGCTGGTCGTATGGATGACCCTTCTACCGGGCATCTTCCTCTCCGGGTTTTTCTTCCCCCTGGAGGCCATGCCAACCGTTCTACGAGTTATTTCCTATTTCTTCCCGCTGCGCTACTTTTTGACCATCATCCGCTCGCTGCTGCTGAAGGGCGTCGGCGTGCAGGCTTTACTGCCCGATATTATCGCCCTGGCCGTTTACGGCTTCGGCATTATGACCATCGCTTCCCTGCGCTTCCGCAAGCGTCTCGATTGACCATTAATCAGTTATCAGTGCTCAGTCATCAGTCATCAGTCAATACTGACCACTGTTCACTGACCACTGATCACTGATTACTGACCACTGATCACTGAACCGGAGGTTCCCATGCATCCCAATCCTCGTCGTATCATTCCTGTTGTTATCCTGATCGCTGTCGCCGCGCTTGCCGCCTGGTGGTACTTTGGCGTCAACCGAGCCCAGGCGCAAGATAAGTCGCTTGCGGCCTCGGGCACGATCGAATCCACCCAGGTGCGCATCAGCCCAGAATTGGGCGGGCGCGTCGTGACAGTTAACGCCACCGAGGGCGACTTCGTCCACGCTGGCGATGTTCTCATCCAATTGGATACTGCCTTACTTGAAGCGCAGCGCGCCCAGGCCGATGCGGCGTTGAGCGTGGCCAAGGCCAACGCCGATGCTGCGGCAGCCAACGTCGCGGCGGCCAAAACCGGCCAACCTGCCGCAGAGTCTGCTCAGACCGCCGCCCAGGCCGCGCTCGATGCTGCCCGGGCCAACCAGGCGCTGCTGAAAGCCGGCCCCACCGACGAACAGATTCTTGCCGCCGAGGCGCAGCTCAATCAGGCAGAAGCCAACCGCCAGGCCATCGAAGCCAGCCTGAACGCCCTTACCGCCGCCTCGCGCCCCGAGGAAGTGACTGCGGCCTGGACCCGGCTGGGATGGGCGCGCCAGGGTTATTACAGCATGACGGTGGTGCTGACCACCCAACAGATCGAAGATGTGCGCACAGCGATGACCACTGCCCAAAGCAATCTTATCCAGGCCGAAGCGCGCAAGGCCGAGCTTGAAAAAGACAGCCGCACACCGCCCAGCGCCCTTGATGCCGCAACGGTCGCCATCGCCGACGCCCAGGCCGCTCTCGATGCCGCTGGATTGGCTTACGATGCAGCCCAGGATTCGACCCAGCCCTTCTACCTGCAAATCGAGGCCGCCCGCAAGAACTGGGAGCTGGCCCAACTGAACCAGTCGCAGGCCGAGGCGCGCCATACCGCCCTCGACGCCGACGACAACATGATCCAGGAAGCGCTGGACGCGGCAGAGTCAACGTCCGATGACGCCCAAACGCTGGTGGACGACGCCAAAGCCGCCTACGACGCCCTGGCCGACAGCCCGCAGGCCGACCGGCTCGACGAAGCCTGGGATCAGGCATCAGACGCCCAAAACGACTTGAATGCGCTTGGCCGCAGCGGGACGACTACCGTCGAAGCGCTGTTGAACCAGCTCGATGCCGCCGCCGCGCTGTGCGACGCGGCGGCCGCCAACTTGACCAATCTCAAAAATGGCGCCCGCCCCGAGCAATTGGATGCCGTCCAAGCGCAGGTGGATGCGGCTCAGGCGCAAGTAGACGCCGCCCAGGCGCAGGTGGACACTGCCCAGACTCGTGTGGACGCGGCGCAAGCCCAGTCTGATGCGGCCAACGCCCAGGTGGATGCTGCTCAGGCCGCCATTGACACCTTGGACGTGCAGATTGGCAAGCTGACCATCGTCGCTCCGGCGGATGGCGTGATATTGTCGCGCAGCATCGAACCCGGCGAGATGGCCTCTCCCGGCGCATCGCTGCTCATCCTGGCTGACTTGAGCCGGCTGACCATTACCGTTTACATCCCCGAAGACCGCTACGGCGTGATCAACCTGTCTGACGCGGCGCAGGTCACGGTTGACTCATATCCCGGCCTGAGCTTCAGCGGGGTCGTCACCCACATCGCCGATAAGGCCGAGTTCACCCCTCGGAATGTTCAGACCGCCGAGGGCCGCCGCACCACCGTCTTCGCCGTCAAGCTCAGTATCGAGAACCCCGACGGCAAGCTCAAACCCGGCATGCCAGCCGATGTGGATTTTGGAGAGTGAGATGAACAGAAACCTGAAATTGGGTCTTAGGCGCTCCCTGCTGCCGATTCCCCGGCAGTTCTGGCAGAGCGAAGTGGCCCAAAATACCCGAAATGGTGCTAAAAGCCTGAGTTTCATGACGGATGACCACCACCGGGTGCGCGATTTCGTCGTGGTGGAGCTGCCTCGGGTGGCGAAGCCGCTCCCGCCGGAGTTCATCGCCAGCCGATTGGGACTCTCAGTCGAGCGGGTGGTTCCAATCCTCGATGACCTGGAAAAGCACATGACTTTCCTGTTCCGCAACCCGCGGGGCGAGGTCGCCTGGGCCTACCCGGTCACGGTAGACGACACCCCTCACCGGGTGACGTTCAGCACCGGCGAGCAAATCCACGCCGCTTGAGCGATCGACGCGATAGCGACGCCCTTCGTGCAAGGGCAACTGCGAAAAGAGAAGTTGTCGTTCGAGATCGAAACCGAGTGCGCCCACTGCCACGCCCCGCTGCACCTTTCGATAGACAGTGACCTGCGCTACACGATCGCCGAAAAAGACGCCCAGCCGATGGTTTTCACGCCCATGGTGGATTTTGGCAAGCTGGAAGATCCGAGCATCATTGACGCGTTCTGAAGGAAATCTGTCTTCTTCTGGTCAGAAGAACACGCAAAAGCGTATCGCAAGCAACGCAACGGGGTGCGCGGCCCGTACATGACTCTGCCGCAAGCGGTTTACGTCACCCCCCGGCTGCAAGGCGCAATCTTCGGCTTTGGGAAGCGACATCCCCCAATCGCTCAAAGGGGACGATAGTCCTCGCAACTAGGGCATCGGACTGTCGTCCGACGCGAGCACCACAACGAATCCTCGAGACCGCGAAATAAAAGGCGCTGTGTCAAACTCCCTCATCTGGCTTTTACCGCTCATTTTCCTGATCCACGACGGCGAGGAAATCGCCACGATGGCGCAGTTTACACGCCAGCACGCCGCAGACCTGCCCGCGCCGCTGGTCGGGTTGGCGAGCGACAATACCGCGCAATTTGCGGTCAGCGTGGCGTTCCTGGCGGTGTTGATTCTGGTGGTGTGCTGGCAAGCGTCACGGGCTGCATTAACTCTTGCCCCAACTTCCACGGGAAGCCAAATGTGGACGCCCCCATCCCCTATCCCCTTTCCCTCGAAAAGAGAACGGGAATCCATTGGAAATGTCTGGCCGATCATTTACGCCCTGGCAGTTGCCACGCTGTTCGGCAATGGGCTGCTGCATCTCGGGCAGGCGGTGGTGATGGGCGGTTACACGCCCGGCCTCGTCACCGCGCCTCTGGCGCTGGCGTTCACGGCGTTTGTCCTTTACCGGCTGATGAAGATTGGCCTGATTAAGAAGTGGACGCTGGCCATTCTGTTGATCGGCGGGTTTGCGCTGCAAGTCCCGCTGATCGTGATTGCCCTGGGTATCGGCAAAATTTTGGTGAGATGATGGAAACGACAAACTATTCGATCCGCAAAGCAGAACTCACCGATGCATCTCAATTAGCCGAGATCGTGCGCGGCATCGGCTGGTTTGCCCATATCAACGCCGAGGAAGCTGAGATCACCCACCAACGCGTTGCCCGCCACCTGGCGCTGTGCCTGGCCGATGACAGCCACACGCTGTTCGTCGCAGAAATGCCCACTGGCGAGCTGGCCGGTTACATCGCCGTTCACTGGCTGCCGTATCTCATCCTGGCCGGGCCGGAGGGTTACGTTTCCGAATTATTCCTGCGGGAAAGCGCCCGCGGGCGGGGCATCGGCGCTCGATTGCTGGAAGCCGCCGAGCAGGATGCCCGCCAGCGGGGCTGCTTCCGGCTGATGCTGCTCAACATGCGCCAGCGCGAGTCATACCTGCGGGAGTTCTATACCAAACATGGCTGGGAAGAACGCCCGCAGGCGGCTAATTTCGTGCGGTATCTGGATAAATGACCATGACCATCAACCCCATCCAAGCTTTCTTGCACGCCAATCGGCTCCTTCTCACTGGGCGGCTGCGCTTCTCGCGGGCGCGCCTCGGCGAGCGGGTGACGCCGCCCGATGGGCGTTCGTACACCATCTTCCGCCAGGCGACCGTCTCACCCGCCGGCGGACAGCCCGACCGGGCGGGGGTGGTCTTCGAGGTGCAATTCCACCCCGCCGGGATGTCGGCGGCGGCCAACAAATGGTTCTCGCTGCTCCCGATGCCTTTCTGCGTGGGCTGCCCAGGGTTCCGCAGCAAGCTGTGGGCTGTGAATGAGTCCACCGGCGAGTGCGCCGGGATATACGAATGGGACACGCCGCAGGATGCCGAGGCTTACGCGGCCTCCTTTGCGATGCGCTTCTCCAAAGGCCGCTCGCGGCCGGGGACGTTTTCATACCGCATCACGCCGGGGGAGGCCGCTCGATGAAAATTCTGGCGCTTAACGGCTCCCATCGCGGCGACCAGGGGCATACTCGTTTCCTGCTGGATCGCCTGGCGTCCGGCGCAATCTCCGCCGGGGCCGAGTGTGAAATCGTCAGCCTGGCGCGGCGCAAAATCAATCGCTGCCTGGGCTGCGGCCAGTGCCAGACGGTGGAGCATACTCTGCACTGCGCCTACCGCGAGAAAGATGACACGGCGGCGATCTTCGCCCGAATGGCGCAGGCCGATCTATTGATCTACGCCACGCCGGTGTACGTGTTCGGCATGTCGTCGCTTCTCAAGGCATTCATCGAGCGGTTCTACGGCATCTGCGACTGCGCCGAGCTGCGCGTCACGCAGAGCGGGCTGTTCTTCCACCACGTAGACGCGGCGGTCTGCTCGAAGCCGTTCGTGGCGCTGGTGTGCTGCGACAACCTGGAAAATGTCACCCCGCACGGCGTTGTCGCCTATTTCGAGACGTTCTCGCGGTTCATGGACGCCCCGCAGATGGGGACGCTGATCCGCAACGGCGGGCTGCTCTGCGGGCACGGGCGAGACCCTTCAGCGCTGGAGCGATTTCCGCGCTTGCGGGAGGTCTACGCGGCTTACGAACAGGCCGGGCGCGAGCTGGCGACCCTCGGGCGCATCCGCCCGGCCACCCAGCGCCGCGCCAACCAGGAAATTGTACCTGTGCCGTTCTTCGGCATTTTGAAAAATTTGCGCCCCTTCAAACGCGTGATGGTCGGGCGGGCGCAGCAAATGATCGGAGGTCACTGATGGCGAAGAAGAAATCTTCCTGGCGGTTCATCCGACCGGCGCAGTACGTCCACCGGGCGTTGTATGCCCTGGGGCTTGGGCCGCTCGTCGGGCGCATCATTTTGCTGCTGACCACCACCGGGCGCAAGAGCGGCCAGCGGCGCGTCACCCCCCTGCAATATGAGGAGATCGAGGGCGTTATCTACCTCGGCGCGGCGCGCGGGCGGCAGTCCGATTGGGTGCGCAATATCGTCGCCGATCCACACGTTGAGGTGCGCGTGAAGGCGCGCCGTTTCGCCGGGCTGGCCGAATTGTGTGACGATCCGGCCCAGATCGCCGATTTTCTCGAGGAGCGCCTGCGCCGCCACCCGAAGATGGTCGGGGCGATGATGAAGATGCACCATCTCCCCCCGCAGCCCAGCCGCGCCCAGCTCGAAGCGCTGGCGAAATCGCTGGCGGTGGTAATGATCCGACCGTTGACCGAAGACCGTTGACGGTAGCCGTTTTTCAACTTTCAACCTTCAACCTGCAACTTTCAACTCTCGACCGATGGACGCCTATTTTGCCAACACACAAGCCGGTTATAACCAGGTCGCGGCGCAGTATGCCGAAGCCTTTTTTCACGAACTGGAGAACAAGCCGCTCGATCGAGAGCTGCTCGACCGGCTGATTGGCCGGGTGGGGAAGCTCGGCCCGATCTGTGATATGGGCTGCGGGCCGGGCGAGATTGCCCGTTACCTCAAAGATCACGGGGGCGACGCTCTCGGGGTGGATCTCTCCCCCGAGATGATCGCCAACGCCCGCCGTCTCAGCCCGGATATTCCCTTCCACGTGGGGAACATGCTCCATCTCGATTTCCCCGACGCCGCCTGGGGCGGGATCGCCGCCTTTTACTCCATCATCCACATCCCGCCCGCGCAGGTGGTGGATGCGCTGCGCGAGCTGAAGCGCGTGCTCAAGCCCGGCGGCTGGCTGCTGGTGACATTCCACATTGGCGACGAGGCGGTTCATCTGGATGAGTGGTGGGGCAAGCCGGTGTCGCTCGATTTCAACTTCATCCAGCCGGCGGCGATGGACGCGTCGATGCTGGAAGCCGGTTTCAGCGGCATCGAGATCATCGTGCGCGACCCTTACCCGGAGGTGGAATATCAGAGTCGGAGAGGGTATCTCTTCGCGAGAAAGCCGGAGGCCGCAGAATGAATCGTGGGCGGAGGTTGCTGATGGGTGCTTTGGCAATCATTTTGCTGGCGAGCTGTACGGGCAGAGAAACGCCGACCGCTGACATCCGGCAACCGACTGTCGCGCCGACTGCGACCACCCAGCCAACGGAGAAGGCGGCAGAATCTGCCACTGTATCACCTGTTAATACCGCGACATCAATCCCCACAAACATACCCACAAAATCGGCGAGTGCTTCGCCTGAGGTAACACAAATTTCACCCTACGTATCGTATTATCATTTGCTGCCCCCTGGACAATATCTAATCTACAAAGCTCCAAGTTCTCTTGGTGCTAAGTTCAATGTCATTTCTCTTGATGGGTCGTTTGAACGTACATTTGTAGACGGCATCGAATCTCAGCTCGTGACATTCACACGGGATGGGAAGCGCATGGCTGTTTTATCAGGAGAAACGATGGAAACAAGTCAATTGATAGTCTATGATCTGGTCGAAAATACCAATTGGAGTTTTGAAGCTGAGGATTGTTATGAATCATCCTTTTCTCCTGGTGGAACTAAAGTCGCTGTAGGTTGTCCAAGAGCAGATTACGGTTGGGGCATTAATATCTTTTCTCTCGAAGATCAAACAATAACCTTATTAACCAATTGGTTGGATCTGCACATCAATGGGGGGAGGCCAAGTTGGTCTCCGAATGGGGAGTGGGTTGCGTATTTGCGTTTCTTATTGCCTAGCGATAATCCAGACAAGAATGGATTTTATATTACCAGGACTTCCTGTCTGAACAACCCCGGCACCTGCGAAGAACAAACTGAGGGGCCATTTCTCTCAGGCGAAACGTTGTATTCCCAGGACACTTTCATTACATGGTCACCGGATAGTAGGTTTTTAGCAGTGAACAAAGGTGTCAATGTGAATAATGTTCAGATAGTTGACATTCAAACCGGAGAAGAACGAACCTTGATCAGCCCAAACGATTTTGGCGCTGTTGTCAGCATTGCATGGTCACCGGATGGACAATGGCTGGCTTTTGGAAAGGGGACAGGGGATAGTGAGGGAGGTTGGATAGATATTTACCTAATTTCACCCTGGACTGGTGGAACCATTTTGTTGAAACAACAAGGAGGCATTGTCTACGGGTGGTTCACAGTTCCCCAACCCTTCGCACCCGGTGACACCTATGCCATCACCGAAGCCGGTGCAAATCTCAACCTGCGTGCATCCCCATCCCTCGATGCCGCTATCCTCGCCAAACTCCAGCCCGGCGATACCATCACCATCCTCGAAGGTCCAGTACAGGCGGATGGCTACGAGTGGTGGAAAATGAGAACCACTGACGGCGTCGAAGGCTGGGCAGCCAATATCCCCGAATGGTACGAAAAACAATAACTCCTATGAACCTTATCGAAGCCACACATCTCCATAAATCCTACGGCAATACTCACGCCGTGGACGATGTCAGCATCACCGTCGCTGCGGGTGAAATCTACGGGCTGGTTGGGCCGGACGGGGCGGGCAAGACCACCACGCTGCGCCTGCTGTGCGGGGCGCTCAAACCCAGCGGGGCGCTGCGCCCCGACCGGGACGGCCCCCGCATCCACGTCGCCGGGTTCGACATGCTCAAGCAGACCGAGCCGGCGCGCGCCCGCATCGGTTACCTGGCGCAGCGCTTCGCATTGTATGAAGACCTGACGGTGCTCGAAAACCTGCGCTTCTTCGCCGAGGTACGCGGCCTGCCGGATGAAGCCTGGAGGCCGCGCTGCCTGGAAATCCTGCAATTCGTCGGGCTGGCCGATTTTATCAACCGGCGCGCCGGTCAGCTTTCGGGCGGGATGAAGCAAAAACTCGGTTTGGCGGCGGCGCTCGTTCATCGCCCGTCGGTGCTGCTGCTCGACGAGCCGACCACCGGCGTTGACCCTGTCACCCGGCAGGATTTCTGGCAGTTGATCATCCGGCTGGCGTCGCCCATCCCCTTAACCCCTATCCCCTATCCTATAGAAGGGGACAGGGGACAGGGGATAGGGGATGTCGGAGCATCGGAAGGCAAGGGTACTGGCGGGGTTGCCGTGCTCGTCAGCACTCCCTACATGGACGAGGCCGCCCGCTGCCGCCGGGTGGGATTCATGCGTGACGGCAAAATCCTGGTGGAGGGAACTCCCGAGACGCTGCGCGCCCGCCTCGACGGGCGCATCGTCGAGCTGCGCGGCCAGCCGCTGCCCGTGCTGCGCGACATCGCCAAAGCTGACCCCGATGTGGAGGATGCCCAGATGTTCGGCGACCGCATCCATCTGCGAGTGCGCACCGACACCACCCAGGCGGTGGTTGCCCGGCTCGGCGAGCGCGTCCCGGCCAATGGCGGCCAGGTCACCCTGCTGAAGCAGGTCGAGCCGTCGCTGGAAGATGTATTCATTTCGTTATTGGAGAATGGATCGTGAATCGTAAAGCGTAAAACGTAATCCGTAAAGAGCGCCTTACGTTTTACGCTTTACGGATTACGTTTCTTCCCGGAGACACCTCATGTCCATCGAAGTCATCTCAGCTATCAATCTGACCAAAAAATTCGGCGATTTCGTCGCCGTTGACCACATCAATTTCACCATCGGGGCGGGCGAGGTGGTTGGGTACCTGGGGCCGAACGGCTCCGGCAAGACCACCACCATCCGTATGCTGCTCGGCTTGTTGCGCCCTACCGATGGGCAGGCGACCGTGCTGGGATTCGACGTGGTGCGCCAGCCGGAAGAGATCAAACAGCGCTCGGGGTATATGTCGCAGAAGTTCGCCCTGTATCCAGATTTGACTGTAGCCGAAAATCTGGCTTTCTACGGGGGTGTGTACGGCATCCGGGAGCGGGCGCAACTGGATGGGATCGTTGATCTCGTGGGGCTGCGCGGCCTGGAGAAGGAGCGTGTCAGCGCCCTGTCCACCGGCTGGAAGCAGCGCCTGGCGCTGGGCACGGCCATCGTCCACCGCCCGAAGCTGCTGTTCCTCGACGAGCCGACCAGCGGCGTGGACCCCACCGCCCGCCGCGCCTTTTGGGATTTGATCTACGAGCTGGTGGGGCAGGGTGTGACCGCGCTGGTGACGACTCACTACATGGACGAAGCCGAATACTGCGGGCGGGTGGGGATCATGCGGGATGGCAAGCTGCTGGCGATGGATACCCCATCATCGTTGAAAGAGACTGCCTTGCCGGGAATTGCCTGGGATGTGCGTGTGGAATCCGTCGCGCTGCTCGATGCGCTGGCCGCACTGGAAAGATGCCTCGGCATGCTGCGCACCGGACTGGCCGGAGACCATTTGCGAGCGATTACATCAGCCGATACCCGTGTCGAGACGCTCGGCGGCGCGCTGGAAGCGGCGGGGATAACCGTCGCGACGATTGAGCGCGTCGAGCCGACGCTGGAAGATGTGTTTCTCGCGCTGGCCGCGAAGCGGGGGTAGAACAGCATAGACCCCAGGGGTTTTTGAAACCCCTGGGGTCTGCCATCACATCCTCGGCGACAATTATGCTACAATACGGCTATGATTCCAGTAAAAATTGGCCGTTACGAGATCAAAGAGGAATTGGGACGCGGGGGAATGGCAACCGTCTACCGCGCCCTCGATCCCCGTTTCAAACGCGATGTCGCCGTGAAGGTTCTGCCGACGCAGTTCACCGACGAGCCGGTCTTCCGGGCGCGCTTCGAGCGTGAAGCGCAAACCATCGCCGCGCTGGAACATCCCGGCATCGTGCCCGTGTACGACTTCGGCGAGGAGGAGCGCCAGCCCTACCTGGTGATGCGCTATATGCCCGGCGGCTCCCTGGCCGACCGGTTGAAACAGGGGCCGATGCCGATTCACGACATCACCCACATCATCACCCGGCTGGCGTCGGCGCTCGACGCCGTTCACTCGAAGGGTATCATCCATCGCGACCTCAAGCCCGCCAATGTGCTGTTCGACCAGTATGGCGAGGCGTATCTCTCGGATTTCGGCATTGCCCGCTTGCAGGAAGGCGCGGCCACGCTCACCGGTGATTCCATCATCGGCACGCCGGCTTACATGAGCCCCGAGCAGGCGCGCGGCGACCCGGATATTGACGGGCGCTCCGACATCTACGCCCTGGGGGCGATCCTGTTCCAGATGCTCACCGGCAAATTGCCCTACGAAGCCACTACGCCGATGGCAGTGGCAATGAAACACATCACCGATCCGGTGCCGAGACTCTCGCAGGCGCGCCCCGATCTGCCGCGCACCTACGAGCAGGTGATTGACGGTTCGATGGCAAAAGATCGCTCGCGGCGATTTCCCACTGGCGACCAGCTTGCATCGGCCCTCGAGACAGCCTCGCGCGGGCAAACGGCGAAGGCCGCCGCCGCGTCGCCCGCTTCCCCGCAAACGATGAAAGCGCCGGCGGCGCAGCCGCCGTCATCCCCGCGCATGCCGCCCGCGCCGGCGGTTGTACAGCCCGTCCCCCGGCCGCCGTCATCGCCCGGAATGCCTGCACAACATGCCGCGCAGCCGCCGGTCCCCCGGCCGCCATCTGACCCGCGTATGCCCTCGATGTCCATGGCCCAAGCGCCGGGAGGCGCGTATCCTCAGCCGGTTGCGCACCCGCCATCGGGTGAGTATTACACATCTGCCGAGAGGAGGCCGCACCGCAGAATCCCGGTCTGGATTTGGATCGTGGGCGCGCTGGTCATCGTCGGCGGAGGCTGTTTGGGGCGGGCGGCGGGCTGATGGCGATTTACCCTTATCTGTTCGCCCCGCCCGATCCAATCGTAAATGCAACGGCGACGCCAGACTTCGATCAGCCCGTTTTCACACCGGAGGCGGGTTTCACCCCGGAGGCTGGCTTCACCCCGGTGATTATATCCCCCACCGGTTTCAGCGACGATTTTTCCGATCCGTTCAGCGGCTGGCCCAGCTACAGCAGCGACACTGCGGTGACCGATTATACGGCGGGCAGCTATCGCATCTTCGCCAACGTGCCCAACCAGATGGTGTGGGCCAATCCCTATTGGTATTTCGCCGACGCCATTGTCGAAGTGGATGCTACCAAAGTCTCCGGCCCGGACGACAATTATCTTGGGGTGATGTGCCGGTATCAGGATGAGAACAATTTTTATTTCCTCGTCATCAGCAGCGACGGTTTCTACGGCATCGGCAAAGTGCAAAGCGGCTCGTCATCCTGGGTGGGGATGGACTCCTGGCAGTACAGCCAGAACATTCACCAGGGGGAAACAACCAACTTCCTGCGCGCCGATTGCGTCGGCAGCACACTCTCCCTCCACGCCAACGGCAGCCTGCTGGCCGAAGTCACCGATTATGATTTTTATGACGGCGATATTGGCCTGCTGGTCGGCACGCTGAACAATTACGGCGCGGACATTTTGTTCGATAATCTGATCGTTTCGATACCATGAGACGTTTTTTAACTTCGATAATTCTGGCGCTGCTGGCATTATTGATTTCTGCCTGCCAGCCTGACGATGAGATCGGCGCTGTTCCGAGCGGGGGCGTATTATTCCAGGATGATTTTCACGAGACGACGGGCCGCTGGAAGCTCAGCCAGGATGCGCATGGCCTGGCCGAGTATGCGGCTGGCGGCATCCGAATTACTGTCAACGCCGCGGCCGCTGACTATTTTACGGTAGCCGGCCTGGATTTGGCAGATGTGGCGATAGACGTGGCGACGCTCAAAGTTGGGGGGCCAGACAACAACGATTACGGCGTGATCTGCCGTTACCAGAACGCCAGCAACTTCTATTTCCTCAAGATCACCAGCGACGGCTATTACGTCATCGGGAAATTCAAAGATGATCAAATGATGCTGTTGGGGATGACGGATTACCAGCCGACCGATGTGGTGCTGAAAGGCCCGCAGGTTAATTACATTCACGTCGATTGCAAGGGTTCAACCCTCCGGTTGATGGTCAACGGGGTAAAATTAGCCGAAGTGCAAGATACCGATTTCATCACCGGCGACGTGGGCTTGATTGCGGGGACGTTCAGCGAACCGGGGGTGGCGGTGTTGTTCGACAATTTCAGCGTTACTAAACCGTGAAGATTTATCTCGACACTATTGGCTGCCGGTTGAACCAGGCGGAGATCGAGGGGTATGCCCGCCAATTGCGCGCCGCGGGGCACACGTTGGTCGCTGCACCCGCCGAAGCAGAGTTAGCGATCATCAACACTTGCACGGTGACCTACCAGGCCGATTCTGACTCGCGGGGCAAGATTCGCCGGGCGGCGCGGGACGGGGCGCAGGTGGTGGTTACCGGCTGCTGGGCGACGCTCAACCCTGAGGCGGCTGCATCCCTGCCGGGTGTGAGCCGCGTCGTCCCCAATGTGGTCAAAGACTCGCTGGTTTCAGAGCTGCTCCATCTCCCGGCTGAGACCTTCGATTTGGAGCCGGTTGAGCGCGAGCCGCTGCCGGGGGTGCGCAGGCGCACGCGGGCGTTCATCAAAATCCAGGATGGCTGCGACAATCGCTGCACGTTCTGCATCACCACGCTGGCGCGCGGGCAGAGCCGCAGCCGTCTGGTGGCAGACGTGCTGGCGGATGTGCGCGCCGCGTTGCACGGCGGCGCGCAGGAGATCGTGCTGACCGGGGTGCATCTTGGGGCGTGGGGTCACGATTTCGACCCGCGGGATGGTCTACACCAGCTCGTGAAAGCCATTCTCGAAGAGACCGAGACGCCGCGATTGCGGCTGTCGTCGCTGGAGCCATGGGATGTGAGCGAAGGGTTTTTCGATTTGTGGGCGGACTCCCGGCTGTGCCGGCATCTGCACCTGCCGTTGCAATCGGGCTGTGCGGCCACGCTGCGCTGCATGGGGCGCAAAACCACACCCGAGGGTTTCGCTGCGCTGCTGGCGGCAGCGCGGGCGGTTATTCCCGATGTGGCGATCACCACCGACATCATCGTCGGCTTTCCGGGGGAGAGCGATGCGGAGTTCGACGAGAGCCTGTCTTTTGTGCGCGAGATGGATTTTGCCGCAGGGCACGTGTTCTCATATTCAGAGAGACCGGGCACACCGGCGGAGCGACTGCCGGGACGGGTTCCCCATCCGCTGCGTAAGGCGCGCAATGCGCGGATGCAGGCTGTTTTCGATAAGTCTTCGGCAACTTTCCGAGAGAGATTCGTGGGGCGCGAACTGGCAGTGTTGTGGGAGAGCGTGACGGCGCTCGGTCCCTCCGAGTGGGAACTGAGCGGGCTGACAGATAATTATCTGCGCGTCACGGCGAAGGCAAACCGTCCGATGTGGAACCAAATCACGCCGGTGCATCTGATGTCTGTGACGGCGGATGGTTTGAAAGGATATGAAATAGCCGCTTAGGAAGGTAGGAAAGCGGAAAAATACAAATGCGATGAACGCTTTTTCCTATCTTCCTGCTTTCCTAAGGGGAAAAGGCACACAGCCCAACTGAGCTGAAACGCACCCATTCCATTTTATCCAATAATGAATGATCACAAAGGAGGATCACCCATGTCAACCAATGAATTGACTACTCAATCCATCAAAGAACTGCTGCGCTTCCCGTTTCGCGGGCCGCAGTGGCAGAACCGCTTTCTCATCGGGCTGGCGTTAACGCTGGCGGGATTCATCGTGCCCATCGCGCCGGCGATTTTTCAGATGGGCTATGTCGCCCGCTTGATGCGAAAATCTATCCGCGGCGAGGCATTGGAACTGCCCGCCTGGGATGATTGGGGCAAGATGGGGTTGGATGGGCTGCGGGTGTTCGGCGTCAGCCTGATTTACTTGCTTCCTTCGTATGTGGTGATGTTCGGAGGTATGGCGGTCTATTTCGCCGGATTTTTCAGCATCTTTCCAATTGTGGCGATGTCTGATCAAACCTCGGAGATAGCGGTGGCGATGCCGTTGTTGATGTTCGCCTTGATGGGAATTATGTTCCTGTCCATGTTCGTCGGTTACTTGCTGATGTTCTTGGGCGTCATTCCCCTGCCGGTGGCGATGGCCAGGGCTGTCGAGCAGGAAAAGTTCACCGCCGGGTTCCAAATCAAAGAGATCACGAAACTGCTGTGGCGCAATAAATCCGGTTATTTCATTGCCTGGGTGATTTTGGCCGGGTTGTTTGCCATCTTTTATGTCGGTTACATGATGCTGTATTTGACGCTGATCCTTGCATGGGCGATGTTCATTGTGGTGATCCCGTTCGTCTTTTATCTGATGCTGGTTTCAGCGGCGTTGTTCGGGCAAACCTACCGGGAGAGCGTAGAGGCATCCCCGGAGGGCAAAGAGTCGCCCGCGGAGGGCGGGGAATCCCTGG
>DYIZ01000027.1:22669-49899 GCA_020723385.1 Candidatus Aquidulcis sp.
GGAATCCCTGGTGCAGAGCATGAGTTTGAGCCAATTCAGGCGTGAGTTTACCCCGCACAGCAGGGATTCCTCACCGTCGCCACAGTTTCCTGAACTAATGGACTGGCTTTTAAGGCGACGGTTCGGAATGACATGGTTCAGGCTACCACTGTGCGAGCGCTTGTGCCGGATTGGAACGACAAAATCAAGGA
This sequence comes from Candidatus Aquidulcis sp., assembly GCA_020723385.1. GTDB lineage: Bacteria > Chloroflexota > Anaerolineae > Anaerolineales > UBA4823 > DYIZ01. Next base: position 22,861 of record DYIZ01000027.1, read on the forward strand.
GTGACGGATGGCCGAGTGTATTTTCTGCCGTATCATCGCCCGCCAGGCACCTGCCGAGATCGTGTACGAAGACGAGAGTGTGATCGCTTTTCACGACAATCACCCCGCCGCGCTTGTTCACATTTTGATCGTCCCCCAAAAGCATATCGCTTCGGTCAATGATTTGACTGCGGAAGACGAGGCGGCGATGGGGCGGCTTTTCACGACAGCGCAGCAGGTTGCCGTGCAGCAGGGTGTTGCTCGCAGCGGCTACCGGCTGATCGTGAATACCGGCCCGAACGCAGGGCAGGGAGTATTCCATATCCACATGCACCTGCTTGGGGGCAAGCGATTGGGAAGGTTGGCCGGATAGAATGAGGGGCGCTTTTCGGAACTGAAAGTTGTCGGTTCTGAAAGTGCGCGGCAAAGTATTTGGCGCGATAATACAGTTGCAAGCCGCTTTTCAAGGCATTTGCGTCGGCAGACAAACAGATCAATCGGACACGGAGGGTTTTGGTTAGCGCAGCGGCCTCGTCCGGCTCGCCCAGCCCCCAAAATTGGACTTTGTGCTCCGAACGCCGTCTCGAACGGCGGCTTGTAACGAAATTTTATCTTGCTATCAGGAGCAGGGATAACGGAAATAAATTCTGGCGGCCTGGGAGATCCGCCAGAATTTTTGTTATGCGGCCTGGGGCGAGCTTGCCCGGGGGGCTGTTGAATTTTGCTGATCTGAAAATCCATTTTTCACGAATCGTTGCTTGACGTTCTGCGCTTCTGAGTGTATTCTTTTGTCTGGATGTTATGGTCAGGCGTTTAACAACAACACTTATCAGTATACTGTCCGTTCAACCTTTTGCCCAAGGAGGTAGTATTAAAATGTCCAACGAATTCAAATTAACTTACGCAACCATGTTCAACCCCCCTGAAGAGCTGCACACCCGTTTCGATCAGGCGCTGGCGAAAGTCAAAGCTAATCTGGGGAAAGAATATGGCCTCATCATTGACGGAAAAGATGTGTTTGCCGCTGAAAAATTCGAGGATCGCACCCCCGTCAATACCGATGTGGTACTCGCTGTGATGCAAAAAGGCAGCGAGACAGAGGGCCTGGCTGCCCTGGCCGCCGCTCGTAAAGCCTTCCCGATGTGGTCGCACACCCCGTGGCAGGAACGCGTCGCGCTGCTGCGCAAAGCCGCCGAGCTGATTGACCAGCGCCTCTTCGAGCTGGGCGCGGCGATGGCCCTCGAGGTCGGCAAAAACCGTATGGAGTCCCTCGGCGATGTGGCCGAAACCGCCGATTTGATCCGCTATGCCTGCTACCAGATGGAAAAAAACGATGGTTTCATCGTCGAGATGGGCCGCGATCCGCTGGTGGGGTATAAAGCCACGAATATGTCGGTGCTGCGGCCTTATGGGGTATGGCTGATCATCAGCCCGTTCAATTTCCCGTTTGCCCTCACCGGCGGTCCGGCGGGCGCGGCGCTCGTCACCGGCAACACCATCGTCATCAAACCCGCCTCCGATACCCCGTGGATCGTGCGCCTGTTCTCCGACTGTCTGCGGGACGCCGGTATCCCCGATGGGGTGTTCAACTTCGTCACCGGCCCCGGACGGACTCTCGGCCAAGCGCTGATAGATTGCCGCCAGGCAGACGGCGTCACATTTACCGGCTCGTTCGACGTGGGCATGAAAATCTATCACGATTTCTCGACCTGCGGCTGGGTGCGCCCGTTGGTGCTCGAACTGGGTGGCAAGAATCCCGTTATCGTTTCCCGCCACGCCGATCTGGAGAGAGCTGCCATTGGCATTGTGCGCTCGGCGTTCGGGCTGCAAGGGCAGAAGTGCTCGGCAGCGTCACGTGTCTTTATCGAAGAGCCGGTGTACGAGGCGCTGGCGGCGCGGCTGGTCGAACTGACCAACAAGCTGACCATTGGCGATCCCACGGACCGCGCCGTCTACCTGGGCCCGGTCGTCAACCAAAGCTCCTACCAGGATTACAAGAATTTCTCGGAGGAACTGTCCCAGGCGGGTGAGATTCTCACGGGCGGCAAGACCCTCTCCGGCGGCCTGTACGACAAGGGCTATTTCTGCGCCCCCACCCTTGCTGCTGACGTGCCGCTCGATCACCGCCTGTGGCAGTACGAGATGTTCCTGCCCATCACCACCATCGCCAGGGTACCGAATCTGGATACGGCGATGCAGCACGCCAACAACGTGCAATACGGGCTGACAGCAGGTTTCTACGGCGCTGAAGACGAAGCAAAGTGGTTCTTCGACCACATCGAGGCCGGCGTGACTTACGCCAACCGCCCGCAAGGCGCAACCACCGGAGCCTGGCCCGGCTACCAGCCTTTTGGCGGGTGGAAAGGCTCCGGTTCCAGCGGGAAGAACGCTGGCGGCCATTATTACCTGCCGCTGTATCTGCATGAGCAAATACAGACCATGATCCATTAACCCCACCCATCCCGTGTTCTGTACGGGCGCTCCCCCATCCGAAAACACGGATGGGGGAGGGAGAAACCTTCAAACCATGAAAATACGCAGATCCCGGCTTGGCCTGTTCTTTATGCTGATCGGCATCATTTTCTTTGTTATATTTTTTACCTCTGACCAGAGCATGCAGCTTCAACCCTTGCCATTTTTCGGCGGCGTGGCGGCGGCGCTGATCGGGTTTTACTTCATTCGTAAAGATTGGAAACCCGCGCCTCCCACACAGCGCTTCGCCACACTCCGTAAGATGCAGCAGAAACAGGCTGAGGCCAAAGAGAAACAGAAACAAAAACAGCAAGGCGGACAAAAGAAATAAGGGGCTTGGAGTACAGGGAAAAATACCCCATCCAATCCTATCCCTTTCAGAGGACAAGGTTTATGACCAAATTAAAATCGCTCTCCGAAGCCATCACGCAATACGTTCACGACGGCGATACCGTTTACGCGGCTGGCTTCACCCACTTGATTCCGTTCGCCGCCGGGCACGAGATCATCCGGCAGGGGAAGAAGGATCTCACTCTGGCGCGTGCCACTCCCGATCTGATCTACGATCAAATGGTGGCCGCCGGTTGCGCCAAAAAGGTGATCTTTTCCTACATGGGCAACCCGGGAGTCGGCTCCCTGCGACTGGTGCGCGGTGAGTTAGAAGCGGGACGCCTGGAATGGGAGGAATATTCGCACTTCGGGATGATCTCGCGCCTGCAAGCCGGGGCCACCGGGGTTCCTTTTATGCCGATGAATCCCACCGCCGCCGGGGATCTCGAGCGGGCGAATCCCCTCATCCGAAAGGTTGCCGACCCCTATGGCGGCGGCGAAGTCATCGTCGTACCGGCGCTCAAGCCGGATGTCGCCATCGTCCACGTGCAGCGCTGCGACCGGGATGGGAACGCTCACCTGTGGGGTATCATCGGCGAACAGAAAGAAGCCGCTTTTGCCGCCGAACGCGTGATCCTCACTGCCGAAGAGATTGTGGACGAGGCCATTATCCGCTCCGATCCCAACCGCACCCTCATTCCCGGTTTCATTGTGGATGCCGTCTGCCACGAGCCTTATGCTGCGCACCCGTCTTACACGCAAGGTTATTACGACCGCGACAATGCTTTTTATCTGGAATGGGACAAGATTTCATCCGACCCCGCGGCGGTGAAAGCCTATCTCGACGAGTGGGTGTACGGCGTCAAAGACCGCTCCGAGTATTGGGAAAAGTTAGGGGCAGAAACTCATCAGCGATTGACTATCACATCACGACCAAGCGCGGTCGTGAATTATGGGAATTATTAGGGGATAAGGGAAAAGGGATATGGATTATCGCGAATTGGCGTTTTACCAAAAGGCGCAACAGGTGATCAAAGGGGTAAACGCGGAGCTAAAAACTTGGCCCAATTCAATGCAGGCGCAAGAAATTGCCCGACAATTATTCCGCGCCGTGGGATCAGTGGGTGCAAATATTGCCGAAGGGCGTGGAAGACATGAAGGTGCAGAATACGTTCACTTTTTGATAATTGCGCAAGGCTCTGCAAACGAAGTGGATCATTGGCTCAACACTGCCCTCGATTGCAATATCGGCAAAGAGCAAAACCTGCGCCAACTGCTCGCCCTCAATACCGAAACCCGCAAGACGCTCACATCCGCCATTGGCAGCTTACGCGACAAACTTTCACCCCGCTCGATCCACGAAGACTCCCCTACCCCTTATTCCCCTATCCCTTACTCCCTTGAAACGGAAAGCGACTCATTATGAATCTTACCTACTCTTCCTCCGAACTCCTCACCATCAACGCCGCGCGCATGTTGCGCGATGGCGACACGGTTTTCGTTGGCGTGGGGCTGCCCAACCTGGCCTGTAACCTGGCCCGACGCACTCACGCCCCCGGCATCGTGATGATCTACGAAGCCGGCGTCATCGGCGCACAGCCGGCGCGCCTGCCGCTCTCGATTGGCGATCCCACCCTGGTCAGCGGGGCGCTGTCGGTGTGCAGCATGTACGATATCTTCGCCTTTTACCTGCAACGCGGCAACGTGGATGTGGGTTTCCTGGGCGGGGCGCAGATTGACCGCTTTGGCAACATCAATGCTACCGTGATCGGCGGCGATTACACGCACCCCAAGGTGCGCCTGCCCGGCTCCGGCGGCTCGCAGGAGATCGCTGCCTGGGCCAACCGCTGCTACGTGCTTACCCCGCACCAAAAGCGCCGCTTCCCCGAGAAGGTGGATTTCCGCACCTCGGCGGGCTTTCTCGGCGGGCGCGCCGAGCGTGAGGCCGCCCGTCTGCGCGGCAAAGGCCCGGTGGCGGTTGTCACCGACATCGGGTTGATGGAGCCGGACGAGACCGGTGAACTGACGTTGACGGCCTTGCATCCCGGCAAGACTGCTGCCGACGCCAAAACCAATACGGGCTGGGATCTCAAAGTGGTTGCCAACCCGTGGGTGACGGAACCCCCCACAGCAGAAGAACTGCGTATCCTGCGGGAAGAACTGGACCCCCAGGGGATTTACCTCAAGGGTGGAGCGTAACGGGGCATGAAAACCCGATTGCTGCTGCTTTTCAGCGGGATATTAATCCTGCTGGTTGGGCTGGCGTTTGTTCTCAACGGGACCGACCTCGCCCCGGCGCGGCCTTTCGTCGAGAGAGAGCATACCCTTCTCTCAGGGCTGCCCTGGAACAATGATATTTCTCCGTTTATTTTATACATATTTTTGTTGATGCTCATCATGAGTATTTTTGGGCTGATATTCATGGCCCTCAATCAGAGAAAAAGCCGATATGTTCTGATATTGGTGGCTCTGATTATCATGGTTCTTCTGATTTTCATCTCCCAGTCGGAGCAGGTTCCAATTGTCATGACTCCTGTTCCGATTGCAATTCAGACTGGAACACCCGTTGTCGTAGAGACTGATGAGCCGGTTGTCGAGCTGCCAGTAGAGGAGGTCGAATTCACGGCTGAACCGCCTAACTGGGTGTCAATCGCCATCAGCCTGGCGCTGATCCTGTCTCTATCGGGGGTGGGGGTGGGCATCTTTCTCGTGCTCAGGCATCGGATGGATTCCCAACCCGGTAAACGCCTGGCGGAAGAAGCCGAGCTGGCTATCAATCGCTTGCAGGCTGGTGAAGACCTGGAAGAGACGATTCTGAATTGTTACCGCAAGATGGTGCTGATCGTCAGTGAATCGCAGGGCATTGCGCGCGAGGAATCGGCCACGCCGCGCGAATTCGAGACGCATCTCGAACAAGCCGGGCTGCCGCACGCTCCCCTGGCAGGCTTGACGCGTCTGTTCGAGGCCGTCCGTTATGGTGAAGTGATCCCTGGCCAGGCAGAGGATATCCAGGCAATCGAATACTTCCAGGCAATCGCCGCCGCCTGCCAGGAGAAGAAGTAAAAATGAAACGAGTGCAATTTTTCCTGGTTCTGGCCATCCTGGCAGTGCTCATCATCTCGACATTGGCGCTCAATAGCTTTGTGCGCGAGACGATTGCAATCCCGATCTATCATCAGTTATGGAAGATAGGCTTGTTGTTCAGCCATTTGTCACAGGAGACCTATCTCTCCCTGGTGGCTATCTTTGGGATTCTGTTGGTCATGCAGGGGTTGATCAGGATTATCACTGCCGAGAAAGCCCCTCGTACTTATTCGCCAACCATCAGCGGGGAAAACCGGTATCAGTTCTGGCACGCTTATACGTCGAATGTGGATGAACATGGGGATTTCGCCCGCAGCCAGTTTTTCATCGAGCTGCGTTTGCTGGTGCTTTCCATACTTGCGGAACAAGAAGGCATTACGCAGGTCGAGGTGGAACGGCGGGTGGCGCGCGGCAAGCTGTTGCTGCCCCCAGAGGTGCGAATGTTGGTCATGTCCCGCAGGCGGGTGTTCACTGGGGGGGAGCACAACTCCCAGGGTTCGTTTGGCCGCTTTTTCGGGCCGCCGCCCGGCGACGAGATCAATGTATCTCTCTCGACCAGCCAGCTTTTGGAGCGCATCGTCAATTTTATCGAAAATCGTTTGGAGGTGAAACGTGACTCAACCAAATCCTGAGATCGTCAAAGTTTCTGAACTGACCAGCCGGGTGGTTATGGAAGTAAGCAAGGCGGTGGTCGGCAAGCAGGTTGTGCTCGAAAAGATGATGGCAGCCTTCCTCTCGGGGGGACACGTGTTGCTCGAAGATTATCCGGGCCTGGCGAAGACGCTGATCGCCAACAGCTTCGCGACGGCCCTGGGTATGAGCTTCCGGCGCATCCAGTTCACCCCGGATTTGCTGCCGGGAGACATCACGGGCGGGTATATCTACGACCGCGCGCAAAACCAGTTCGTTTTGCGTAAAGGGCCGATCTTCGCCAACTTGATCCTGGCCGATGAGATCAATCGCGCCTCGCCGCGCACGCAATCGGCGCTGCTGGAGGCGATGCAGGAATACCAGGTGACGCTGGAAGGCGAGACGCAGAAGCTGCCCGAACCGTTCATCACAGTCGCCACGCAAAACCCGATCGAATACGAGGGGACTTTCCCCCTGCCGGAAGCGCAGCTCGACCGGTTTATCGTCAAACTCTCGGTGGGTTATCCTTCCCCCCAGGAAGAGCGGGAAATCTTGCGCCGCCGGCGTGAGCGCAAGCACGACGCATTCGATTTGCAGCCAGTGACCGACGCGCAAGGGCTATTGGAACTGAGAGAAATCGTTGAAACGGTACACGTCCATGCTGATTTGGAACAATACATCGTCGAGCTGGTGACGGCGACGCGCACTTACCGGCAGGTGGCTGTGGGGGCCAGCCCGCGCGGCGCGCTCGCGCTGCTCAAGCTCAGCCGGGCCTGGGCTGCCATGCAGGGCCGCGGCTACGTCATCCCCGATGATGTCAAGGTGTTCATCCGGCCGGCGTTGAGTCACCGCCTGATCCTCGAGCCTGATTTATGGACTTCGCCGGAAGCTGCAAACCGTCTGCTCGATCAGATGGCAAGTGTGATCCCGGTGCCAGTCATTCAAGGGATTTGATGAAATCGCCGTTGATTTTGCTGCTGGTATTGGTTAGCGGGCTGGCGCTGCTCGGGCTGGCGGCCGCTAAAGGCGCTATTCTGATTCTGGCTGTTCCGCTTGTGATTTACGTGGGTGTGGCAGTTTTCTATCATCCCAATAAGCCAGTGTTGACCCTCACCCGCCAGGTGAGCGACGAGAGGGTGGCTCAGGGGTTGCCGGTTACCATCAGCCTCACGCTGGTTAACGATGGAACGTTGTTGGAAGAAGTGCTGGTGGATGATCCGATTCCGGATACGTTGAAAATCCTGGATGGTACCGCGCGCACACTGACGACTCTGTCTGCCAGCGAGATGATCACCCTGGAATACACAGCCCAGACGACGCGCGGGGCGGTCAACATCGAAGCGGCGCAGGTCACGGTACGGGAAACCTTCGGCCTGTTTCAGATCGAGGCATTCCCGGCGATCCCGTTGCACGTTTCGGTATACCCGCGTTTCTCCAAGATGAGGGCGCTCCCGATCCGGCCGACACAAACGCGCGGCTTTTCGGGGCCGATCCCGTCCCGCCAGAGCGGCACAGGGCTGGATTTCTTCACGGTGCGCGAATATCATCCGGGCGACGCACAGCGTTACATCAACTGGAAAGTTTCTGCTCGGCGGACGAACGAGTTGTTCACCAACACATTTGAGCAGGAGCGGGTGGCCGATGTTGGCATCATCCTGGATTCGCGTTACCTATCCAACCAGGTCACCCAAAATGGGCCGATCTTCGAGCATTCGGTGCGCGCTACCGCCGCATTGGCCGACACGCTGTTGCGCGCCGGCAACCGGGTGGGATTGTTAGTCTACGGGGGTACGATCCAGCGTGTGTTTCCGGGTTATGGCAAGGTGCAGCAGGAGCGTATCCTGCAAACACTGGCGCGGGCGACGCCGGGATTGAATTATGCCCTCGAAGATTTGGGTTTTCTGCCGACGCGGTTTTTTCCCAGCAAATCGCAGGTGATCCTGGTCAGCCCGCTGATGACCGATGATCTGCGCGTCCTCATCCGACTGCGGGCGGATGGCTACTCGGTGATCGTCATCAGCCCGGATGCGCTTGACTTCGAAGCGAGCGGCGGAAAAGGTAATGGTATTGACCCGTATGCTTATCGGCTGGCGCACGCTGAACGGGCTTTTCTGCTGCACAAGATTCGCCGGGTGGGGGTGCAGGCCGTGGATTGGAAGGTGAATGAGCCGCTCGACCAGGCAGTGATGGTTGCCCTGACCCGGCAGCCCGCCCGGCAACGCGGCGGAGGTCTGATCCGATGAAAAGCGAGCGTTGGTTATTGGTGCTCATTGGTTTGGCCGGGCTGGCGTTGGGGATCGGCTATGGGGTAGTCGGTCAGGCCAGGTGGGGTTTAGGAAGTTTGGGGGTTCTCCTGCTCTGGCTGGCGGCAGAAGCGCGCGGAAACAGGCAGTTCGGGTGGGCGGGACTGGTCGCGACGGTTGGATTGGCGGCGATCGGGACGTACTTCGATATCCCGACTGCGGCCTTGATCTTGGCAGTGGTTGCCTCGCTCTCGGCCTGGGATTTGAGCCGTTTCCACCAGCGGATGAAAGGGGTTGCTGCGCCAAATGCCCGCCTGCGAATGGAAAAACAGCACATCATCAGGCTGGCGACAGTCAATGGAATTGGGCTGGTCTTGGCAATCTTATCGGCAAGTATTCGCTTGCAGATCACTTTCGTGGGGATATTCTTGATGGCTTTGCTGCTCATCCTGGTGATATTCCAGGCGCTGATGATGCTGGCAAAGTGGGAAGAGTAACCTCGTTCGGGTTTTGGTATCTGCCGTTTTCATACGACCGGAGGTAGAATAACCGGCAACAAGGCCGCTTATTTCATGGATTCTTCTCCGGTTCCGACTCGCCCCCTGCTCGCACGATTTTTCCTGGCTCCCGAAAAACCGAAACGCCTGCGTACTGCCTGGCGTCTGCTTTTGCATTTCATCCTGTACGTAATCAGCCTGAGCCTGTTAAGCGCGGCCCTGCTGCTGGCTCTGTATGTCAGCATGTCAGAGGATGCGTTTTATCTGTTAAGCATAACCATCCAGCTCATTGCCATCCTTCTGACGGTTTTTATCGCCCGGCGGCTGCTCGACCGGCGCTCGTTTGGCAGCCTGGGTTTGACGATTAACCGCCAGGCGATCTGGGATTTACTGACGGGGATTGCCATCTCCGGGATCATCATGGAGGTGATTTTCCTCCTCGAGCTGGCTTTTGGCTGGCTGAAAGTCGAAAGCTTCGCCTGGCAGTTGCCGCCTTCCGCACCGGTTTGGGGCGGCGTGGCGATCTGGCTGTTCGCTTTCGTGCTTGTCGGTTTTCAGGAGGAATTGCTCTGCCGGGGCTACTGGCTGCAAAATATTGCTGACGGTACAAATGTGTTTTGGGGTGTACTGTTCTCTTCGGTCATGTTTGCCGCGCTGCACAGTGAAAACCCGAACATCTCCTGGGTTGCTATCGTCGGGCTGGTTTTCACTGGAGCATTCATGGCGTTTGGATACGTGACCACGCGCCAGTTGTGGCTGCCCATCGGATTGCACATCGGCTGGAATATCTTCGAAGGCCCGATCTTCGGCTTTCAGGTGAGCGGGCTGGAAAACCTGCCGCGCCTCATCAACCAGACGGTCAGCGGCCCTGAGATCATCACCGGCGGCGCATTCGGCCCCGAAGCCGGGCTGATCGTGCTGCCGGGGCTGGCGCTGGGGGCGGGGTTGATCTGGTTGTATGCCCGCTACATTAAACGGGAAAAGTTAGAGGCGTAAAACGTAAAACGTAAAACGTAAAACGTAAAACGTAAAACGTAATAGGGCTTTTACTGTTTACGTTTCACGTTTTAGATTATATCCATTATGGAGACAAACATGACTTCTATTGACCTCCGTTCCGACACCGTCACTGCTCCCACGCCCGAAATGCGGGAGGCCATGAACCGCGCCGAGGTCGGCGACGATGTATATGGCGAGGATCCCACGATCAACCGCCTGCAAGAGATGGCGGCCGCCCGGCTGGGCAAGGAAGCCGGGCTGTTCGTCCCCTCGGGCACGATGGGCAACCTGGCTGCCATCCTCGCCCACTGCCAGCGCGGCGATGAGGTGATCGTTGGCAATAAGGCCCACACGTTCCTGTACGAGGCGGGCGGTATCTCTGCCCTGGGCGGCGTTCACTCCTGCCAGCTTCCCAATCAACCGGACGGCACGCTGCGCCTCGACGATATTAACGCTGCCATTCGCCCTGACGACCCGCACGATCCGATTTCCCGCCTGGTTGCCCTCGAGAACACCCACAACCGCTGCGGCGGGGTGGCGCTGACGGTCGAATACACCCGGCAAGTGGGCGAGCTGGCTCACGAACAAGGCTTGCTGCTCCATCTCGATGGGGCGCGCCTCTTCAATGCGGCGGTGACGCTGGGTGTGCCGGCCTCGGAGCTGGCCGCGCCTGCTGATTCGGTCACTTTCTGCCTGAGCAAGGGGCTGTGCGCCCCGGTGGGATCGGTCATCTGCGGCTCACGGGATTTCATCCGGCGGGTGCATCGTATCCGAAAAATGCTCGGCGGAGGGATGCGCCAGGCGGGCGTGCTGGCCGCGGCGGGCATCGTCGCATTGGAGACGATGGTTGACCGGCTGGCTGACGATCACCGCCGGGCCAGGATGCTCGCCGCAGGGTTGGCGGCCCTCCCTGGTCTGGTTTTAGACCCCGGGACGCCGCGCACCAACATGATTTTCCTGTCCCTTTCGGCTGAAGTTCCCCTGGATGGGGAGACTTTCGCCGAGCGATTGCAATCCCGCGGGGTGCGCGTCGGCGTGACGGATGTGCGTCGTTTCCGGTTGGTCACGCATTACTGGATTGACGACGACGCGGTGACCCGCACGGTGTCGGCGTTCCACGAGACGCTGATTAGCGCATGATATAATCGAAGTGCAAAAAATAACGTGGCTGAAAATCCACGGCTTTGGCTGGACGATTTTGATTGGTATCACATTAGTGGAGGGTCCGGGTGGGGTTTCCCCAACGCAAGGAGCAAATTCATGATGAGTGACTATCTTACCTTGGAACAAATTGACCATTTTGTTGCCACGATTCGGGCGCGGACGGCTGCTCGACCGCGGGTCGGGCTGATTCTCGGCTCGGGGCTGGGCGCGCTGGCCGATGCTGTAGAAAAACCAGAAATCATTCCTTATTCCGAGATTCCCGATTGGCCCGTCTCGACCGTACAGGGGCACCACGGCAACCTGGTTTTTGGCGGGTTAGATGGGCAGCCGGTGCTCGTCATGCAGGGGCGGGTGCATTATTACGAAGGGTACAGCATGGCGCTGACGACGATGCCGGTGCGTGTGATGCAGCGCCTGGGTGTAGAAATCCTGATCGTCACCAACGCCGCCGGGGCGGTCAATCCGGCTTACGAGCCAGGCGATTTGATGCTCGATCATCTCAATCTGATCGGAATGGCCGGGTTGAACCCATTGCGCGGGCCTAATTTGGATGAGTTTGGGCAACGCTTCCCGGATATGAGCCAGGCCTACGACCGGCAGTTGTGCGCGCTGGCCCGGCAGGCGATGATCCAGGCTGGGATACGCTTGCATGAAGGTGTCTATTGCTGCCTGGCAGGTCCATCGTTCGAGACTCCGGCAGATTTGCGCTTCCTGCGGGGCATTGGCGTGGACGCGGTTGGGATGTCCACGGTACCAGAAGTAACCATCGCTCGCCACGGTGGGACGCGGGTGCTTGGAATCTCAGGCATCAGCAATAAAGCTAATCTGGATGGTGATACGTTGACAACCCATAAGGAGGTGCTGGAAGCCGGAACGAAAATCGTCCCCAAGCTGACCTCGTTGATACGCGGGGTGTTGAAGCAGTTGTGAATCCGGCCTGGCTGGTCCTTTGAGTTTCCTGAAATTTGTATCGAGCGCCAAGCAGGATTGGCAAGGACCCGGCTGGTTTTTCTCGTCTGATAGGCTGAATTCCATATGGCAGAAATACTCCGGTTCTTCCGGGATTATGAGGTCTGGATTTATGTTTTGCTTGGGGTGCTGGCGCTTTTAATGGTTCGCCGGTTCATTTTAGGGTGGATCGAACTGCGCGGGGCAGCTTTCGGGCTGGAGCGTGAAAATGCACAGGCCAAGATCAATGGGGCTTCGATATTGTTCACGCTGCTCTTGATGCTGGCGGTTGGGGAGTTCGTGCTGGTCTCCTTCGTCGTCCCGCTCGTTCCCGAAGCCATGCCGCTGCCGACCCCGACCCTCGATTTGCTGGCAACCCCCACGGTGACGCTGCCCGCGACCACCCCCGGCGCGCAGACCACCGACGCGGCAACGACTCCTGTGCCCACGATCGCTGCCCTGCCGAACAGCGGCTGCGTCGCCGGTCAGATCGAGATCACTGAACCCAAACATGGCGATACGCTCAGCGGCGTTGTCACGATCCGGGGATCGGCCAATATTCCGAATTTCGGATTCTATAAGTATGAGGTGGCTCATCCAGGCGATACAGCCTGGCTTTCGATCAACGCTGGCGAAAAAATCGTCACGAACGATGTGCTCGGTGAGTGGGCTACCTCCGTCTTGCCGCCGGGCGATTATCTGCTGAGATTGGTGGTAACAGACAACCAGGGTGTGGCAATGCCGGCCTGTGTCATTCAAGTGATCGTCATTGCCTCGACGCCCGTACCTTGAGGTGAATTCATGCCCGAAATCGCGATTCGCCCTGCCGTAATAGCTGACATTCCGCAACTGATTGCGCTCGATCACAACTACACCAGCGACACCGTGTGGCAAATGGAAGTGCAGCAAGACGAGGGGCAGATCAACGTCAGTTTCCGGCAAATTCGTTTGCCACGCTCGGCTCGAGTCGAATATCCCCGTGCGCCGAGCCTGCTCAATGAAAACTGGCAAAACCGGTCGTCGTTACTTGTGGCACTGCTGGCGGGTGAAGCAATTGGATATATCAGCCTGATGCAGGATACGGCCCCGCTCACCACCTGGACGACCGATCTGGTGGTCATGCGCCGTGTGCGCCGCAACGGGATTGGCTCGGCGCTGGTGCTGGCCGCTCAGGAATGGGCAAAAGCTCATGGCAGCACCCGCCTGGTGCTGGAAATGCAGCCCAAAAATTACCCGGCTATTTGCCTGGCTCAGAAACTTGGTTTCGACTTCTGCGGTTATAGCGATCGCTATTACGCCAACCACGATATTGCCCTGTTCTTCGCCAAACCGCTGAGGTGAAGCAGTGATCAGTAAGCAGTAAGCAGTGATCAGTAATTAGAAACATTCCTTATAACTGATGACTGGTAACTAACGACAACTAACCACCAACTGATTATCGGTATGTATCAGATCCTCCTGGTTGTTCTCCAGACCATCAACCAACTTTTGACTGCCGGCATAGCCATCATGGCTTTTGCTCTGCTGCTCTACGCGCTGGCGTTCAATCTGCGGGACCGTGTGGCGCGGTCATTTGCGTTCATCCTGTTTTGCGTGATGATCGTTTTCGTGTGTGATGCCATCGGCAGCACCACGATCTCACCGGAAGGGGAAGAGTTTTGGCTGCGGATGCAATGGGTGGGAATCGTATTTCTGCCGCCGGGCTATCTGCATTTTTCCGATGCGCTGCTGGCGACCACCGGGCGGCCTTCGCGCGGCCGCAGGCGCATGGCGGTGCGCAGCACCTACCTGGTGTCGCTTATCTGGCTGCTTTTGCTGCTCCCCGAATGGTTGGTAGGCCCGCTCGTTGCAGACGGAAAACCAGCGCCGCACCTCCAGCGTACCTGGCTGACCGGGGTTTTCACGGCTTATTATGTTTTAGCCATGTTGCTCTCCTGGTTCAATTTTTACCGCGCCTACCGACGAACGGTTACCAGTACCAGCCGTAGACGGATGACTTACCTGTTAGCTGGCGCGCTGGCCCCGGCGCTTGGCTCTTACCCGTACCTGTTGTTCGGCTCGGGGCTGGCTGCACAATTTCCAATGCTCTTCTGGCTGGGGGCGATGGTCAGCAGCGGCTTTGTCTTTGCCCTTATCATTGTCATGGCATATTCGGTGGCATTCTTTGGCGTACCGTGGCCCGACCGGGTGGTGAAGCGCCGCCTGTTCAAATGGCTGATGCGCGGCCCGGTGACGGCCTCTGGCGTTCTGGCCGCGATGACGCTGGTACGGCGCGCCGGTGAATATTTCGGCTTATCTTATACGGCAGTGGTGCCGATTGTGATGGTAGGCAGCCTGCTCTTGCTCGAATATCTCATCACACTGCTCTCCCCAATCTGGGAACGCTGGCTGTTCCACGGCGGCGACCGCTCGAATGTGTCGTTGCTGCAAAACCTGGAAGAACGCCTGATCACAACGGGCGACTTGCGCCAGTTCCTGGAGGCGGTTCTGGCTGCGGTGTGTGACCGGCTGCAATCGTCAGGCGCTTTCGTGGTAGCGCTGGGGTCAGGCGGAGTCGAGCTGGTGATCGCGGCTGGAAGCGAAAAAGTGCTGGACGAAAATCTCTCAGACAGCTTGCTCGAAATGGCGGCGCAAAATGGCCTGGGAAGAGGGTTATTCTCCTGGGGACGTTACTGGCTGGTCCCTTTAAATACCCAGCGCAATGGGGATTCAGAACTGCTTGGCTTGATGGGGGTGGCGCGCCAGGGAGAACAGTCTCTCGATCAAGATCAGACGGATGCCTTGCAATTGCTGTCCCGGCGGGCCATGCTGGCTTTGGAAGATCGGGCAGCTCAACGGAAGGTGTTCAGCTCTCTCGAAGCGCTCACGCCCCAAATGGAAATGCTGCAACGCCTGCGGGCTGCCTCGCGCTACGCTGACACCGCTATCCTCACTGACCCACAGATTCCCCTGGAGGCCGGCGATCTCTCCAAATGGGTGAAGGATGCCCTCACCCATTACTGGGGCGGCCCCAAATTAACCGAAAGCCCGCTGCTCAAGTTGAAGGTCGTTCAGCAGGCGCTGGCCGAACATGAAGATAACCCGGCCAATGCCTTGCGCGCCATTCTGAAGGATGCCATCGAGCAGACTCGCCCTGAGGGGGAGCGGCGTTTTACCGGTGAGTGGATACTTTACAATATATTGGAGATGAAATTTATGGAGGGCCGAAAAGTCCGCGAGGTTGCCATGCGGTTGGCAATGTCAGAAGCTGATCTGTACCGAAAACAGCGCGTAGCCATTGAGTCTGTGGCCGATGCAATCGTCGAGATGGAGCAAAAAGCGCGCGAAGAGACCCATTCACTGGCAAACAGCCGGGTATTTTGAATGATAATCTCGAAACCGTACTAATGGTATGTTCACCGTTTTCGAAAAATAGGGCATAATAGAACCGAGGTGGATTAATGGTAAATAAACTTGGGGTCCAATCGAGCAAGAAGGAAGAGCATCTGGATGATGCCTGGTGGTCTGCGCTCCTGGCTGAAGAAGAGCGAGTTACGTCGTTGAGCGCAGATCGAGCCGTGAACTATTACACGGTCGAGTCCAAAGAAACGAAAACCCAAACTCAAGAAGAATCTCCGTCTTTAGATTGGGATTTGGTTCAGCGTCTCTACGAATGCGATGAAACTGTTTGCTTGCGTGTGAATAGTTATAATCGGGGCGGCCTCCTGGCAGGCCAGGATGGCATTTACGGCTTTATTCCGTTTTCCCATTTAGTAGACATGGAATCCACGGGCCGCGATGGCGACCGCGAAAATCGCTTGAGCGAATATATTGGCCAAACATTGTGCGTCAAGGTGATCGAATGTGATCCAGACCGGGGGCGACTGGTGTTCTCGCAGCGGGCTGCGACTGCGGGGGCCGGGCGGCGCAAGCAAATATTCGAGGCGTTGACCGTTGGTCAATGTGTGCAGGGAAAGGTCACGAACATCACCGATTTCGGCATTTTTGTGGACATAGGCGGTGTGGAGGGCCTCATTCACGTATCTGAGCTGTCCTGGGGGCGGGTACGCCATCCTTCCGACCTGGCGACTATCGGGCAAAGGATTGACGCATTGGTGCTCAATATGGACCGGGAGCGATCGCGGGTTGCCTTGAGTCTGAAACGCAACCTCCCCAATCCCTGGCAGATGGCAGAAAGGCGCTATCGCCCAGGGCAAGTCCTTGAGGCCACAATTTCCAGTATCGTACCATTTGGGGCTTTTGCACGTCTGGAGGAAGGCCTCGATGGGTTAATTCATGTCTCTGAGATGGGGTTGCCAGGGGAACAGCCGGACCCACACCAAATGTTGATCGAGGGCCAGACGGTGAAGGTGCGGGTGCTGCATGTGGATGCATCGAAGCAGCGCCTGGGTTTGAGCCTCGAAATGGATGAGTAATATGAAGACCGGTTGGGGTATCGCTTACGGTGTGGTGTGCGGCCTGCTTGCCGCGGGTATTCTATTCCTGTCCAGCCGTCCTCCGAAGGGTGATGCGATTACGCTGTTGCCTCCGCCGACGCCTGCGCCGCTGGTCGTTCACGTGACCGGGGGCGTCGCGCAGCCGGGAGTGTATACCATCCCCTCGGGCAGCCGCGTCGAGGATGCCATCGAAGCTGCTGGGGGGTTGTCTGCCCAGGCGAGCGCGGCAGCCCTCAATTTGGCGGCATTCGTCGAGGATGGCGACCAAATCCTGGTGCCGACCAAACCCCCGACGCCCGCGCCCACGATACCGGCGCCAATCGCCGGGTCGCAGGCTTCCGCCGGGGCCATTGCCCCCACACCGGCCCCCGCGGCCACGCCGGGTTTGATCAACATCAACACCGCCACTGTTGAAGAGTTGGATAGCCTGCCCGGAATTGGGCCAGCCATCGCCCAGCGCATCATAGATTACCGAACAGAAAATGGACCCTTTGCCCAGACCGAAGATATTATGAACGTCTCCGGGATTGGGCCAGCCACTTTCGAGAAAATCAAGGACCTGATCACGGTTGGTCCGTGATCGGTTGGAAAGTTGAACGGTTATGCCTTACGAAACACTCATCGCTGAGCTGCTCACCCCGCGCGGCCTCAAGCTGGCCGTAGCAGAATCTTGCACAGGGGGGCTGATTGGTCATCGTATCACCGATGTGGCCGGCAGCTCAGCTTATTACCAGGGGAGCGTCATTGCCTATGCCTATGAAGCCAAGGTACGGCTGTTGGGGGTGAGTTGGGAGACGCTTCAGAAACACGGAGCCGTCAGCCGCGAGACGGTGCTGGAAATGGCGCGCGGCGTGCGCCAATCGCTGCTGGCCGATATCGGTTTGGCAGTGACGGGGATCGCTGGGCCGGGGGGCGGGATGCCCGATAAGCCGGTTGGCCTGACCTGGATTGGCTTGAGCGCGCCCGATATTGAGAGTGCCTGGCGCTTCGTTTGGCAGGGAGACCGCGCCAGCAACAAAGCTCAGTCGGCGGATACGGCGCTGCGGCTTCTGGTGGATTATTTAAAGGGGCAGTAACCACCGGAAGGGCTGCCAACATCTGGTAGAATCCACCGAACGCGTGGAGGCTCACCCCTACGAATGATGGATAACTATGCGTAAACTTTATACCTTTTTTGTTTTGTGTACTGTTGTGTGCCTGGTTTTGTGCTCGCTATTTATCGTGAACGTGACGCCATCCCAGGCTCGAGTTGGCGGCAACGCTTATGATCTGATTGCGGCAGTCAATGACTATCGCGCTAATAACGGATTGTCGGCTTATGAGACCAATGCCATCTTGATGGGGATTGCACAGAACCAGAGTGATTATCTCGCCAGCACGAGCGGCGCGGCCGGGCACATCGGTCCCGATGGGTCGGAAGAGACCCAGCGGGCTATCGCCGCCGGCTATGGCGGGGGAGCAACTGTCGTTTGCGATGAAAACTGGGCCGCCAGCGCCCAGGGCAACCTGGATAGAGTCATCTCCCAGCTCTGGCAAGATTCCGTCCACTTGAGTATTATGCTTTCAACACGGTACGTGGAAGTTGGCGCGGGCGCGACCGATGTTGCGGGACTGGTCTACTACGTGATGGATGTGTGCTACATCGGTGCGCCGGGCAGTGGAAGCTCGGCTTCCGGCAGCTACCAGGCCAGCACCCCCGGACCTACCTCACCCCCCATTATCGGTTTGATCACTTCCACCCCAAATCCCGATGGTTCTGTCGTCCACATCGTCCAATCTGGGCAGACGTTGATTGGCATTGCGGATGCTTACGGCGTTGCGCTGCAAGATTTGCTGACGTTGAACAATCGCACAGCCACTGATCCGCTCTACGTGGGAGACAGGATTACGATCAAACTTGGGGATACGCCAACCCCGACGTCTAATGTGACCGAGACGAGCACGCCGCGCCCGCCCACGGCGACGCGCCGCCCGACGAGAACCGCCACCCCGGTGACGCCGACGCGCACCCCGACCGTCATCGCCTCGCCGCTGCCTTCCGCCACGTCTATCCCGCCCACGGGCGGATTGACCGACCCGGTTGGCAAGCTGCTTTTCGGCGGGATTATCCTCCTGGCGGTCGCGGGAATCGGGTTGATGGTCGCCGGAACGATAATGAAGCGGAAAGAATAACGATCGGCAGTCAGCAATCAGTGGTCAGCCTGCCCGCCACAGACCGGTCAGTTTCCCCCGCGTCATCGAAGAGAGTTCTTGCCATCGCTCGATGGGCAGGTCTACCCTCGCCAGCGCGGCGGTGGAGAGGGTTTCTGCCTGGTCGGTGAGCGTTTCCAGTAATTCTTCCATGCCGGGGTTATGCCCCACCACCATCACAGACTGCACGGCGTCGGATACACCGCTCACGGCGCGCAGGTAATCTTTCGGTTCGCCGGGGTAAAAAGCGGGCTTGAATTCGATCTCACCCTCGTAGCCGCATTCTTCGGCGACAGCTTCGGCGGTGGCGCGTGCCCGTTTCGCAGTGGACGACAGGATCAAGCCGGGGGTCAGGGATTCTTTGCGGATCAGCAGACCCATCTCATGAGCTTCGTGCTTGCCGCGCTTGTTCAGCGGGCGGTCGTGATCGGCCAGGTCGGGATGTTTCCAGCTCGATTTTGCGTGGCGGAGGATGAGGAGGGTTTTCATAGATGGCAGTCTTTAGCAAAAGGCGTAAAACGTAATTCGCAAAACGTAAAGGGCTTTTTACGGATTACGTTTTACGATTTACGTCCCTAATCTTGCCCTTTCTTCTTCGATCAGGCTTGGCTCTAGCTTCTTGAACAGGGGCGCGGGCTGGCGCAAGGCTTTACCGGGCTGGAGCTGGCTGGGTTCCCAGCGGCCGGCAGCCGCGCCGGGATCGTAGCGCAGGACATTGTGCTGGCCCAGCGAGTCGGCAACTGATTCGGTGAATTGCCTGCCAAAGAGAGGGGTATCGTAACCCAGGAAGGTGTGCAATTTCTCGCAGGTGAACGGCAGCACGGGAGAAAAGAGCACTTTGAGCGAGTCAATGGCCCGCAGGGCGGTGTAGATCGTGATCGCCGCGGCGGCTTTATCGGTTTTGATCTCGAACCAGGGAGATGCAGTGTCAATATATTTATTAACTTCGGAGGCCAGGCGCAGCGTCTCTCCCAGGGCGGCGCGCAATTTCACGGATTCGTAGAGCGCCCCTACGGTCTCGAATCCGTCTTCGATGGCGGCGAGAATCTCCCGGTCGGCGGGACGCAATTCGCCGGGGGTGGGGATGTGTCCATCCCAATGTTTGTAGGCGAACGAAAGCACCCGGTTTGCCAGGTTACCCCAGGTGGCGACCAGTTCGTTATTATTCTTGGCGACGAATTCAGCCCAATCCCAATCGGTGTCGCGCATCTCGGGCATGTTGATGGTGAGATAGTAGCGCAGCGGGTCGGGGTCGTAGCGTTCCAGGAAGTCGAGACCCCACACAGCCCAATTGCGGGAGCCGGAAATTTTCTGGCCTTCCAGGTTCATAAACTGGTTGGCGGGCACATCGTAGGGCAGTGTCAGCGGCTGGCCATCGTCTTCGGCAAAAATTTGAAGAAACTGCTTGTCGGCCCCCATGAGCTGGGCGGGCCACTGGGCGGCGTGGAAGAAAATATTGTCTTTCCCAATGAAATAGAAGGCCTTAGCGGCGGGATCGGTCCACCAGTCTCGCCAGGCTTCGGGCTGGCCGAGTAGATGGTTGGCCTCGATGGCAGCCGACAGGTAGCCGATGACGGCCTCGAACCACACGTAAAGGCACTTACCCTCCCAGCCCTCTACCGGAACCGGGATGCCCCAGTCTAGATCGCGGGTGATCGGGCGGGGCTTGAGACCTTCGGATTCGATCTTGCGCAGCGATTCTCCGATGACGGTGTCGCGCCAGTATCCCTGGCGGGCGCGCAGAAAATCGGCTACGGCGGGTTCGAGCTTGGAGAGATCGAGGAAGAAATGCTCGGTGTTGCGCAGCTCCGGGGTGGAGCCATCGGCTTTGGAGCGCGGATCGAGCAGTTTTTCGGGTTCGAGCACGTTCCCGCACCGGTCGCACTGGTCGGAGCGAGCGCCGGTGAAGCCGCAGATATAGCAGGTGCCTTCCACGTAACGGTCGGGCAGGAAGCGGTTGGCGGCGGGGGAATACCACTGCGGGCGGGTCTCGGTGTACAGGTGACCATTTTTCTTCAGCGCCAGGAAGATAGCCTGGGCCACCTTGAAATGGTTTTCGGTGTGGGTGGTGGTGAACAGATCGTAGCTGATCCCGGCCTTTTGGAACAGATCGAGAAATTCTTTGTGGAAGCGCTGATAAACCTCTTCTACCGGCTTGCCCTCCGCGTCAGCGCGCAGCGATACTGGCGTACCGTGCGAGTCGGTGCCGGAGACCATCAGGACGCGGCGGCCCTTTAGACGGTGATAGCGAGCAGAGATGTCACCGGGCAGGTGCGAGCCGGTGATGTTGCCCACGTGGATGGGGGCGTTAGCATAAGGCCAGGCGATGGCGATGAGAATGGTGTTGGTAGTCATGGATGATTCCTTTCGAGAGTTTGAAGCTTTCAGCTATCAGCATTCAGCGGTCAGCTTTGAACGACCACTCCAATGGGTTTCTTTTGCTGAAAGTTGACTGCTGACCGCTGAATGCTGCAATAAAAACAGGCTGCCCGCGCGGACAGCCTGTGATAATCGAGTGGAGGTTTGGTTACCGTGCTCCGCCCGCGGCTGTCCGAACGCGGCCCGACATGGGCATGCGCATGATCATCAAGACAGCAGATAGAAACGGGGGAACCATGGTCTCATCCTTCCGAAAAGTTGCTATGAGTTTAAGCGGGGCCAGATGTTTTGTCAAGGTCACAAGTAGTCGCGCAGCAAACGCGCCCGGCAGGGATGGCGCAGCCGGCGCAGCGCCTTGCCCTCGATCTGGCGGATGCGCTCACGCGTCAGGCCGAATTTTTGCCCGACCTCTTCCAGTGTGTAGGCGTGGTCGCTATCCAGGCCGAAGCGCAGGCGCAACACGCGCGCCTCCCGTGGGGAAAGCGTGGAGAGCACCTGCTCGACCCGCTCTTTGAGCATATTCTGATACACGACTTGCGACGGGGCGGGAGAAATCTCATCCTCGACGAACATTCCAAATTCCGAGTCCTCGTCATCCCCCACCGGGCTTTCGAGCGAGATCGGAATCCACGAGACTTGCAGCATCCACTGGAGCTTCTCGGGCGTGACCTTCATCTCGACGCACAACTCATCGTCGGTCGGCGGCCTCCCCATTTCCTGCTCTTTATCGTGAACGATGCGATACATCTGCCGGATGGTATCGCTCATATGGACTGGCAGGCGAATCGTGCGGCCTTGATCGGCAATGGCGCGGGTGATCGTTTGCCGGATCCACCACGTGGCGTACGTCGAAAAGCGAAAGCCGCGCCGGTATTCGAATTTTTCCACCGCCTTCATCAGTCCCAGGTTGCCCTCCTGGATCAAATCCAAAAACGGCAAGCCGCGGGTCATGTATTTTTTAGCGATGCTGACTACCAGGCGGGTATTGGCACGGATGAGGTGCTCGCGCGCCAGAACCCCATCCTGAATAAGAGCTTCGAGTTCCTTGCGGCGGTGGGTGGTTCCGCGACCGTTGAGTTTTTTCAATTCCGGGCGGGCGTGGCGTGCCTTTTCGATGCGCCGGGCCAGATCGGTTTCCTCTTCCAGCGATAGCAGTGGTACGCTGGACATTTCCTTCAGATACAACCCTACGGAGTCGTCTGGCGAGATAAAATCCAAATTGAAAGGAGATTCCCCCGGTTGTACCATTTCGGTGAACGCAACTGCCTCTGCATCATCGGCCGCGTCTTCGATATCTACCCCGAATTGGCGTAATGCCAAAACGAGATCGGCCAACCGCTCGCTCTCCAGCCCCTTGGGGCACACTTCCACAATGTCATCGGGCGTCAGATAACCCTGTTCGTCTGCCTTTTCGAGCAAAACGCTCAACACCTTGCTGCTCGATGTGTACGGTCCCGGATAAGCCATAACGCTCCCCTCCCGGTGAGTATTCTTAGTGAAGGTGGGTTGATCATTTTTCGAGCAATGCTTTTAGTGCAGCTAAACGTGGATCTACCACGTCATCCTCATGATGGCAGGTGGTTTCGTTTAGATTTTCGCCGCAAACTGGGCATAAGCCTTTACAATCAGGCCCGCAAAGCGGGTTGATCGGAACATCCAGTAACATGTATTCCCGCACGAGCGGCTCCAGGTCAATGTAACCTTCTTCGGGTAAAATCAAGCCAGAATCGGTTACTGTCCGGTTAGAAAAGGCGTACAATTCGGAAACATCAATATCGAGTGGCTGGGTGAAAGGTGTCAGGCAGCGCGCACACTCAGCCTGCACAACGGCATGCATTTTGACTTGAGCGAGAAGACCTTGGGGGGTGCGTGTGAAGCGAGCCGTGCCAACCAGGTTGTTCAACTGCAAATCAGGCGGCAGGCGAACTTCCCGGAGGTCGAAGTCAAAGTCGTGGCTGAAGCCGATGGTCTGGTGAACGATGAAACCAACGTTCAGCCGGAGTGGTGAGTGTGGATTGGACACGGCTGCAAAAGGAGCGACAAACGTGGATACCGTGATTATTATAACATCCTTAGAATCCGGCGTCAAGATATGTAACTTTTATTGTATTGTTGGCCGGGTTAAGTCTGGCGCGAGCCTATATCTTGGCTGAAGTTTGATTAATCCCCCACCTGTGGTTATTGGGTACCATGCGGATAGATATGGAGCATTTTATGAAATTACTTCTGGCGACAAATAACAAAGGTAAGCGGGACGAGATTCAATCCCTGCTGGGCGATCTCGACATCGAGCTGGTTACTCCCGCCGACATTGGCCTGGCGCTCGACGTGGCCGAAGACGGTGCGACCTATGCGGAAAACGCCACCCTCAAGGCGGTCGCCTTCGCCGAAGCCTCTGGGTTGGTCTCGATGGCCGACGACTCCGGGCTGGAAGTGGACGCCCTGGGCGGCCAGCCCGGCCTGCACTCGGCGCGTTACTCGGCCAAGCCCGGCGCGACCGACACCGACCGGCGGGCGTATTTGCTCGAAAACCTGAGAGACCATCCCCGCCCCTGGCCGGCGCACTTTCACTGCACCGTGGCGCTGGCCAAACCCGGCGGCAAAGTCCGGCTGGCCGAGGGCAACTGCCCCGGCGAGATCATCCCCACTGAGCGGGGCAACAACGGCTTCGGTTACGACCCGATCTTCCTGGTCCCTGAATTGGGCCGCACAATGGCTGAACTGACGATGGACGAGAAGAACCGCCTCAGCCACCGCGCCCGCGCCGTCACAGCCGCGCGGCCGCTGATTATGGCGTTGTTGAGAGGTAAGTAAAGCCTGATTTTTAGGAATTTATTCCTTTTCGGTTTTTGCCCCCTCACTGGCCTTACACAAATACACCTGCGCTTCGCGTCCCACCTGCTGCCGGTAGCCGTCCTTCAACCCCTCGATGAACGCCTCGGCTTTGTCAGCCTGCACCAAATTGACCGTGCAGCCGCCGAAGCCTGCCCCGGTCAGACGCGCCCCGATGCAGCCTGGCAGGCTGCGCGCTATCTCGACCAGCGCATCCAGTTCGGGACAGCTCACCTCGTACAGGTCGCGCAGGCTTTTGTGGGCGGAGAACATCAGCGCCCCGAAGGTGATGGCGTCGTTGCGCCGCAAGGCGGTCACGGCCTGCTGCACGCGGGCGATTTCCTTGACCACATGCTCGGCGCGCTTGCGCGGTTCGGCGGGCAGGTATTCCCCGAAGGCGGCAAATTCCACCGCCGAGACATCCCGCAGCGAGCGGATATCCGGCATGAACTGGCGCAACGCGGCAACCGCCTGCTCGCAGGCCGCCCGCCGGTCATTGTAGGCTGACGAAGCCAGCGAGCGCCTCACCCCCGAATCGGCGATGATGATGACCGCGCCTTTTGGCAGCGGCGCAGGCTGGTATTCCAGGCTGCGCGTGTCGAACAGCAAGGCGTGACCTTCAACCCCGCAGGCGCTGGCAAACTGATCCATCAACCCGCAGTTCACGCCCACGTATTGATTCTCGGCGCGCTGGCACAGTTGAGCGATTGATAGGGCGTCTTTCTGCCAGCCGCCCAGCGCCCGCCAGGTGACCGCGAAAGCCACCTCCACCGCCGCTGATGAACTTAGCCCCGCCCCGATGGGCACATCGGAAGTAAAAACGGCGTTCATGCCGCTCACCCGCTGCCCGTCTTTCAACAGGATCGAAGCGACTCCCGCCGGGTAGCGCGCCCAATCGGGCAAGGGCTTCCCGTTAGCATCCACCTTCGCCTCCAACGCATCCAGCCGGAAGGATACTCTCGCCCCTAAATCGAGCGCCGCCAGGGTCACCAGCCCCTCCGCAATCGGCGCGGCGGCTATCGTCACGGCGCGGTCAATCGCCGCGGGCAGCACCATCCCATCGTTGTAATCTACGTGCTCGCCGAGCAAGTTCACCCGCCCGGGGGCGCGCCCAATCACAACCGGCTCAGTCTCGAATTGGGTAATGAAGGCTGATCTCAAATCCATCGAAGCGTCTCCTCAAATGCTCACACGAGCGCGGCATACGCCCGCACCGGGAAGGCCGACGCACCTTTGATCTTGGCCGGAACGGCATGGAAAATAAATCCATTCGGCGGCAACGCGGCCAGGTTGGTCAGGTTTTCAACGATCAGGATACCGGCCTTCAAGAGCGTCACGTGAACCGGGCGGCGCGGGTTGGTCGTGTCATCAATCACCAGGCAGTCTATCCCGGCCAGTTTTGCCCTGCGGTCGCGCAGAGCGGCGGCCGTCTCGCCGGTGAGGAAGGGATAATCGCTGTATTCCGGCTGCCCCCAGTAGCGGCTCCAGCCTGTGTGGAACAGCACGGCCTTTCCGGCCACATCCAGTCCACCGAGCGTTTCTGGCTCGATAGGTTGGCGCGCCTGCGCCCAGGTGCAGTCCACCACCATCCCTGGCAGCACCAGCCGCTCCAGCGCCAACTGTTCGATGGTGACGCCCTGCGGGTCGAAGTGAAACGGGCTGTCGAGGTAAGTCCCCATGCTGGTGATGAAGCGCACTTCGGTGATCTCGCAGGTGCAATCCTGATAACGCCCGCTGGCAGCCGCCTGCGAATGGCTCATCCAGGGGGCAATGCGCGGGCGGGGGGCCGAAGCGCTGAACAGCGGTGTGCCCGGCTCGATGGTATGGCTCAAATCAATCAGTTGCATCGCAGTCTCTCACAGGAAAACAATTGCCATCACACTGACCAGAATCATCAGCGCAAGGGTGTAAACCAGCAAACGGCGCATGATATCGCCCTCTTGTCCGGCCAAACCGACCGTGCTGGCTCCGACGACCACTTTAGCCGGGGCCAGCACTGAAGCCAGCCCGGCTCCCGAAGTTTGCGCTGCCAGGATGACCGGCGCGCTGAGAGCCAGCAATTCCGCCGTACGCAGTTGCAGCGCGCCGAACAGCACGTTCGAGTTCGTATTGCTGCCGGTCATAAACGCCCCCACTGCCCCAATCCACGGCGACACCAGCGGGAATGCCTGCCCCACGCCTTCAGCCAATCCCCGCGCCAGCGTATCCGTCATGCCGCTGTGCTCCATGATGACGGCCATCGCCACCATGGCTGTGATGCTCCAACTGGCCGACGAGACGCGTTTGATGGTACCCTGGGCGATGCGCCGCATCGCGCCGGCCTTGTATAAACCGGCCAATTGATAGATCAGATAAGCGCAGACGGACGAATAGAACAACACGGCTCCCGCGTGACGGAAGATCGGGATCACGCGCCCGGGGCCAGCGGGGGTGGTGTACCCGAGGGTGGTCTGCACCCCTGGGAAATCGAAACTGATCTTCACCTGCCCGAGAAAATCTTTGACCGGCGGGATGAGCTGCACGATGAGCGTGATCACCACCATAATTGCGTAACCCGACAGGGCGATCAGCAAGGTGCGAATGTCCAGCTTGCCGTTTTCGCTGGCCATTCCACGCCACAGGCGCGCCAGCGGGAAAGCGACCACCAGCCCCGCCAGGCTGCCAGCGAACGCCCCAATCGTCCAAAGGCCAGAGGTCGCCGTCACGTATTGCACGGCTCCCATCACGATCCCCAGGATCAGTGCTGCCGGCCACAGTCGGCGCATCGCTGCCCAGCCCCCGGCGATGTGCGCCACCATCAATCCGACTACCGGCGCGGAGATGCCTAAAAACAGCGCCGCAGGCGGAGCCAGCGTT
>DYIZ01000220.1 GCA_020723385.1 Candidatus Aquidulcis sp.
AGAAGCTGCCTAACCGCTTCACATCGTCCTAAATCTTTTCCTGAAAAGCTATAGGAGAATCCCATGCCATCCATCTACATTGCACTGAAAGATTTGCGCCATGCGCTGCGCAACCCGTTTTTACTGGCGTTTATGCTCGTTTTGCCGCTCCTGCAAGCCGGGCTGCCTTACCTGGCTTTCAACGGGTTGGAGAAAGGCCAGAACGTACAGACCACGCGCCTTTGGGTGGTCAACCTGGATCAGCCTGTGGCAGCCTACCCCGATTTTCGGGCGGGGACGCTGTTGATCGGCGTGTTCCAGGATGAAAGCCTGAAAACCTTGCTCGAATTGACCGAAGCGGACAGCGAGGCCGCCGCCCGGCAGGCAGTGGAGACGCGCCGCGCCGACGTGGCTCTCATCATCCCGGCCAACTTTACCGCTTCGTTGTTTTCCGCAGACGAGCACGCCATGCTCGCCATTCACAAAGACCCGGCGCTGACCCTCGGGCCGGCTATTGTCCAGGAAGTGGTCGTCAACTTCACGGACGGCTTTACCGGCTCACTGCTGGCGGCCGACGTGGCCGCAGCCCAGGCGGAGGCCTACGGCAGCTCCTTGAGCGCGGACAAACGCCTGGAAATTATGCGTCGCTACGGCGATTGGGCACTGACGGTGGGCGACAGCCTGGCAAAAGGGATTCACCCGGCCATCCGATACGCGTCAATCTCCCCGGCGCAGGCCTCCCAACCGGTGATGAAGGCTCTCATCGGCCCGCTGATGCTCGGTATGATGGTGTTTTTCGCCTACTTCGTGGGAGCCATCGCCGCCCAGTCGCTGATCCGCGAGGCAGAGCAGGGAACGCTGGCCCGCCTGCTGCGCACGCCCGCCTCGAAAGCCGCCATCCTATGGGGAAAATTCGGCGCAGTCGTGACGGTGTTAGCCCTGCAAGTGGGGCTGCTGCTGGGTCTCGGCGCGGTGATATTCCACGTGAGTTGGGGGGATGTGCTGCCGGCAGCGGCCAACGGGCTGGGGTTGGTCGTCTCCGCCGCGGGCTTTGGAACCCTGTTGGTCTCATTCCTGCGGAGCACACGCCAGGCTTTTCTGGTGATGGGCGGGGCCGTGATCCTGACCGGCATGGCTGGCGGGACGATGACCACCACCTTCGCCAACCTGCCCGAGTTCTACCGGATCATCAATCTATTCACGCCCCAAGGTTGGGTGCTGCGGGGCTTCAATGCCGCCATGACCGGCAGCAACCTGACCGAAGCGCTCGGCCCGGCCTTCGTCGCGATGATGATTGGCTTGGCTGGCCTGGGGGTGGGCCTGTTCAACCTGAATCGTCGTTTTGCCTGAAAGGTATTCCTATGCGTATTTTACACATTGCCATCAAAGACCTGGCTCAAATCGCCCGCAACAAGAAGTCGGCTTTGTTCATCCTGATCTTGCCGGTGTTGTTCACCTGGCTGATGGGCCTGATTTTCAGCCAGAACAACGGCTCTGATCCGCGCCTGCCGGTTGGCCTGGCTGATCTGGATGGGGGGCTGGCGGCCGGTTACCTCAGCAGCTTGTTGGAGGCATCGGATACTGTCCGCCCGGTGACGATGGAAGATACCGGCCTGGATGCGCTCGAGGAACAAGTTCGCTCCCAGGAAACAGCGGCGGTCGTTCTGATCCCCGAGGGTTTCAGCGCCCGCCTGACGGGCGGCGACTCACCCCAATTGACGGCGCTGGTGGACCGGAACACCCCCACCGGGCAGGCCGCCGACCGGGCGATCCAGCTCGCTGCGACCCGACTCCTGGGCGCGGCCCAGGCTGCCAATCTCAGCGTCGAGGCCTATGGGCCATTTCCGAGCGAAGCCGGGCGGCAAGAATTTTTCGACGAATCCCTCGCCCGCGCTATATCCGAATGGCAGCAGCCGCGCCTGACGGTTGCTTACGAGCAGGCCGGCGGGCAGGCGACCCATGCGGCTGCTGCCTACAACGGAAATGTCCAATCGTCCGCCGGGATGATGGTTTTCTTCGCCACCCTGAGCATGGTCACGACCGGTTATCTGCTGATAGCCGAACGGCGCTCGCGCACCCTGGCGCGCCTGCTTACCACCCCATTGACCCGCTTCGAGGTGATCGGCGGGCACGCCCTGGCGATGTTCCTGGTCAGCCTGGATCAGACGCTGCTGCTGACTCTCTTCGGTCAGTGGATATTAGGCGTCCCCTACTGGCAGTCGCCTGCGGCCACGATACTGATGATCGTGGCCCTGGCTTTGTTTGCCGCCGGTTTTGGGCTGCTGATCAGCGCCCTGGCGCAAAACGAAAACCAGGTTGTGCTGCTGACCCTGGGAGCCACGCTCGGGTTGGGATTGATGGGCGGGGCATTCTTCCCGTTGGACCTGACCGGCAAGACTTTCGCCGCCATCGGTCATCTGCTGCCCAGCGCCTGGGCTATCGAGGGATTCCAAAATATCGCCCTGAGGGGCCTGGGATTGGAGGCTATGCTGCTTCCGGCTGGGATTCTGGCGGCTTACGCCGCGGGCAGCTTTGGACTGGCGGCCTGGCGTTTTCGATTCGAAACGGGCTGATAAGCGTTAATCGCTGGCGCTATTCCCATCATAACAAGCTTTATATCGTCTCCCAACCCCTTCGCCGAGTTCATACCCCAGGTTGCACTGTTTTCTCTTGATGTGAATGGTTCGGCGAGCATCTTGGTGAGCGAGATGAGGTAGCTGTTCGGTAAATGTCATTCGAAAAGATAACGTGCATAGGCAAAATAAGCGGCTATCAGCATGAACAGCACAGCCAGGATGGGCACGAAGTAAGCCAGACCCAGCATAACCAGACCGGGAACATATATGAGTTTTTCAGAGGGCGTTTTTATGGGCCTTGACAATTCGATAGATAATTTTATAATCAAACTATTAGTTTATCAAACTAAATACATCCTATGACCCTCACCGATCAAGAAACCCTTCAAATCAACCAGGCCCTTTTCTCGCTGACCAATGCCTACCAGGTGCGCATGGCACGCGAAAACCTGCCCGAACAGACCGGCATGACGCTCTACGATTGCGCTGTGCTGATGGTCATCGGGCAATCGGCTCCCATCCAATCCAGCGAACTCGCCCGGCGCATGGATGTCACCCCCAGCACAATTTCCACCTACGTGCGGCGGCTGACCCAGAAAGAACTGGTACGCATGGAACGTGACACCCACGACCGCCGCACCTGGTGGCTCCACCTGACCGAAAACGGCCAGGTTGCCTACCAGTTCATCATCGCCGGAACCGTGCAATACACGCGCGATTTTCTGACGGCTTTGAGCGAGGAGGAGCAGAAAACGCTGCACACCTTGCTGCAAAAAACCGCCCACGCCCTCGGATACACCTGGCAATAACCCTTCGAGGAGTTTTCCATGAAACGCAAACTGGTTCTGATCAACCCGGTCAACCCGGCGCGCACCGGACTGACGGTCAACAAAGGCTCGCGTTTTCCACCCATCAGCCTGGGGATTGTGGCCGCCCTTACGCCTGCCACCTGGGATGTTGAAATTGTGGATGAAAACTGGGAAGCGTTCGCGTTTCGCCCTGCCGACCTGGTGGGAATCACCGCCTTCACCGCCTCGGCACCGCGGGCGTATGAAATCGCCGCGCTTTATCGAGGGCGAGGCGTGCCGGTGGTGATGGGCGGTATCCACAGCTCGATGTGTCCGCAGGAAGCGCTCAACTACGTGGACGCGGTCGTCATTGGCGAGGCAGAGGGCGTCTGGCCGCAGGTGATTGCCGACGTCGAAGCCAACGCGTTGCAACGCCAATATCGCGGCGGCTGGGCCGACCTGGCCGGGATACCTGCGCCGCGCCGCGACTTGTTCCACCCGGATTATATTTTCGCCTCGGTGCAGACCTCGCGCGGCTGCCCGTTGAACTGCGAGTTCTGCTCGGTGACCGCCTTCAATGGTCAGCGCTACCGCCGCCGTCCAACCGATGAAATCCTGGACGAACTGGCAGGCATCCCCCAGAAAATGCTCTTTTTCGTGGACGACAACATCATCGGCTACGGCAAGGAATCGCGCCAGGCCACCCTGGAATTATTCAAGGGCATGGTGGCGCGCAAATTCGATAAGTGGTGGTTCTGCCAGGCCTCGATCAATTTTGCCGATGATGACGAAATCTTGTCCTGGGCGGCCAAAGCTGGCTGCAAGATGGTCTTTCTCGGCCTGGAAGCGGAGGAGGCCGAGGCCTTGCAAGAGGTCGAAAAGCGCCTCAACCTGCAACGCGGCGTGGGGGCGTACGCCCAGGCTTTCGAGCGCATCCACCGGGCGGGGATTGCCGTGCTGGGGGCGTTCATCTTTGGCATGGATGGTGATACGCCGCAAAAGCTGAAACAGCGCACCGATTACATGCTGCGTCACGGCGTGGATGTGATGCAGACCACCTTTCTCACCCCGCTGCCTGGCACACGACTCTTTGAACGTTACCTGGCCGAAAACCGGCTGCTTTACACCGATTTCCCCCGCGACTGGCACCATTATGACATGACCGAAGTCATCCATCGCCCCAGCGGCATGAGTCCCGACGAGTTGGCCCGCGCCATGCAAACGGCCAACGACCGGATGTATTCCTGGCCGACGCTGCTGGGCAAAGCGCTGCACACCTATCTCTCCACCCGCAACAGCATGGCCACCATGTTCGCCTGGGGCTCGAACCAGAATTATCGCCAGGTGGCCCGGGGGGCATAATGCGTACCTCCGATTATTTGAATGCCATAGGGAATCAGCGCCGCCCCCATCAATGCCGAGGCGCTCAGGTTGACAATCTCCACGCCATCGGGTGTGCCGACCAGCAGGACGCCGATCAGGAACAAAATCCCCTGCCAACGCGGCAGTGCACCGGTTCTGAGCAACGCCACCGCCTGGATGGCAAAGCCAATCGGCAGGAACAGCAGCCCCCACAGCAGCGCCAGCCAGCCCGATTTGGCAAACATCGCCAGCAGCCCCGGCATGAATTGGGCAAATTGTGCCTCCGGCAGCGTGTCCAGCGCACTCATCGTCAGGCACAGGGCCCCTTTATCGGCGGCCAGCATCAGCGCGCCGAAAATCGCCAACGCCGCGCCGACGAACCCGGCCCAGCCTGCCCCCTTACCATCCAGCACCTGCTTGAACTTGAGCGCAATCACCACCAACAGCCCTGTGCTCAGCGTCACCAACGCGTGCCCAAGATGCAGCAATTCAGCCCCGCGCGCCCGCTCGATCAATTCCTGCGGCCCCAGCAGGTGCGGGTTCAGCAGCCCTGGATGCACCGCAAAGGCAAAGATGAAGACCAGCGGGAAGGTGATGAAAGCCAGGCCCGTGCCGATGCGTTTGGCCGCTTCCCAATTGGTTGAAGTTTTGATCGTAGACATGCTTCTCCTTATTTGCCGAACAAAATGGTGCGGCTCAAGGCCACCCGTGGCCTGCCTGCCGCGCGAAAACCGATTTCCTGGCCGAGAGCGATGGTGCGCTCGAAATCCGCCCCCGAAACGTGGAGGAGTGGCTCGACGATCAGGAACTTCCCGCCAGGCTTGACCAGACCGTAGATTTCCTGCAAAAACGCCCGGCGCTGATGCACTTCATGCACCATCCAGAACGCCAGCGCGAAATCAACGGGTTCGCTCACGCCGATTCCATCAGGCTGGCAAAGCTGCGGGTTGATGCGCTCCACCAGCGCGGCTCGCTCGGCTCGCTGACGAAGCCCCGCCAACATCCGCGGCTGCACATCCGCGGCGATGACCTTGCCCGTATCGCCGACCAGTTGCGCCAGGCCCAGTGAAAAGTAACCCATCCCACAGCCCACGTCCAAGGCGGTCTCGCCCGGCCTGACGAACTGGCGCAAAATCTTGAGCGGGTCGTGCACCAGCTTTCGCAGGGGGTTGTCGAAGGCGGGTAACAGCCACCAGGGGCAGGTGTGGTCAGGTTGTAAAACGTTGGATTTCATCTTTGCTCCTTTTCTTTAGTTAGCTATGGCTAACTATTTGATTAAAAAAAAGAATCGTTCAGCCTTGCAGGGCTTTGTTGATCAGCGCAGCCAGCGTCTCTTTTTCGGCGGCATCGAGGTTGCGGGTCAGGAAGCCGGCCATGCGTTGGTGGGTAGCCTCGTGCATGGCGGCGAAGGCCTGGCTTTTGGCGGTCGGCACGATGTAGTAGACCCGCCCATCCTCGGGGGATTGTTCTTTGCGCACATAGCCTTTTCCGATCAATTTCTGCACCACTGAAGTGACCGTGGGTTTGCTGACGTTGAGCTTTTCGGCCAGGTCGCCAAAGGTGGGCCGTTCAAGGGTCAGGATGGTTTGCAGGTAAAGCACCTGGCGCATCGAAAGATCGCCGAAATCAGCCTCGTGTGTGGCAATCTGCTCCATTTCGGCAATCAGGCGCGAGATGGTGGCAATTAAATCCTGCATGGTGGGTGGGCTATCTGGAAGCGACATAAGTTACAATTAGTTAGCATTGGCTAACTAATTGTAGTCTCGTTGCCTTTATTCGTCAAGCAAAAGTTCAGGGATACAGCAATTTCCAAATCTGAAAGGGGTTTTAGTGCAAAAACGGTTAGCGGATTGGTAGAGTAGTTTACAACCCTTGCGATGGATGTGAAATCGATTGGACAAAGTTATCTTGAAAAACATAGGGTATGCGAATCTAGGTATTGACCGACGGTCGGTCACTATGGTATACTGCAATCAATTGACCGACGGTCGGTCAGAAAGGAATAAAAATATGGTCAGAATCGTCAAAAAAGCTGACGTGCGCCGGGCAGAAATCGTACAGGCCGCCCGGTTCCTGTTCCAGACCCAGGAATATGAGAGGACCACCATGCAGGATGTGATGGAGCGAGTGGGGATTGCCAAAGGCACGATCTATCATCATTTCCAATCCAAAGAGGAATTGCTCGAAGCCGTGGTCGAAAATATCGTGGAAGAGCAAATTTCACGGATGCAGCAGGTGGTGAATGAAACTGAAGGCTCGGCGCTCGACAAACTCCGCCTGTTGGTGCAGGCGGGTAGGGCGGCCGAAGGTGGGGATGAAATCCTGCGGTCTTTGCACCAGCCTGGAAACATTGCCATGCACACCCGCCTGTTGGCCGCCGCGCTGATCGGGCAGGCCCCCTTATACGCCGAGTTGATCCACCAGGGCTGCGCAGAAGGCCTGTTCCAAACCGAATATCCGCTGGAGTGCGCCGAATATATCTTGAGCGCGCTCCAATTTTTAACGGATACTGGCATCTATCCCTGGACGCAGGAGCAATTGATACGCCGGGCGATGGCTTTCCCGCACCTGATCGAAGCGCAGTTGAAGGCCCCACAGGGTTCTTTTCAATTTTTGTTCGAAATCTAATCCAAAATAAGGTTGAAATTGTATGAAACTCGAATTTGATTACAAGCCGGTTCGCTTTTTTGTGATCACGTTTCTGATCACATGGATCACCTGGTTTATTGCTGCCTGGTTCAGCTATCAGGATGGGATGGAAGGCGCACAACTGCTTTTCATGCTTCCCGGGTTGTTTGCGCCGTTCCTGGCGGCGCTGATCATGATCCTCGGCGCGAAAAACAAAGCATTGCGCAACGATTTCGCAGCCAGGTTGAGTTTGCGGAAAATCAAGCTCGCCACGCTACCGGTGATTTTGCTGGTGATGCCTTTCGCCCTGTTCCTGGCTACGGCGCTGTCGCTGCTATTCGGTCAATCTGCACAGCAGTTCCAACTTTCGAACGAATTCCAGATCATGGATGGGCAGGTGCTGGTCA
>DYIZ01000028.1:0-20232 GCA_020723385.1 Candidatus Aquidulcis sp.
CCCGCAATTACAAGACCTCACAGGTTTTCAAAACCTGTGAGGTCTCTTCCCGGCAGTCCATCCAATAAAAAGGCGGCTGCCTCACCGGCAGCCGCCTTCACCTTTCAATTCGAATCAAGCCTCGCTACGACAGATGGCTCAGAATGCGCTGGTGCGCGGTCTCCGCGTCCAGATCAATGATCGAAACCAGCTTGTCGCGTCCTGTTCCCCCCGCCACAATCTCCATCTTCGAGACCGGGATATCCAGAACATCCGAGAGAAACGCCAGCAGCGCCTGGTTGGCTTGCCCTTCAACCGGCGGCGCAGTCAGGCGCACCTTGATCGTCCCATCGCTGAGCACTTCGACAATCTCGTTATGGCTGGCGCGCGGTGTCACGCGCACCGCCAAAGCCGAACCTTTTTGACCATCGTGCAAGGTGTATTTTCGTGGGCTCATAGTCTCTCTCACAACAAAGTTCGTAACAGGGTTGTCACTATTATACCCAACAACTGCACCAGCAGCAGCAAAATCAACGGGCTGAAATCAATCATTCCCGCCGGACGCACCACCCGGCGGATCGGAGTCAGCATCGGCTCGACCAGCCGGTTCAGCGCTTGCCGCAGAGCATGATACGGCGGCAGGAAATACGACAGGATCACGTGTACGACCACTAAAATCGTCACCGCTTCCACAGCCAGGTTCACCAACCAGATCACAATCGTCACAGGCTCAATCCTTTCTCGCAGGCCGGGGACCGACAATAGCCGTACCGACCCGCACCCAGGTGGCGCCCTCTTCGACAGCCACCTCGAAATCGCCGCTCATCCCCATGGACAACTCGCCCCACGCGGATCCCGGCAATCGTTGAGATAAATAATCCCGCAGGCGTCTCAGCTTCCGAAAGAACGGACGCGCCGCCTCCGGCGATTCGGCGAATGGGGGCATCGTCATCAGCCCCAGGATTTCCAAACGCGGCAGGTCGAGAATAGCGGCCAGCTCGTCTGCCAAAACCGGCCAATGCGCCTCGTCCCACCCCGCCAGTCCCGTTTTCGAATCCTCACCGCTCACGTTGATTTCCAGCAGCGCCGGCAAGATGCGCTCGGTCTCCCCGGCAAACCGGTCGAGACGCTGCGCCAGTTTCAAGCCGTCCAGCGAATGCAGGTAATCGAAATACTCGCAAACCTGAGCCGCCTTGCGGCTTTGCACATGGCCGATCATGTGCCAACCCACCTTGTTCGAGGCCGGCAAAGCCAGCTTTTTGCCCAGCCCTTCCTCGACGTAATTCTCCCCGATGTGCTGCGCTCCCGCCGCGATCGCGGCTGCCGCGACTTCGGCCGGATGTCCTTTCGTCACCACGATCAGCCGCGCCTCGCCGGAGCTGCGCCCCACCCGCCGCGCCGCCCGCTCGATGCGTGCCATCACTTGCTCGAAACGCTCGTGGATATCGTTCATCATCTGTTTTTAGACCCAACAGATCTCAGCGCGATCAGCGCCCCAAACCGGCCGGTGCGGCCATTTTCACCGCGATGCGAGAACCAATCTTCAAGATGGCAGGCAGTACAGATTTCAGCAACCTCGATCTGCCGCACACCGCACTGCTCCAAAAGCAGCCGGTTCGCCTGCCACAGATCGAATTTTACCGCGCCGTTGTCCCCTGGCAAGAGGGCAGGCGCGTCGGCTCCGAAAGACGCCTTTACCTGGGCAACCACATCCGGCCCAACCGCGTAATGATGCGCCCCGATCGAAGGCCCGATCGCTGCCCGGATGTCTGGCGAGTGGCAGCCATATTCAGCCTGCATAGCTCGCACAGCGGCTTCCACGGTGCGCCTCACCGTCCCCTGCCAGCCGGCGTGAGCCAGGCCCACCACGCGCCGCGCCGGATCGTGCAGCAAAATGGGCACGCAGTCGGCAAAACGCATCAGCAGCGTCACCTCGGGCCGATTGGTGAGGATCACATCCGCCCGACGGTGGGGCGTTTCTGGCGGGCGCGGCGCGTTGGCGATGACCACATCGGCGGAGTGAACCTGCCACACATCGTACAATGTGGCGATGTCGCGGCCCATCGCTGCGAACGCCCGCTGGCGGTTCTCCGCCACGTGGGAGGCATCATCGCCCACCGTGCCCCCCAGGTTGAGCGAATCCCACGGGGGTTTACTGACCCCGCCCTGCCGGGTGAACACAGCGTGAACGACTCCCTCGTCGTCGAGGGAGTCGAAGGTGTAATAACGAACCAAATCGGGCTGTACAAAAGGCATTGTGTTTGTCGAGAGTCTTGGGCCTCTGGAAACTGTCGCATCCAACTTGCTCAAAGGGGACGACAGTCCCCGTTTCTGACGATCATATCAACAATCGAGCGAGAGGCGATGGACTATCGTCCATCGCGAGCATCACAAAGAATCCCGGAGAGCCAGATTTTCACTCCACTGCGCCTTGGGAGCGCAGATTGCGAATCCGCGCCAGCTTCCCATCGAAATATTCCAGCGTTTCGCGCATCGTCTCTTCCACGAGCGGGTAGCCAAACCAGGCTGTGGTCACGCCGAAGAGCGCGCCCGTAAGCGTGCGCAGGAAAGGTGTGCTCTCGCGGGCAAAGTCAATCATATTCAACCGCTGGAGCACCTGCAAAACCAACTGGCTGCCGCCATCCAAACCCATCGGGATAACGCCGATCAAAACCCACCAATACCACTTCAATCCTTTGATTTTCCGTCCGGTGACAGAAAAGAAAACCCCAAAGAAGAAAATCCCGAAGTAAATCGCCACGTCCCGCTCGCACAACGCCACTTTATAGCCCACTACCGGATTGCCCCGGAAAGCGCGCGCCGCCAGGTCGTCGAACGGGCCAAGCCCGGTGGCCTGTTCGTAGGTGATCAAACCGGGGACGTGCGCGGCTTCCCGCGGGTATACGGCTTGCTCCCCGAACAAGAACCATGAGCGGAATGCATACTGGTGGCAAACGAAGCTGTACCCGTCATAGATACGGTCTGCCAGCCAGGATTGGCCGCTGTGCGCCAGCGTCGGCGCCAGGAAAGGCAGCCCAACGTATAACAACACGAAAATATTGCACACCGCCAGATAATGGCGCGACCACCAATGAGAAAACCGGTCGGCGCCCGTCCATTTGATATCCAGCTTGATCTTGCCCTGGGCGATGGCAGCATCAATCTCCTGCTCTTGCTTGATGCCGTGCGCTGCGGCTTGCAGGGTGATTTGCAAATCCTGACGGGTAAAGGATGTCTTCAACCGGTAGGGGCCGGCCTCCACCACCGGGACGCTCTCGCCCCATTGTTTTACCAGCTCCGGGTCGCTGTCAATCTCGATCTTTTTTAGCTCATGTGGGACTATCGCCTGCAGCTCAGACAAATCGGCCAGGGCTTGCTGGCAGCGTTCATCGTCCTGGCGAACATAAATGGTTACTGAAATCATGGCCCAATACCAATACCTTTCAATTGATCATCCAACTCGCTTTCCGACAGGCCGCCCACCTTGACGCTGCGGATATAGCCCTCAGCATCAACGAAAAACGTCGTCGGGTAGGCGGTGACATTGTACAAATTTTCCACTGCCCCGCTGTCATCCAGCAAAATGTCGAAAGTCAATCCATTGCTCGAAACGAATGGCCGCACTGTGCCGGGAATTTCACCCGCATCCACCGCCAGCACCCGCAAATCGGGCGCGTGCCGCGCATAGCGCGCCTGGATGGCCGGCATCTCATCGGTGCAAGGCGGGCACCAGGTAGCCCAAAAATTGATCATGACCGGGTGGCCGCGCAGATCGCTCAACTTGACTTTCGATCCCGCCAGGGTTGCCAGCTCGAAATCGGGAGCGATGAACCCCACCCGCGCGGCTTCCGAAGAGAGCGGCCCAGACGGAAAGACCATCGGCCCCCAAATATACTGCCCCGCCGCCAGCCCCAAAACGACCAACAAACCGACGATGCCGGCGACCATCAAACCAGCGCCTATTTTGAGCAATGTTTGCTGCTGCACGTTTGCGGCCTCAGGGACGCGTTGCGACCGGGCTTTCTTTCTTCGCACCGCTCAAGGCATGGCCGCCCAGGTAACCCAGGTAAGCCGGAACCAGCGGCAGCACGCAAGGAGAAAGGAACGACAGCATCCCGGCCGCAAGAGCTGTCAGAAGGCTGGGGACTCCCTCGCCGCCTTTTATGTCGAGATATAGGCCAGTCTGGGCAGCCCATTGGGCAAACAGGGTCATTTTATTGAAGATCAGCATCACGCCAATGATGATGATCAGCACCCCCGTGACGATCTTCACCACCGGAAGGTACTTCCCCAACCGGCGGACGACGGTAGTCGCCTGCTCGATGCCGACCGCCAGCAGCAAGAAAGGCAGCCCGAGACCAATCGAATACGCCGCCGCCAGCACCATCGCCTGGCCGACTGTATTCTGGCTGAATCCCAGGCTGATGATCGCCCCCAGGGTTGGCCCGACACAGGGACTCCAACCAGCGGCGAAGAACACTCCCATCAGCAGCGATCCCACGAAGGTGTGCGCTTTACCCTGGTAGATGCGGCGCGTATCCATGTAGAAAACCGGTATGCGCAAAATATCCATCGTCGCCAGCCCGAAGACGATCAATACCACCCCGCCGATGCGCGAAATCCACAGCTTGTATTCCCGGAACAATTGGCTGAGCAGCGTGGCTGTCCCGCCGAACACGACGATGAACACCAGCGAGAAGCCAAGCACGAACATCAAAGCATGGAGGATTACGTTGGCGCGGTCAAGCCAATTGGTTTGGGGGATTGCGGCAGGTGCTTTTTGGGTTTGTTGCATTTTACACTTTCTCCGTTCGAGTTACCACTAGACAAGCTGATCCATTACGCGCCTTTTTCGTTTTCAAGAATATGCTGTATTTCATGGATAAGCGTTGGTATTTTTTTGACAACCACATCCCATACAATTTCATAGTCAACGCCGAAGTAACCATGGATCAGACGGTCTCTCATTCCTGCGATTGATTTCCAATCAACATCAACATATTTCTGTCGAATCTCAACCGGCACCTTTTTTGCCGCCTCTCCGATAATTTCCAGGCTTCTGACAAAAGCTCTGCGCAAGGTTTCGTCTCGCAAGAAGTCAGCTTTACTCAACATTTCGGATTGTCGGCGAAGATATTCCGCCTCATCCAAAATTTGGCGTAAATATTCAAGCGGCGAAAGTGACATATTCAACCTCGCTCAAAATATGAGGGCCAATATACGGGCTCAATGATTCTGGCGTCACCACTTCAACTCGTCTACTAAAAAGTTCTTCCAGGAAAAAAGACAGCGCCATAAAATTATCGA
This sequence comes from Candidatus Aquidulcis sp., assembly GCA_020723385.1. Classification (GTDB taxonomy): domain Bacteria; phylum Chloroflexota; class Anaerolineae; order Anaerolineales; family UBA4823; genus DYIZ01. The sequence goes on from DYIZ01000028.1 coordinate 5,287, forward strand.
ATGTTTTTTTACCAGAATCGAATTCCACAAGTAAATCCACATCGCTTCCCGTGCGTTGTTCGCCGCGAACGAAAGAACCGAATAAGCCGATCCGTTTCACACCGAGAGCGGCGATTTGATCTCTGTAAGCATCAATCAAGGCCAGAATAGTCTGTTTGTTTTCAGCGATCATATCAACCTTCCACCACATCAATTGGGGTGCTCGTCATACCCGAGATCGTCACATCACCGGGATCGTAAGGCACCGCCGGTGAAGTCCAGCGAAAAACCCATTTGGCGTCATCCGGGCGGCAATTCACACAGCCGTGAGACATCAGCTCGCCGCCAAAATTGTTGTGCCAGAAAGTGGAATGTATGGCTACGCCTGTGCCGACGAACAACGTTGTCCAGCCGATACCGGGGAGGTCGTAGCCTCCCCCGGTGGTGCCGCCGCTCATGTGAGTGGAGATTTGTTTGCGCCAGATGTGGTGGTTCTTGCCCAACGGGGTTGACGATGTTTCCAGCGGATTGCCGTCCGGGTCGAACTTCTTGCCAGCCGAGACCGGACAAAAATAAACTTCGGTAGCGCCTTCATAGCACGACAGCGTCTGGAACTTCTCGTAGACGTTCACCACCACCCGCTTGTCCGCGGCGTCGGGGTTGATCGGGGCGATCTCGTCCTCCGTCAGCGGGCGAAAGGCCTCCGCAACTGCCCAAAAGATGTCGCCGTAGCCGTAACGCTCGTTCAGGCGGTACCAGACCTGGTTGTTTTCGTCCATCTTGATCTGATCCACCCACAGGATTTGACTGTAATACAAGCGGGGCGGCAGGTCGTTCTCGATGCGATATTTCAACCAGGGGGCGATCGCCGTTTTATCGAGAACGATGTCCACATAAGGCACGGTAACCTCGACCCACATGCCCTGCCCCAAACTGGTGACGGGCAGTATCGTCGTTGGCTGGTTGGGCAGGTTGCGCACCGGCTGCAAGTCGGATGCCCACACATAGCCTTCGGGAATCTCGACCCAGCGCTGCTTGAAACGGTACGGGTGTGATCCGGCGATCTCGTGCAGCCAGGGTACCACGGCGTCATCGTATAACGCGCCAACCGTCTCGCTGTTGTAATCCGGGCGGGCTTTGACATCTATCCGGGTGAAGACGCGGCCCAACCGGTCGGCTTGCGGGAAATCCGGCAAGGTGAACAGACGCCGCCAGGGACGCAAGCCCAAACCGCCGAGAGTCAACGCGGCCGCCTGGAGAAACTCGCGCCGGGAAAGGGGAGTTTTACGTTTGACGAGGGAAGAAATCGAATGAGGCATATCTACTAAAGTAAGATGAGCAACGGTACAAAAGGTTGCATTGATCACGAATGAGCCATTATGCGAATGGTTTTAAGCATACTCGGAAAAAGAGGGCGGGTCAATAGGCAGTTCGTTGACGATGGATTAAGGTTCTGTGAGAGGGGATTACTGGGCAACTATTCCGCGTACCGCGTGTTATCTATTGATAATGTAATCATCTTGTAAGAGTATAATCAACCAATAATCCCCGCCTGTTCAACCAAAAACTGCCGCCATCTCCCGAACTGATGCGAATTATCCTTCGAACCTGGTTCTCTCCTGTCTTCGCGACGCTGCTCAAACAGCGCCGGGATGGAGCCATTCTATTGGGCGCCGGGGCGCTCCTGTTGGGGCTGGATCTGCTCGGGCTGCCCGGCTGGGTCTGCCCTTTCAAGGCGGTTTTTGGCATCCCCTGCCCCGGCTGCGGGCTGACCACCGCCATCGGCGAACTGCTGCGGGGCGACTGGCGTGGCTCGCTCTCAACCCATGCCTTCGCTCCCATTTTCTTGCTGGGCCTCCTTGTGATGGTGGTCGTCACGCTGTTGCCCGAGTCCCATCGGCTGCGCTGGGTCTCGGCCATCTCCCGGATCGAGCGGCGCACCGGGATAACCGCCTGGGCATTGGCGGGTCTGTTTTTGTATTGGGGTCTCCGGTTGGTCGGGCTGGCCTGATCGAGTGTGACAGTCTGGCAACCGTTCGCAAAAACTCTAATTTTCATCAGCCAAAATCTCGAAAGGAGATGACAAAATGGGATTCCTGAGTTGGGTAGGCAGCGTTCTGGCTTTCGTAGCAGGGATATGGGTGCTCATCAAGCTATTCCAAAAAGAGGGGATTCTCAAGGGCATTTTGGGATTTATCTGTATGTTGTACACGTTCATCTGGGGCTGGCAGAAGGCCAACGATCCCGAGCTGAAACTAAAAACCTGGATGTGGATCTGGACCGGGGCAATTCTGCTCGGCATCATTTTGAACGTCATCGGGATGAACAGCGGCGGCTAATCGCATTAATGGTTCGAAGCCCGCAAGTTTTCGAGCCAGTCCCGACACCGAAGACCCTGCATCATTACTATATAACCCCGGAATGCGGCGCTTCCGGGGTTATAATTTTGCTATGTCGCCGCGCAAACGCTGGATTCTCCTCGTATTGGGAGCCATCAACCTGGCCTTGTTGGCCACGTTTGGTTGGATGATGTGGTCGCTGCCGAAATTCCCCGGCCCGGGGACGCCCATCTCGGTTCCGCCATCCCCCGCACAATCGGAGGCGGCAGTTCCGACGAGAGCAGCTACCCCCACCCGGCAGCCTCCCACTACAATACGCGCCTCCCCCCTCCCCACCATCGCCATCACTCCCACACCGACAGAAATCGCCGCCTCGTGCGTGATCACGACTTCCGGCGGGCTGATCACCGAAATCCAGGCAATTGTCGCCGCCATGCCGGGGAAGGATTCAGACGGAATGGCGGTTCCAAGCGATGCGCAGATGGCGGCCTGGGAGACGTTGGTGCAGGCGCTGGCCGCAGGGGATACGGCAGCAACCTGCGGGATCATCCAATCCGAAGGATTCTCTTATCACATCGAGCGGTTCACCGATTTACCCTTCGAGCGGGAGCAGTACCTGATTTTGCGGGAGAACTCCCCGGCAGCGGTGGGCTGGGGCACGGTGGTGGTGAGGCTTGGGGAAGCCAAAGGGATCGTGGTCGAAGCGCCGCACCCGCTGGCCGACGAACGCACCGAGGTGCAGGCTGCCACGCTGTTTCGCGAGTTGCGGGCGCAGGCAATGATCGTGGCCGGGGCGCATCGCTGTGCGGACGCGGCATTCTCGCCCTGCCTGGGGTTGACCATCGCCTGCGGGCAGCAGGAACCCTACCGGGCCTCGGATGTAGCGCACGCCGCGCAGACGATGTTCCAGGCGGCCCACCGGGCGCTCGTGCCGTGCGGCGGGGAGACGGTCGCCATCCAGTTGCACACCAACAGCCTGGCCGCCTGCCCGGACGTGTTCCTCAGCAATGGAACGCTTCACCCCGGCCCGCTGGCGATGCGGCTATACGAAAAGACTGCGGAACATTGCGGCGATTTCGCGGTGGATGTGGCCGATGGGCAGCCGGGCGATTCATCGCCCAGCGAGTGCGGCTTCCCCGGCGACGGGGTGCAGGCGGTGTATTCGAATAGCTGCGGGCTGGCCTCCCCGCCCGATGCCTGTACCGGTTACGCCAGCCAGGTTTATGGGCCGGAGACGTTTATCAACATCGAGCAGTCGCCGGCGTTCCGGGAGGATTTTACCTGCCTGGTGGATGCGTTGAAAGAGGTTTTCGAAGTGACTTCGCAATAAGGTTGGAGTCCGCCTATCTTCGCTAATCTTCGCGAATTTGTAAAAGGATCAGCGCCGATTCGCGTGGATTAGAGGGCCCTTTTTCGTTTCATCCGGGTTAGGGCTTCCCGAGGAAACACGCTCCCCGAGGGTCAGCGAAGACTCTCGGGGAGCGCTATACGGTGTGCAAATACCGCCTAACCCCAAGACCGTTTATTTAGCGACGGCAGGTGCAACGCACTTGGTATCGAAAGGGCGATTTTAAGGCCAAAATCAAGTGCGTTGCACCTTATCTTGACAGTCTTGGGTTAGGCCCTTATCTGCACACGACTGGCAAGTACAAACGGTATTCGGCCTCCGCTACTGTAATCTCGACGCTATCCGAATCGTCGCTGGTATCCGGGTCGTATTGACCGGCGGCGGCGACCGTGACCGTGTTGGTGATCGTTGTCCCGCCGGCGTCGGCGTTGACTGTGACGGTGATGTGCAGCGTGACGCTCTCGCCCGCCCCCAGGCTGCCGGCTGCCCATCGCCCGCTGGCCTGGTCGAAAGCGCCGCTGCTATCATCTGAAACGTAGGTCACACCCATCGGCAGCGCGTCCTCGACGACGACGCCGGTTGCGCCATCGGGACCGCTATTGGTGATTACGATCGAGTATACGATCGTGCCGCCAGCGGTGGGCGCAGAGATGTCCACGCTTTTGCTCACGGAAAGGTCAGCAATCATCTCAGTGATCGTGATGACCGCCTCGGTTATGGGCGAATCGAGCAGCCCATCGGAAACGTGGTAGTAGAAATAGACTGTTCCGGTGTAGTCTTGGGTAGGGGTAAACACAAAGGAACCGTCCGCGAGCAGCGATAATTCACCGGTGGGAGGCGCGATGTCGAGCAGGGCAGTCAGGCTGTCGCCTTCCGCATCGCTGTCGTTTGCCAGCACCCCCGGGGCCGCGACCGCCAGCGGGATGTTCATCCCTGCGATGTAGGAATCATCGGCGGTGAGCGGCGCATCATTGACCGGGGCAATATCGAGCGTGACGGCGACGACCACTGAGTCGAGCGAGCCGTCGCTGGCGTGGTACGTGAAGCTGTCGGAACCGTTGTAATCAGCATTGGGGGTGTACTCGAAAGAGCCATCGGCGTTGAAGGCCAGCGCGCCGTGCGTTGGCGATGTGTCCAACACCGCGATGAGCGTATCGCCATCCGGGTCGGTATCGTTGGAAAGCACACCTGGCGCATTGACGGTAAGCAGAGTGTCCTCGTTCGTTGTGTACTCGTCATCCTCGGCGGTTGGCGCATCGTTGGCAGCGCCGACGTTGATCGTCACCGTGACAACATTGGAGTCCATCGTCCCATCGCTGGCGTGGTAGGTAAACGTATCCTCGCCGATGTAGTCTTGAGCGGGCGTGTAGGTGAACGACCCGTCGGGGTTGAGGGTCAGCGCGCCATGCAGCGGGCTTGAATCCAATTCTGCGGCCAGGGTGTCCCCGTTGGCGTCGGTGTCGTTGCTCAACACCCCGGGGGCGACGACGCTCAATGGGGTGTCTTCCGCGGTGGTGTAGCTGTTATCCAGCGCGACCGGTGCGACTGGCTGCACCGTCAGCGCGGCCTCGGCGGTGTTGTTCGATGGATCGGGATCCACCGCCGAGCATGAGATGGTGACCGTGTTGGTAAAGATTCCGGCCGCCAGCGGTACGTTCAACACCCCGCTGATGGTAATCACGCCACCGCTGTGCGGCGCGAGATCATCCACTTTCCAGATGTACTGCGAGCCGGGCAACAGCCAGATGTCCGCGCCGACGCTGGTAACCTCGAGGACCGTGACCCCGGAGGGGATGATATCCTCGAGGGTGACCTGCACCGCCCCGCTTGGGCCGGAGTGGGTGTACACTAACGTGTAGGTGATCGGCTCCCCGGGGGCCGCGCTGTCAGGCGTCACAAACTTCGTGATGCTCAAGTCGGTCAGGCCGCCGGTATTGGCTTCGAAAGCCCCAATGTCGCAGAAGGAGCTGTTCGGGTTGGGACGCGGGAAGCCGCGCTGGTCGAAGCGACGTTCAGCCACGCATTGACCGGCGTCAATCGCTGGGCTGCCGTGCAGGAGGGCACGCGTGAGCGTTCCACCGCCGTTGTTCGCCAATGGGCCGAGTATGGGGCTGGTATTGTGTTGATCGCCAGTGAAATTGAATCCGCAGGTGTTGCCGCTGTCTATATTGAAACCGCTCGAGAACAGTTCTGCATTGCAATTTTGCGGGGTATTGTTCGCCAGGATCGAGTTATTGGGGTTAATCGCCAGCGCGGTGGGGGCCTTGTGAATGCCGCCCGCGCCGGCAGCGGCAGAATTATTGGTAATGGTCGAATATCCGAAGGTGGTGATGCCGCCATCGGCAAACACACCGCCGCCGTTGCTGACTGTTGCCTGGTTGTCGTGCAGGGTGAGATTGGCGAACTGGATATACCCGCTATGAACGAAAACGCCGCCGCCGCGATCGGCAGTATTGCCAACGATGTGCAAGTTCGAGAATTGGCCGTCGCCATAATCTGCGTAGATTCCGCCCCCGAATTCGGCGGTGTTGTCTTCGATGCGGCAATAACTGGCTGCGATGTCGGTGTCGGTTCCTTCCATGAACAGGCCGCCCCCAGTGGTTGCAGCGACATTATCGGCTATCTTCACCCGGTACAGGCTGACCTGCTCGCCGGCGGGAGGATCTAATTCCTGGCGATGCGAAGCAGCCGCGCCATCATCTCCCCGGCCTATCCCGCTGCCAACGACCAGGCCGCCTCCCTCGCTGGCGTTGTTGGCCGTGAAATCGGTTTGCGAGATGGTCACATTGCCCATGACAATATACGCGCCCCCGCCGCTGGCGCCGGCGCTATTGCCAGCCAGGAGCGTATTCGAGATGATCGTAACGCCATCCTGGACATAAAGCCCGCCGCCATCGAACGTTGCCGTGTTGCTGTAGATGCTGGCGCCCGAAATCACCGAATCGTAGGCCACGTAAACGCCCCCGCCCGCATCGGCAGTATTTTCGTAAATTGCTGCGCCGATCTCATCCAGCAATACGCCATTAAGATATAACCCGCCGCCGTGGTAAGCCTCGTTGCCCAGGATTTCTCCACCGCTCAGGCTGGCGCTGCCTTCATTGGCGTAGAGTCCCCCACCGCCTTCGGCGCTGTTACCGGCAATCAGGCCGCCAGTAAACTCAAAGGTTCCCGCGTCATCTTCCGCGTTACTCAGGTGTATGCCGCCGCCCATCTCGTCCGCCGTATTACCGGCCACAGCGCCGCCTGCCAGGAGGAAGCTGCCGCCGTCTATATAGACGCCGCCGCCATTATCGCTCGCATCGTTATTAGCGATCAGACTGCCGTTAGTCTGGGTCATCACGCCTCCGCTGCCGATGAAAACGCCTCCACCACTATCACTATCGTTCGCCATGATCCTGCCGTCATCCACCCGGACAACCCCACCCGCGAAAATATACACACCCCCTCCCAAGTTGCCCGTGTTGGAAATGATCTGGCCTCCCGAAAGCAGCGCGTGGCTGTCGTCAACGTAGACGCCGCCGCCCGCCATGGCGTGGTTGTATACGATCTGGCTGGCGCCGACCTGGGTCAGAACGCTGGACGAGCCGAGGTAAACCCCGCCGCCGCCCATCGCGGTATTGCTCATCACCCTACCGGATTCCAATGTAGCGTTGGCGGTCATCAGATAAACCCCGCCGCCGGTGAGAGCATCGTTGTAAGCAATGACATTCATCTGCGTCTGGGTGAGGGTCGAGGTAAAGAAGAGGGCAACCCCGCCGCCATTTTCGGCGCTATTGCGCATCACCTCTCCGCCTCGTAAAACCAGGGTATTGTCGTTGAAGAGAACCAGGCCGCCGCCGTACTCTTCGGCGCTGTTCTCATTGATCTGAGAGTTGTTGATGACCAGGCTGCTGGCATAGGCATAAATACCGCCCCCATCGCCGTTATCGGCGTGGTTGCCAACGACCCGCCCATTGTTGATCGTCAGGCTGCCCTCATCAACGCTGATCCCGCCTCCAGAAAACGTGGCAACCGAATTGAATGCCACCCAGCTATCCTGGCTGAATATGGCATTGCCTCCTGCGATGTAAACCCCCCCGCCATGTTTGCTGGCTGTATTGCTGAGAATCACGGTATTGGTGACCGCCAGATTGCCGCCATCGTCAATATAAACCCCACCGCCCCAGGTTCCGCTATTGTCACGGATCGTGCTGTCCACCAGGGTTAAATCGGCTTCCCGGCAGAAAATACCGCCGCCGTAGCCGGTGTTGCCGCCATTGCGGATTTCCACGCTGTCGAAAGTTACCGCGACGGCGCTCGCATGGATTTGAAAAACACGCTCGATGCCGTGGGCGTCAACCGCAGAGCCTCCGCTGCCGAGGATCGTCATCGGCGCGATGATATCTATGTCGCCGGTGGCGTTCGCATCGTCGCCGGTACCGGTGATCGTGAGATCATAGGTTTCGTCTATCAGTTGGATGGTGTTGTCGCCTGCCGTGTAAGTACACCCGCCAAAACTCGCTGCGGTGTTGATGGCCTGCACGGCTTCGCGCAGAGAACACTGAGATCCCGTCCCGAATTCGTCGGCGGTAGTGGTCACAGAAATGCTCTGTGTCACCGAAATACTCGATGGGGATCGGGCGGCCTGGGTTGGGATGGCTGCCAACAACCAGACCAGGGCGATTGCCGCTCCCAGGATAACGGGCACAATAATACGGGTATGTTTCATGATGATCCTCCTCTAACGCATTTTCCCGGTTTGCCGGGTTTTCTATGGTGAAAACCGAAAAATTGATGTTTGTGTGGGCAAAGCACGCACAAACATCAATTTTTCGGCTCTCCTTGGGTCAAACGTGCATTCGAAACATGATTCTCCTGATCTGCCGCCTCGACCAGGTTTTTCAGGTGGGTAAATAGATCATCCAGGCTGGCAAAATTCTGGCGGCTGCCGGTCATCGGGGATTCCAGCGAGGCGCGCCAGGAAGCCCGCGGATCATCGCCCGCCTGCCAAAGACGCAGTAAGTAAGAAAGATAGCCTTCCAGAGGTGATGTCTTCATCAACCTGCTGCTCCCAGATGGTCAATCTAAGGCAGTCGTCTGGCCTGACACAACCAAAGGCAACATCAATCCAGACACCCAGCTAAATTTCCCGGCTATTCGCTGATCTGAAAATCACCGCCGCACGCCCGGCCCATCTCTTCCAAAAAGGCAGTGCGCGCATTGGTCCACAGGGTGGAATAAGCGAACTTTTCCAGAGCCTGGGTTTTGCTATCGCCTTCCTGATAGGTATAGGACACATCCTGATTAGACAAAGCCGAGATGCGGAAAACGCACAAGGTTTGGCGAGTTTCCCGGTCAACCAAAAAGCCCAAAATCTCGGCGTAACCGCCGGTAAATGCGCTCTCGCTGACCGCAACCGGTGGGTCGTATTTGACCACAGCAGCAACGCCGATATAGCGGATATTCAAAGCCTGCTCGAATTGACCGGCGCTGTCTTTTGGGGCGCGCGCCTTCAGAGCCGATGCGGACATGGGGCTGTCAGGGCCTGTCCAACGGAGATAGCGCAAAAGGTAATTCGAGAGGGTCAGATCCAACTGGCCGCTTGTCCGCAGATCAGTATCCGGGTCAGACAGGTTCTCGAACATCAGGATATCGGTGTTTTGGATTTCATCCGATCCCTCGACATAGACGGGACGGGGATCGAGTGGCTGGGCGACATTTTTGACCTCAGCCACGGAGGGCAGCGTCGAGGCGATATCCTTCAGGTCAGCGCGCAACTGGGTGAATTGGGGTTCAAATTGATCAATGACTTGTTGATTGGTCAGGCCGCAGCCCGCCAGCGCCAGGCTGGCCATAAGAACGATCACGATAGCTTTGATAATTTTTGTATTCATGTTTCCTGTCTCCATCGAGAAGTTTGGGGGCATTGTTCGGATTTTGATCTTTCAACTCGTGTGATGAAGTCTGCCAACATGCGCGCGATCACTTCAACAAAACCGGGCTGGGCGATAACTCGATCTGAGCGGGAACCGCCTGCCAGTCGAAGCTGCCATCGGGGTTGGAAATCACCGAGGTGATCTGCATCATCCCTGCCGGGACCGGATAGGTTCCCCTGCCCCACAGGACATAGCGCGTTTCCCCGGCATCAGTGGTAATCCGATAGGCATTGACCCCACGCGGATCGTTGGAAAGCGTCTCTACCTGGCCGAAAGGGATCAACTCTTGAACGAGAAGCTTGAAAGCGTAGTAGGAAGGATAAAGCTCGCCCTCGTCAGAAATGATGCCGTATAACCGCCAGTTGTTGGTGGGATTATCGGGACTGCCGATGTATGTGTGCCACATAGCCAATGCGTCGCCAGCCCCATAAGCTTGCACGATACGTCGGAAGATATCGGCCGCCTGGGATTCGGGGCTGTTGGGATAGGCGGTGCGCTCGGTGAGCGTGGGGCTGGCTGTCGAGCCGGTTTCGGTGAGCCAGACTGGCTTATTGCTTAATCCATTTTGATCTATAAATGTTTGTAATGCTGCCCGCTGGCGACCATAGATTTCCCAACTGGGATAAAAGTGATAATTGACGATGTCGAACCAGTCTGCGCCCCCGCCCTCGATGACCCCTGCAAACCAGTTGTTCAAAGTGTACTCATCCAGGCCGCCCATACCGGGCATGACGATCACGGCATCAGGATCACGCTCCCGGATGAAAGCTGCCGCCTGGGCCAGGAACAGCCCCTGATCCTGAGGGCTGAATCCATCCGCCGGAACTACAGGTGGTTGATTGCCCCCCGGTCTTGGCTCTTCACCGGGATCGGCAGCCCGCCAGTGGTTCATCTCGTTGCCAAGCTCCCAATATTTGACGTAAGGCCCATAACGCTCGATGATCGCCGCCAGGTATTCCTGGGCTTCCGGCCCCAGGGTTTTCTCGAATTGATTGGGGTCTTTCACCCAGGGCGGCGTTGGTGAGGCGTATTGCATAGCAAATAAGGTGACAATTGGCTCGAAGCCGGGATTGGCGAGCACGGCGTCGGCCGAGGCAAAATCCCATTGATCATCTTGCGGCTCGACGACATTCCACAGTAAATCAGCCAGAACAAGCTGACGGTAGGTGTGAATACCCAGCGATTGGAAATCGGCAAAGATCGCCTCGGGCCGGACATCCGCGCCTCCCACATCCTCCATGAAGAAGCGGATGAAGTTAAGACCAATTTGAGGCTTGTCGGGCCGGGCGAGCAAGACGGGGTTTTGCAAGCCCTGTGTTGGATTTGGTAAGCTTTGGATCGGTGTTGGGGAAAGAGGCGAGAGCGTGATAGTCGAAGCCGGCAGAAGTTGGGTGGGGACAGGCGTCATCATGGCGCTCTGGCTGCAAGCCAGGGTCACCGCACAAAGGACAGTAAGAATAAGGGCAATCCGTTTCAACATTGATCTCCTCCTGAAAAGACAATCGTGATTTCATTTTACACACTCAATATCAGCCAGTTATCAGGAAAGATTAATACTGACCGTTCAGGTATAATGAATTACGGCACATCCGCATTAAGTGGGAACGATTGATATGGCGCTTCTCTCAGAAAAACCCGCAGCGAAACCCGAAGTGAAACTCGCAGCGAAACTCGCAGCGAAACTCGCAGCGAAACTCGCAGCGAAACTCGCGATTCACCTCTTCGGCCCCTTTCACGTGACCCTGGACGGGATTCCAGTCACCGGCTTCGAATCCAACAAAGTGCGCGCCCTGCTGGCTTTCCTGGCCTGCGAAGCTGGCCGCCCGCACAGCCGTGATGCTCTCATCGGCCTGCTCTGGCCCGATCAGGACGAGCGCTCCGCCCGCCGCAACCTGTCACAGGCCCTTTTCAATCTACGGCAGGCCATCTGCGACGATCCCCAAACCTGTTTTCTGCAAATCAGCCGTGAGACGATCCAATTCGATCCTGCCAGCGACCATTGGCTGGATGTAGCGGATTTCGAGTCACATCTCACGGGCAGCCAGGAGCACCTGCATCCGGCGCTGGAAGCCTGCCCTGACTGCCATCAGCACCTGGAGCAAGCTGATGCCGCCTACCAGGGCGATTTCCTGGCCGGGTTTTTCATTGACGACAGCGCCCCTTTTTCCGAGTGGGCGGCGCTGCGCCGCGAACGCTTGCACCGTCAGGCGCTGGAAGCCCAGGCCCGCCTGGCCGGCTATTACGGGAAGCGCCGGGATTACCCGCACGCCTCCTATTACGCCCGGCGACAGATAACGCTGGAACCCTGGTGCGAGGAGGCCCACCGGCACTTGATGCACTTGCTGGCGCGCAGCGGGCAGCGCAGCGCGGCCCTGCGGCAATATGACATTTGCCGCCAGGTTTTGCGAGACGAGCTGGACATCGCCCCGCAAAGTGAAACCACCGCACTCTACGAGCGGATTCGTATGGCTGGCTCGGCCAACGTCCACAACTTACCCGAACCGGTAACGCCGTTCGTTGGGCGTGAAGCGCAGCTTGCACGCATCGCCGCCTGCCTGGGAGACCCAGACTGCCGGCTGCTGACCCTGGTCGGCGCGGGAGGGATCGGCAAAACCCGGCTGGCGCTGCAAGCTGCCCGCGAGGCGCTCGATCTGTTCATCAATGGGGTGTGGCTCGTCTCACTGTCCCCCATCAATTCCACGGATTTTTTGGTCTCGACGATCGCTGATGCGCTAGGAATACAATTCAGCGGCGCTCGCCCACCCCAAGATCAGTTAGCAGATTATTTACAAAAGAAGGAATTGCTGCTGGTGCTGGACAGCCTGGAACACCTGCTCGATGGGGTTGACCTGCTGGTTAAGCTCTTGCAGAAAGCGCCGCACGTCAAAATCCTGGCGACCTCCCGCGAGCGGTTGAATCTGCAAGCCGAGTGGCTCCTGGACATCCAGGGATTGGCTTACCCCGAAAGCGAACAAACACCCAGCATCGAAAGTTATGATGCGGTGCGGCTATTCGTTCAAAATGCCGGGCGGGTGAGCGCTGGCTTCACCCTTTCGGATGAGAATCGCCCTCACATCACGCGCATCTGCCACATCCTGGATGGCGCGCCGCTCGGTATCGAGCTGGCTTCCCCTTGGGTGCGCACACTCTCCTGCGAACAGGTCGCCCGCGAGATTCAGACCAACCTCGATTTTTTAACCACTTCGCTGAAGGATGTTCCCGCCCGGCACCGGAGCCTGCGGGCTGTGTTTCGCCACTCCTGGGAATTATTATCGGAAGCGGAACGGTGCGCGGCAGCCTGGCTGTCGGTTTTTCGCGGTCCATTCCGGCTCGAAGCGGCTCAGACCATAGCCGGCATCGCGCCAGCAACCATCCATGCGCTGGCAGAAAAATCGTTTCTCAATCAGAATCAATCCGGGCGGCTTCATTTTCACAGCATTCTGAAGCAGTTCGCCGCCGAAGCCCTGGAAGCCATGCCGGGGGCGCAAAGCCGAGCGCATGAGGCGCATGGCCGATATTACGCTGCCTTCCTCGAGCAGCGCGCCGGCGACTTACGCGGCCGCAGGCAGATCGAGGCTCAAGCCGAGATGCGGGCGGAGATCGAGGAGATGCGCGCCGCCTGGGATTGGGCCATCGGGGCGCGGCGCTTCGACGAGCTGGCGCGTTCGGTGGATGGCCTGTATCTCTTCTTCCGCGGGCTGGGCCGCTTTCAAGAGGGTCAGTCAGCCTTCGAGCACGCTGCGACCGCGCTCGCCGGGCCTGGCGAAACCAGCGCGCTGCTCCTGGCGCGGCTTCAGGCGCGGCAGGCAGATTTTCATGCCTGGCTCGGCGATTACGACGCGGCGCGCAGCCTGCTTCAAGCGTGCCTCACCACTTTTCAAGCGCAGCCCGCGCCGCGCGAAGAAGCTTTTGCTCTGGATGTCATGGGGCGAATTGCGTATTGGTCGGGCGAATATACTGAGGCGGTGCAATCTCTTCAGGCCAGCGCCGCTTTGTATCGTCAGGCAGGCGATGGCTGGGGCACGGCTCAAGCGCTTAATTATTGGGCGAATACCCTGTGCAACATTCGGACCGATCTTTCAGAAGCCACCCCATTGTACGAAGAGAGCCTGGCTATCGCCCGCGAGATTGGCGATCAGGTGGGCATTGCCAGGGTTTTGACCAACCTGGCGGCAAACGAGCAAGTCTGGAAAAATTATCCGAAGGCACGCGCCCTCTACCAGGAGGCCGCCGCCATCAGCCAGGCTACCGGCAACCGCCCGGTGCTGGCGATCGCCCTGGGCAACCTGGGGGATGTGGCGTACCAGTGCGGAGATTATCCACAGGCGCTCGAGCTGTTGCAAGATAGTCTCGCCATCAAGCGCGAAACAGGCAACCGCTATTCGCAACTGCTGACGATGAACAACCTGGGAAAGGTCAACCGACAGATCGGGCAAACTCAAGAAGCCAGGCGCTGGTATATCCAAGCCTTGCAGATTGCGCGAGACCTAAAATCTGAGGTGTCTATGGCGGTGATTATTACCTCGATGGCGGGATTATTGGTCACCGAAGGGGATTCCCGCCAGGCGGCGGCGCTATTGCAGGTGGCGCTCGATCATTCGGGCGGCGACCAGGATGTTATCACATCGGTAAACAGAATCCTGTTGGATGTCGAGGCAGCCTTAGGGCAGCAGGCTACCGCGGATTGCCGCCGGGAAGGTCAGAATCTAATTCTGGAAGATGTCGTTCTCACTTTGTTAACTCACACATGATTACCGCTCAATATTTACGCAGATAGCGTAAATATTTGCCGCAGAGAACACAGAGATCACAGAGCTATTACGTAAACTTTGTTCTCTCGTTTTTTCTCTGAGCACTCTGTGGCTTGTTTTGGTTTCGGCTGGAAGCCGCGCTATGATGCACACTATCTATTCCGTCACCCACAAATTACACGCTCCCAGCGGACTGATCTTCGACGACCGGCCTTACGCCTACGAGGAAGTTCCCGAACGGGTGGAGACTATCCTGCGGGCGGTCACGGCGGCTCAAATCGGGCCAGCCCTCGGCCCCGACGATCATGGGCTGGAGCCGATCCTCGAGGTTCACGATGCCGGGTTCATCGAATATCTGCGCACCGTCTACCGGGAGAGCGCGGCGTATTACAGCGCCGCCGAGCCGGTGATCGCCGAGACATTCGCTACCCGCCGGGGGCGGCGTGTCCCGCAGCGCGTGGTTTTCCAGAAAGGATACTATGCCTTTGGGGTAGGCAGCCCAATCCTGGAAGGCACGTGGGAAGCGGCCTACTGGAGCGCACAGTGCGCCCTCACCGCCGCCAGCCGGGTGCTGAAGGGCGAGCGCGCCGCCTACGCGCTGTGCCGCCCGCCGG
>DYIZ01000028.1:20242-49860 GCA_020723385.1 Candidatus Aquidulcis sp.
ACGCAGCCAGCGATTTGTATGGCGGATTCTGCTATCTGAACAATGCCGCCATCGCGGCGCGGTATTTACAGGCCGGGCTGGGCGGCGGCTGGGGCGAGTCGCCCATCGCCATCCTGGATATTGACTACCATCACGGCAACGGCACGCAGGAGATTTTCTACACCGACCCGACGGTGTTGTTCTGCTCGCTGCACGCCCATCCCGACGATGATTACCCCTTCTTCTGGGGCGCGGCAGACGAGACCGGCGAGGGCGACGGCATTGGATTCAATCACAATTGGCCGCTGCCGGAGGGCACGAGCGACGCGGGGTATCTGTCTGTGCTGGATAAAGCGATTGGGGTGATTGATGGCTGCCGCCCGCGGGCGCTGGTGATCTCGGCGGGATTCGACACCGCCGCGGGCGACCCGGTGGGCGGGTTCGACCTGAGCCGGGCGGGATTCAGCGAAATCGGCAGACGAATCGCCTCTCTCGGGCTGCCGACGGTGATCGTGCAGGAGGGCGGCTATCGGCTGGAGACGCTGGGGGAGAATGTCGTCGCCTTTTTGCAGGCGTTTGCAGCCTGAGATTCAGGGCAATTCGGTCACGATCAGGTTGTCGAAATCCACGGTGAAAGTATCGCCGCCCTTGTCCAGGCCGATGCCAAAAGCCAGCTTGCCCGCCTCGGAGAAAGTATCATCGGTGAGTGTGCCCAACGTCTGCCCGTTGGCGTAAACTGTGATCGTCGCGCCTTCCATGCGGACGGCAAAGGTGTTGGGCACGCCCGGCGACAGCCGGATGGCGTCGTTATATTGCCAGTCTTGCACCGTCAGCCATTCGCCGTTCGATTTCATCGCCACGATGTAGCTGCCGTCATTATCGAAGCGGATGCGGTAGCAATTATCCTCGGCATCTTTGCGGAATATCAGCGAGACTCCCGCATCGCCGCTCTCCGCCGACGTTTCGACCAACGTCACATCCACACTCATCCAAAAGTTTTTCAACAAAATATTGGGGACATCCTCTGTCCACAGCACACTTTGCTTCGAGGCCATACTGAAACGGTATTTTCCATCGGCGAGGGTCATCTCATCGTCGGAAAAGCTGTCTGAGTTGGGGCCAATATCCCAAGCGTGTTTATTGTCGCTGAAATCATCGCTGAGGAGCAGCGTTCCGGGATATGGCGGTATGGCTGTCAGTGTGGGCGCGGCAGGTTTCGATAACTGGGCGGCGCTGTAGATCAACACTGCGACGACCGCCAATCCCGCCAGGCTCAGCGCTCCAAGCCCGGCGCAGCCCAGCACCCACAGGATACCTTTACGCGCCGGGCGGCGGGCATCTTTCGGGGCAGAGCGGCCCACCGGGATAGATTGCCCCCCACCGGTGCGAGAAGAAACAGGAGCAACCAGCGGGGATACGCTGCTCTTTGCAAAAGCAGAATCCAGCGCAGTCATCACCTCTTCCACGCGCGGATAGCGGTCGTCAGGCTCTTTGGCGAGAGTTTTCATCAGCACGCTGGCGACCGGCTCCGGGATCGAGGCGTTGATCTGGCGGGGCGGCGGGGGCGGCTCGCTGACATGTTTCATGATCACGCTGAGAGGCGTATCGGCCTCGAAGGGCACGCGCCCGGTGAGCATTTCGTAGAGCACGATGCCGAGCGAGTAGATGTCGCTGCGGGCGTCGCCATGTGCGCCCTGGCATTGTTCAGGAGACATGTAATCGGGTGTGCCGATGACCACCCCGGAGGCGGTGTACTGCGTCCCGCCGGCGACGCGGGCGATGCCAAAATCGGTCAGGATCACTTCGCCTTTGTGGGTGAGGAAGATATTGGCAGGCTTGATGTCGCGATGGATCAACCCCTGGCTGTGCGCGTAAGCCACCGCCGAGGCAACGGCCTCGAAGATGCGCCGCACTTCGTCGAACGGCATTGGCTGGCCTTTGGCTGCCAGGGCTTGCAGCTCGGCCTTGAGGGTATGCCCGTCGAGGTATTCCATCACCATGTAGGGCAGGTTGTTTTCGACGCCGTAATCGAATACCTGAACGATGTTGGGATGGCGCAGGCTGGCAACGACTTTGGCCTCGCGCTGGAAGCGCTTGACGTATTCGATATCTTCCGAAGCCAGTTGCTCGTGGATGACTTTGACAGCGACCTGGCGGTCGAGAGCGGGCTGGTAGGCCTTGTAGACCGTGGCCATGCCGCCCTTGCCGACGCGCTCGATGATTTGGTAATTGCCGAGGGTTTTTCCGGTGAGATGAGGCATAGGGATAATCGCAGAAAGTGAGAATTGTGAACCGGGGTGAGACTTTCAGCCGGGGGAAAGTATATCACAGGCAGTGGGGCGGTTGGCGGCGCTGGAGAGCACGGAGGAGTGTCTGCAACGGATAAGCGCGGATAAACGGATACTGCCGATGTTCGATCCCATCCGCTTGACATTGATCAATCATCGGTGTAAAAATCACAGCCATGAATGACCAGGAAAATCGAATGCTCAAAATCATGACCTTCAACATCCGTTACGGCCTGGCCGAAGACGGGGATAACCGCTGGGAGCGCAGAAAGTCGCTGGTCAGCGCCAGGATTCACGCCTTCGACCCGGATTTGATCGGCCTTCAGGAGTGCCGCGACGATGGCCAGGCCCAATTCATCAAGGACAGCCTGCCAGACTATCAATTCTACGGCGTGCGGCGGGAAGGCGGCGGCGCGACCGATCTCGAAATGGCGCCCATCCTGTTTCGCAAATCGGCTTTTCAGGTCAGCCGGACGGGGCGTTTCTGGTTGAGCGAGACGCCTCGCATTCCCGGCAGTAAAAGTTGGGACAGCGTTTTCGCCCGAACGGCAACCTGGGTCAAGTTGATTCATCGGCGATCCGGCAGAATGATGGCATTTCTCAACACGCATTTCGACTACCAGCCCGCGGCCATTGAAGGGTCGGCCCGGTTATTGAAGCGGTGGGCTGCCCAAACCGCCCGGCAATGCCCGCTCATCGTGACCGGCGACTTCAACGCTGACAAAAACTCTTCCGCGTACCAGCATTTAGCCGGCGGCGGAGTGCTCTTCGATGTCTTTCGGCAGGCAAATCCCGAAGGGGGAAACGAGGCAACCTTCCACGGCTTTGGACATCCCGATGAGGAAATGGCGATTGACTGGATATTGGCTTCGAGTCATTTCGAGGGGGTTACGGCGGAGGTTGACCGCACCCATGAGGGCGGGTTATATCCGTCCGATCACTGGCCGGTGACGGCGTTGTTGAGGTGGAAATAGTAGGGTGGGAGGAACGCGGACGATTTTCTTCAACGTACCTACTGCGGACAAACGGACACCAGCGGACGTCCGTTCCTGTCCGTTGTCCGCTTACAGGCCCGGTGAAGAAATCGTTCTTTGACCGCACTTCAAAGTCGCTTGCATAGAACAAGCAAGGGCGCGATAATCAAGCAATGAATGGGTCAGGGAAACCAATCATAATTCTTATGGGCAGTCTATTTTTGACAGGGTAGTAGAGCTCAATTATGGATGCTGTTGAAATTCTCGTAAAATGTCGTAAGTGTCAACAAGAGAATGTCCTAACTATTGCCAAGGGAAATGTTCAATCACACGCCTGCATCAAGTGCGGTGATAAACTATTGGAATATGTACCTGTCAATGGGTATCTATATATCCTTTCTAATCCTAAATATCAAAACTTACTCAAAATTGGCTTCACCAAGAGATCAGTAGAAGAACGAGTCAAGGAGCTTAACGCTCCAACCGGTGTACCACACCCTTTTACAATAGAAGCATATTTTTTGAGTGAGACCCCTGAGGTACACGAAAAAGAAATTCATAACCGATTGTCCAGTTACAGAATCGAATCCAAAGAGTTCTTCGAGGTTAGCATCTTAGAAGCATTGACCTCTATAGAAATTATATGCGGCAGACCACCGAGTTATCTTAGCCCTACCCTTAAGGCACAACAAGAGGAAAAGAAAGAAGAAAATCGAAGAGAAAAGGAACGGAGAGAATGGGAAAACAGAGAATGGGAACGGATGATCCAAACCAGCAGGAAAAAGTACCAGGATGCTGCAGCCCAACGATTAAGAGAGTGGCAAGAACGGGTATACAAAAAAGATCAAAGTAGATAGCCTCCAAATATTATAGAGCCATCTTTCTATTTGTTCCCAATCAAAAAAGGTGCATAATAAAAATCACCCTAAAACGTTAACCTGAACTTATAACTCTGTCTGTCCAGTGCGGTGACATTGTTAATTGGGAAACCACAAAATGACTGATATTATTCCACTTTGGGTCCAATTGCTTGGTTTAGCATGCTTCGTATTTGGTATTATTGATCTTCGTAAAAATAGTTATCGCATGGGATTTAACAAGCTATTCTATTCATGGATTGTCGTCATATTTGGCGCGATTATGACATTAATTCTAGCTGTAGAATTTCTAACCTTTCTTGTCAGCCAATAGGCCATATTCCAGAAACGCCAACTCATTTCTTTGAATTGTGTTGGCGTTTCATCGGCATCCGTCGGCGCGCGCTGGGGCAAAGACAGCAGCCAGTACGAGATGGCCGGCGGCGTGCGCAAATCCGAGCGGAAGCGCCCGGAGCGCAAGCCAAAGGCATGAACGATCGGGGTATAATAACAGGCAGGAGCGCGTTGGCTCCCTGAAAGGAAGAACACTTATGGAGTCGCCAACCATTACTACTCTGGTAAAAATGATGGAAACCCTGCCCGAACCCGCGCAAAGCCAGGTCGTCGAGCATCTTCGAGACTATATCGAGACATTGCAAGACGAGACGCACTGGGATGCACTCTATCAACGCACCCAGCCAAAGCTGGTCGAAGCCGCCCGGCGCGCCAGGCGGCAAATCGCCGAAGGCAAGGCTGCGCCTCTGGATGAAAGCCATTTATGAAATCGCTTCGGGCAGGTTTGGCTTAAATCAGCGAAATCTGCGTAATCTGTGGATAAATCCATTCAATTACGGAAGAACCAGAATTAATCCAGTCTCGCGCATCGAGGGCGGCCCTCCCCACCGCCCTCGATGGCTTTAATCCACTCAACTCCCCGCACACTTCACGCTACACGCTCCACCCTCCACACCTCACGGCTTCACCACGAACAACATCCCATCCCCGCGCCCGTATACCTCCGGGAAGTAGAACTCCTGCGCCGTGGGCGGGATGACGCGGTACGTGCCCGGCGAGCTTACCCGCACGAGATAGCTGTACACGTAGGTTCCCGCGGGCAGGTAGTTGGCCGATAGCACCACCTTCTCGTCGCGGAACTCGACGTGATCGAAATACCACCAGCCCCAGCCGTTATAGACCGCGTCTTCCCAGTCGTATTGCTCCGGCCTGACCGCCTGCTGGCTGGTGTTCAGCGATTGATCCACCGCTTCCAGCCCGGCGGGCAGCGGATCGTCCACCACCACGAAGTGCAGGCTGTTCGGAGCGACGACCGTCAGCCTCACGAGCAGCAGATCGCCCACGGAGGCCTCCGTAACGGGAGTGGAACGGTCGTCAAGGCGGTAGTAACTGCGTGAGACGATGATACCCTGGTCGAGCGCATCCACCTGCTCGACCGGCAAATCCAGCGTCATGTGAGCGGTGTAGTACAGGTTGCCCTCGCCTTCCGAGCGGGCAATCGCCAGCCGGTTGATCTCGCCGGCCAGCAGATCGGCCACCGAAAGCTGCAATTCGTAGGTGTCGCGCAGCGTATCGGCGTTGGCTATGCCGCCGCCCACCCGCTCGCCGTTCAGCCCGATGGCGTACTCGTAGCTGGCGTTCAGCTCGCCGCTGGCGACCATCCAGTTGGTCAGCGCCATGATCGTCCAGGCCGTCTTCTGCGTGCCATACCACCGCCCATCCGTCCGGTTGGACATCAGCCAGCGCACCGCGTTGGCGTTGAGCAGATTTTCTGGATCAATCTGGCTGACCGCCGCCAAAACGATGGCGGTCGTGCGCGTATCGGTGTTCCAGTTCCAGTAGTCACGCGTGGCTTCTTCCCAGTGCGTTCCGGTCGCCGAAACAATGGCAGCGGTGTTGATATCAGACAGTAATGTGGCGATACGCGGGTCGCCGCTGTCCAGAAGGTAAAGCGTTTGCAGCAGATAAGCATGGGCGTAGAGCGCCATGACCTGCCGCTGATCGTAAAGCTGATTGGCCCAGCTTGACACATTCTGCCCGCCGCGCGCCAGCACGTACAGCACGAACGCCTGCCGGTTGAGCTTGTACGGCTCGGACAGCCCGGAGAACGTCTGCAAATGGTTACGCAGATAATCCTCGCCGCGTTGCAGCACCGAGGCGTCCACCGCATAACCGGCTTCCTGCGCCTCGATCAACCCCAACGTCGCGTAGGCAGTCGTCAGCACATCGCTTTGCTGCGATTTCCACCAGCCCCAGCCGCCGTCCGAGTTCTGCCAGGCGTACAGGCGCTGCAAAGCCGTGCTCACCTGCGTTTCCAGGTTGGCCTCCAGCGCCGGGTCAGACAGCCCGGCAACTTTCATCGCCTTCGTGGTCAGCACGTTGGGCAGGAACTTCGAGACGGTCTGCTCGACGCACTCATAGGGGTAATTTTCGAGATAGGTCAGCCCATCGGTCATGCCAGCCGCCAGGGATGGCGAGACCTTCACAGTCAGGTCGCCCTGGGTAACGGTAAATTCTTTGGGCAGCGAGATCGCCTCCACGATAGTGCCCCCCTCCAGGATCATCCCGCTCGTTCCCACCGTCTCGGGCACCTCGTACCGGTAAACCGGCAGCCCCTGGCCTTCGAGCGTCCCCATCGTTGGGCGCGTCGCATCGGAATATCCGCCGCCGGCAGCCGACATCACCAGGTCCACCCGCTCGGCGTCCATTCGAACAACCACATTCCAGGTGACGTAGACCTGCTGCCCGGCAGGAATCTCGACCGTTTGAGCCGCGTCGGAAACGAGATCAACGCCTTCCGCCTGGAGAGCAACCTCGACCGAGAAGGACTCCCCTGAATTGTTGTGAATCGCCGCCCCGAGAGTCGCCTCGTCGCCGACGACGAAGAAGCGCGGCGTCTGCGGGCGGATGAGCAGCGGCTTGGTGGCGACAATGTCGAGCGTGGTCTGCCCGACGCGGGTGTCGCCGGTGACGGCGCGGGCGTCCATGCGCCAGGTGGTCAGGTTATCCGGCAGGGTCACGGTGACGGAGGCTTCCCCGTTGCCGTCTGTGACCAGATGCGCCGTCCAGTAAGCGGTGTCGGGGAAATTCTGGCGGATTTCGATCACGCCGTACAGCGCGTCGTCGCCTTTGCCGCCGCCCGCGCCCATGCCCGCCCCTTCGTTCAGGTGTTCCTCGATGAAAGCGTTGTAATCCTCGATGTCGTTGACGATCGGCACCGCCGTCCACACCGACAGACCGCGTGTGGCGTAGAAAAAGTCGAGGATCGGCGGGGAGTTGGGATCGGCCAGCGAGAGCGTCGCCAGGTCAGACAGCGCCAGCGAGACCTCCGCCGAGACGGGCGCGCCGTCGAGTGTGGTAACTTTAACATTGTAAGTCACCTGATCGCCGGGATCGGCAGTGGTTTTGTCGAGAGTCAGCGTCACGCTGAGCGTTTGCTGGCTGGTATCCACCTTGAGTTCGGCCATTCCCATGCGGAAGTCAGGGCGCAGGTTGGTTTCGTCAACCCCTTTGACGATCAGCACGCTGATATACGCCGACGGAGCCAGGTCAGCCGTGATGGGCAAACGGTAGAGCGTGCTGTTGTTGGTCAGCCGCACCACCTCGTGGTAACGGATGTGGCCGCGCTCGACGGTCACCAGGGCATAGGATTCACCCTGAAACGGGGAAGCGATAAGCACCTCGGCAGTATCGCCGGGGGTGTAGGTGGTTTTGTCGAGCACAAGCTGGAAACTGCGGTCGTTGCTCTGCCGCCAGGGGATATAATCCTCGCCCGCCACCCACATGTAGGCGGAGGCGGTCGCGGTGTTGCCATAGCCATCGCGGGCGGTGATTCTTGCTTTGAACACGCCGCCGTTGGGCGGGGTGAACACGACCGTCGCCAGGCCATCTGCGCCGGTCGTCACGGTGCCGGTGTAAACCGGGATTTCCTCGACGGTAGTTTCCCAGGTGATGCGGCCCGAAGGCTCCTGCACCTGCACCGAATTCCAACGCCGCTCGACAATGGAGACATCCGCAGTCTGGCCCGCCAGGGGGTTGGACTCCCAATCGAGGAGCGCCACCCCGTAGGTAGCCTCGTCTCCAGCGGTTCCCACGTAAGACAGCGCCCGCACCCCCGGATACACCGACGACCGGTGGGCAACGACGCCCGCCCGCCCGCTGACCGTGTTGGCCGAGAGATCGGTCACGCTGGCCTCGAAGGTGAGCGTGCGGCCCATACCCGAGTCGCTCAGGCTGGCAGGCAGCGTCACCACAAGCTGGCCGTTTCCATCGGTCACCCCCTGCCCGGAGGCGATCACTTCGCCGTAGCCGTAGAAATAGCCGCTCCAGTAATCATAGTATCCGGTGTCCCAATCGAAATCATCGAAGTTGTACATGCTGTATTTATCGGTTGGGTAGAAAGAATAAGCTTCTGCGGTAAGCGTCCAGTAAACTTCGGCTCCCGCTACGTTACCGCCGGAATAGTATTCGGCTTCGACGATAGCGGTGAATTCCTGCCCGCCGAGGACTTTCCGCGGCTCGGCGGAAACATTGACCATGAACTCCGGCTTGCGGTACTCGGCAACGTTGAACGATACACTGCCTGAAGCGTCAACTGAATCTTGACGGTAAACGTAGATCGCATAGTAACCCAGGCTGGCTTCGCTGTCTAATTGCAATTCACCGGAGAAACTG
Organism: Candidatus Aquidulcis sp.; assembly: GCA_020723385.1. Classification (GTDB taxonomy): domain Bacteria; phylum Chloroflexota; class Anaerolineae; order Anaerolineales; family UBA4823; genus DYIZ01. The sequence continues at coordinate 29,030 of DYIZ01000028.1, forward strand.
CCAAATTCTGTCAGCGGCAGAGTCTCATTGAAAATCTGCTCGCCATCATAACTCTCGATGACAACGCGCACATCTGAGTCGGCGGGCAGGCTGTACGTAAGATCATCGTCCAGGCGCAGGATGCCCTTGAAATATACCGGCTGGCCGGGGCGGTAGATTGGCCGGTCGGTGTAAACGTAAGCCACCGGGCGGTTAAGGCGGTTATAGTATTCGCCCCAAATGCCGAAATCGTACGACGAGACCCCGCTGCCCCAATTGCTGTCGGCGTAAGCGAAGATTTCGCCGTTATCGGCGTAAGCGTAGCGGGTTTCGCCGGGATACTCAGGCAGCGGCAAATCTGACAGGTACAGGATCCCGTTGGCGTCGGTGACCCCGCTCCCGATAGCGTTATGATAAGGATCGAAGATCGTTACCGGCACACCTTCGACCGGCAGGCCGGTGGTCAGATCGGTGAGCCAGGCTAACGCTTCGTTTTCGGTCGTTTTGAAGGTCAGGTTGGCATTGGCGATCATGATCGTGCGCGTGTCGGCGTAGCGGCACTCCGGACAGTATGGTGGGGCTTTCATCGTGAGGTAGTAAAACCCTGCTTTCAGGGGGTTGCCGTCCGAATCCGACAATTCCAGGCGTTCCAGCATCTGCTCATCGCGGCTGCCCATATCCGTGATGCGCTCCTGCCAGACGAGCGATGCTTCCGAAGGCGTGTAAGGATAGGAGAGCGTGGTGTATTCTTCCTCTGTCAACCGGTAGAGTTTCAGCTCGACGGCGTTGACGTTCACGTAGCTGGCGTAGAATTCCTGCGGCCCGCCAACCCGATAGATCGCTGTGTTGTAGGGCATGTTCAGCCGCGCCGAGGGGCTGAGATGCCCGCTGGTAAATCGGATGGTCTGCCCCTGGTTGATGGTGTTTCCATAAGGGTCCGCCATCCCCGGAAGAATTTGCACCGAATAAGTTGTCGCCGGCTTGAAGCCGAAGAAACTCAACTGACTGTTCCACGGTGAGTAATACCAGTTGTCGCCGCCGCCTTCCAGTGGTGGATTGAAGATCACCTTATCTTTCAAGGAATTCAAATCCATCGGAGAGACGAAATAGATCGTAAAGTAATCATAAAAGCTTACCACCGCCTCCCCATCAGCCGGGATGGTGTAGAAAATCGCCGGGGGCAGGACGGTTCTGAAAGCCCAATCCAATCCTTCTCGAAGCGTACCCCCGTCGGCGGAGAGCGCCCCCGTTCCGATAACCAGCGCGTAATCCGTCTCCAGGGCAAGCCTTTGGGTGGGAGTAATGATCATGCGGGTAAAATCATCATTCCATTCTGTGATAAATGGGACGGTTTCCCCTCCATTCAGGCTGGCGAAATACACTGCCGCTTCTGTAGCCGATGCATCCATCGGCTGAAGGAAGGATACCGCGAAGGTTTCGTCGAGGGGCACATCGAATTGGGCGTAGGGCGGGTTGATGTAACCGGATTTCACCATTTCGAGATACCCGATGGACGGAGCGACGGTTTTGAACTGCCAGGAGTAATCGCTGGCCAGCGCCGTCTCACCTGCGGCATCCGTCAGGCCGGCGGCGATCTGAACCGTGTAAGTGGTGGAGCCGCGCAGCGGTTTGTCGGGGCGCAGCACGTATACGGAGGTGTTGACCCACTCGCCCACGCCGGAAACCGGCGGATCAACGCTGATCGGATCGGGCAGGTCAGGCTGTTCTTCGGCCATAACCAGCGGCGCGACCGGGCGATTGAAGATGACGGTGATAGCGGCGTCATTGGTGACATCCGATGCGCCGTCTGCTGGAAAAACCTGGCTGACCTGCAGTTCGCCGACTGCCTGAAATTCGAGGCTGAGCGGTTCAGAGAGGGGCACGCCGCTCTCGCTGGCGGCTACGGTGGAGAGCGTGGCAGTGTACAGCGCGCCGGGAGCAAGCGGCTGCGCCGGGGAGAAGCGCAGTGTGCGTGAGTCAGGCCAGCTCAACGCGCCCTCAACGGTTTGGCCTTCCGGCCCGATGATCTGCCAGGCGTCGGCGGTATTCTCCGGGTTCATCGCCTGGTCGAAGGTAATCTCGAAAGCCCCGCCGAGCGGGACTTCCTGCCCGCGTCCGGGGCTGCGGGCGATGACCTGCGGCGGCAGCGGCGCGCCGCTGTCGTCGAGCGGCACGTTTATGCCAGGCATGGGGGTCGGTGTCGCCGTGGGCGGCGGAGTGGGGGTAGAGGTTGGAGTATTCGTTTCGGTGGGCGCGGGGGTCACCCGGTCGCACCCGGCGGCGGTGAGGAGCAAGCTCGCCAGGAGGAACAGGTTGACGAGCAGGGATAAGGAGCGAGGTAATTTTCGATACATTGCATTCTCTCCAAAAATCGTCGTAAAAAAGTTACGCTTTCGTTCGAGGGCCGATACGCGTCAGCAAATCCCGTACGCGCAAAATGAACTCGCCCGGGCGGATCACTGTGACCGATGGGTGTCCTGGCTGAAAATGACGGATATTGAACGTGACCAGCCATTGGCATTCTTCGCGAACAGCCGCTGCCAGGATGGGAACATCTTTCGGATCAGCCAGATTTGCAAATTGGGCAAGCTCTGAAGGCTGAGGCGATAAGACGACGCGCAAACATCGGCTGACCAGCAGCCGAAATGTAGACAAGGCTTGAGGCAGCTTCGCAGCCAGGTTGCGTTCTGCCTCGATGATCACTTGTTGAGAGGTCACAGCATCAATCAACGTAATTTCTGCCATCCGTAGGATAACCAGGCTGGCGCCGTTCTCACTCGGAGCGGCCGAGCCAGCAAACAACACATCGGCATCTACGAAAACTTTGGGCTTATTCGGATTTGTCGGAGGCATAGTTTTCAGCGTAGTAGCGCTCACGTTGTTCGCGAATCCCCGCCAGAAGTTCTTCGATGGTCAGCCCGGTTTCCAGCCGTGTTTTCTCGATTTCCCGCGCCAGCTCCGGGACCATCGGCGACATCGGGGTAAGCACCAAAACGCCATCCAGGTCAACCAGCCGTAAAATATCGCCGGTCTGGATGCCGTATCTCTCGCGCAATTCGGCCGGCAACGTCAACGTGCCTCGCTGTCGAACTTGAATCGTCAGGTCCATAGTTACTCCTTGCTGAATTTCTGATATTGCAGATATTCTGCTTGATTATACTCTGAACAAGCGCCACCTTACGATGATTATTCTATACTCTTGCGACGATCCTTCACCACCGACATCACAATCTGCACCGCGAACGCCACTGACAGTACGATCCAGATGGCAATCTCCCACCAGCGGCGCGAGGTGGCCGCTAACCCGGCGCAAAAGAAAATACCGGCGAGATTGAACGCATTCATAATGTTGGCGCGGTCGAACTGGACGCGCAGCTTTTCGTGATTGAGCGAGGCCTGCCAGCTTGCGAAGCTGAACGTTGCCAGCGCCAGCGCCAGGCCGAGTATCCATAAGGAATTAGCGAAAAGGTTGAGCCAGTCTATCATGGGCGGGATTCCTTTAGAACGAGGGTGAAGATCGGATAGTTCCCAATAAACATTTCGATTCTACCACCCACAGGATGATCTCAATCCTTCTACAGATTCTCCCTTTGGGATTTGCTGTGATGCACCACCATCGGTAGGTCGGATTGGCAATCCGATCCACACTGCTCTTCAGATCCCTGGGGTTTTGAAATCCCGGGGTCTTGTGAAGTCCTTTCAGCCTCTGAACTTCCGCCACTCCCACTCGATCATCGCGGCAAATTCCTGCTGAAAACGTATCTTGCCAAAACGCGCCGCATTGCGATGCAGGGTAGCGACATCAAAGCGCAGGTTCTCCCTCTCGAACCGCGAAACCGCCTCCGCCAGACTGTCCGCCGACTGTTCGGCGAAGAACAGCCCCGTCTCACCTTCGATCACGGTTTCACACGCCCCGCCGGTGGCATAAGCAATCACCGGACAGCCAGCGGCCTGGGCTTCGACCAACGCAATGCCGAAATCTTCTTCGTTGGCATGAATGAATGCCCTGGCGCGGCCAAGAAGCTCCGCCACCCGCTCATCGGGCTGCCAGCCGAGAAATTCGATGTTGGATGCCGCCATCTTCGACAGGCGCGCCCGCTCGGAGCCGTCGCCAACCACCCGCAGCGGATACCCCAACCGGGAAAAAGCATCCACCACCACATCAAGACGCTTGTGCCGCACCAGCCGGGAGACAACGATGTAATAATCCTGGCGCGGCTCCAGCGGACGGAACCGATCTATCTCCACCGGGGGATAGATCACCTCCGCCTCGCGCCAGTAGGCCCGCCAAACGCACCGCGCCGCCCACTGGGAGACCGCCGCGAAATGATCCACCCGCCTGGCCGCCGCCACATCCCATAATCGGAAATAGTGCAAAATGAGCCGCGCAACCCAACCCTTTGGGCCGCCGCCAGCCTCCTTTATAAAAGATTGATATTCCTGCCAGGCATACCGCATCGGCGTATGGACATAACTGATGTGTAATTGATCGGGGCGCAACACCACGCCTTGCGCCACCGCGTAATGAAATGATACAACGATATCGAACCCGCGCAGGTCGAACTGTTCGACAGCCAATGGCAGCAACGGCAGCAGATTGCGATACCACCGCCGTCCCGCGGGTATCCGGTGAACGAACGAAGTGTGAATTTCCTTCCGGGCGAAAATTGTTCCATCGAAAGCGGGGCGATCGAAGATCAGCGTGTAAACCGGCGCATCGGGGAACACCTCCAGCGCGGCCGCCAACAGCCGCTCCGCCCCGCCCATGACCGGCAATGCATCAATCACGAAGGCCAGCTTCGGATCAGCCATTCAGCGCCTCCCACACCCGTTCAGCAGTCTGTTCCCAGGAGAAAGCTCCAATCCGCGCAAAGCCTCTTTGGATCAGATCGCGCCGCAATGCTTCTTCGAACATCATACGGCAGATAGCATGAGCCATCGTCTCGACGTTAGCCGGGTCTATCAGTAGCCCGGCGTCGCCGACGGATTCGACGAGGCCCCCGGCGCGGGAGGCAGCCACCGGCGCGCCGCAGGCCATCGCCTCCAACACCGGCAGGCCGAACCCCTCGTACACGGACGGCATGACGAAGGCTGCCGCGCCGCCGTAGAGACCGGGCAGATCGGCGTCGTCAACGTGACCCAGCAGCCGCACGCCCTCAGGCAAACGCTCGAAACCGGTATTGCGATGGACGCGCCCGGCCCCGCCCGCCACAGCCAGCGCGCTTTCGGGATATTCACGCTGGACGATCTGCCAGGCCCGGAACAGCTTGCCCAGGTTTTTGCGCGGCTCCAGCGATCCGACAGCCAAAACATAAACGGTCGGCAATTGATAACGGCGCTGCACCCGCAAGATTTCAGCGTCGCCCGATGGATGAAACCGCGCCGCATCCACCCCCGGCGGGATGACCACCACCCGACTGGCAGCCACTCCCAATCGGGTCACGATGCGCTCTTTCGAGAACTCCGAGACCGTGATAATCCGCCGCGCCCGTCTCGCCAGCCGCGGCAGCAGAAACCGGTACCACGCCGCGAAGCGGGGAGCAAACCATTGCGGGTGATCGAAAACGCTCATGTCGTGAATCGTCGCCGCCTGATTGGCGACCGCCAGCGGTCCCGTGTTGGCCGGCGACCACAGGGCTGCGCCTCCCAACCGGACGGGCAGAATCCCCTGTTCCCAGGCGTGCCCGGCGAAGCCATCCAGCGGGCGCGCCGGGCTGATCAGTCTCACCCGGCTGCCCAATCGGCGCACCACTTCGAGGGTAAATCGCTCGACCCCGGTCATGGCCTTCCGGTGCAATACGCGCGCATTTACCGCGATCATTTCATCCTTCTTACGTGCCCGGCCCATAAGCCGAGAAACAGCCACAGCAGCGTCCGCCCCGGCGGGAGCGACCAAAGGTAATGGTCGAATACGGCCATCGCCAGCAGTCCAACGACCACCGCCGAGAGCAACGCCCCCTGCGGGGCACGGTTTCTCAGCGAGACGATCACTACCCCAATGGCTACCGCCAGCCACAACACTCCCCCGGCAACGCCCAGTTCGTTCGCCGCCAGCAAATAGACGTTGTGTACCGGCTCAACCGGGTAATCGCCCTCCGTTTCGACTGCCGTTACAGTCAGGTACGCGCCTGCGCCCACGCCCCACGGATATTTCCGAATGAACGCCAGCGACTGCCCGGTCAGCGTCAGCCGCTGCAAAGTGGAGCGGATCTCTGTGGAAACCGGCGCTCCAGAGACGCGGGTGAAAATCAACGCCCGCGCCGGTATGACCGCCGCCAGACCACAAACGATGGCCGCCAGCGCCAGCGCCAGCAGCCGGCGGCGGTCGAACACGCGGAAATGGATCGTCGCCATCAGCGCACCGGCAGCCAACCCCACCCATGCCGAGCGTGAAAAAGTAAGCGTCAACGCAATCGTCGCCAAGCCGAACACCGCCGCCGCCCACCAACGGCGCTTGCCGCCCGCCAGAAACAATCCTGCCGGGCCTGCCATCCACGCGGTCAGCATACCGCCCAGGATATTCGGGTGGGGCAGCGCGCCGTAAGCTCGCAGAAACCGCGTCCCATCGAGCAGTTGCACCACGCTTGCACCGCTTACCGCGGCAGATAGATCACCCGGCCACGCCATCCCCAACGGGCGCAGGATAGTCGTCGTTTGCAGCCCGAATTCGGCGATCCCGATGACCGATTGCACCAGCGCGGTTACCGTGCAGCCCACCGCCGCCGCCCGCCAGGCGTCTGGCTCGCGGCTTGCCGCGACGAACAGCGCCAGCAGCAGCCAGAAGTGCAGCGCAGTGTAGATCGAGACGACCGGCGACCGGGACCAAAAGACGCTGGCTGTCGCCAACACAACGATTGCCAGCAGCAGCCACTCGAAGAAATTCTGTCCAAAGCGGAGCGCTGTGTGTGACAACGCCATTTTCAATCCCCACGCTGCGACCGCAATCAACCCAACAGCGTCGCTCACATACAACAGCACACTGTCATAAGTGAGATACACGCGGTCGGCCGGCCCAAGGATGACCGGCAGGTAATACCAAAATCCCAAGGCCACCGGTAAAATCCCAATGGAAAGTAAAAACAAAAACCTGGCTGGCTTAGTTTTTGGCGCAAACCGGTCTTCGACTACGCTCAGACCGCTGATCGAAGCACCCTGAGCGCAGTCGAAGGGTTCTTGGTTCTCAAGAATCATCTTATCCATCTCGCCCCTTCCACGTCAGCAAACCCGCCGCAGCCAGGGATAACAGCGGCAGCAGACCCCACGAAACCGACGCCAGCAGACTGGGCCGCGCGGGGTCGGCGTCTAGCGGGGGATTCATCGCCCGGGGGTTTTCCCAAACCTCGACGCCATTCGAGAGAGTCGCCAACGCCGTCCATCCATGCCGCGCCAGAAGCGGCGCATAGGCCGGGTGATTGACGAATGCCCAGCGCACCCCGTACGAACTGGATCGCTCGATGATCGCACCGAGCGCCTCCACGCCCAGTGGATTCCAATAAGCCGAATCGATCTGGCCGATGCCGCTGACGCGCAGTTCGGGTATCGTGCGAGCTGTGTGGTAACTGCCGTCTATCGTTGTGGCTGTGGTCAGCAACGAGAGCCTCGCCATTTGATCGCCGAAGCCGAAGGTCAGATAGCGCCACTCGGCGCGGCTGGCCGTCAGGAAACTGGCGACCGGTTGCAAATCGAGCGCCTTCGGCTGCGTCGGTAAAATCGTGGGCAGCAGCGAGGCGACGGCGGCGGTAATACTCATTAAACCCAGGGTGATGGAGAGGGATAAGTTCTTTTGAAACACAAGGGAGGCAAAGTTCCTCACGAAGAGCACAAAGTCCCTTTTTTCTTTTCTTGTAGCTAATTTCTGCCCTTCGTGTCCCTTTGTGTCCTTCGTGGTTAACACTATTCCCGCCAACGGCAGCAGCGCCACGGACGCCCACAGCGCGAAGCGGTCATAAGTCAGCCAGGCCCAGCCGGAGCCGTACAGCCAGCGCGGCAAGGGTGTCGTCCCGCCCAGGCCGAGGATGAACAACCCGACGAACAACACCTCGAGGGCCAGCAGTTCCCGCTTGCGGACTTGCCACACCGCCCACGGGATTAGCAGCGCCAGCGGGCCATAAACCGGCCAGAAAAACATCAACGCCGCCCGCGGATCCAGCAGGAAATTATGCCGCGAGAGATGGTCAATCGGCGTCTGCATCGTCTCCCCCAGTCCCCATTGCCAGAAAGGCCAGATCACAATAAGCGCCGCCGCACCAGCCGACAGGCCGAAGATTGCCAGCCGGACAATCAGCGGGCGCAAACCCACCCGGCGGTTGAGCGCCAGATGAAGAGCAACCGCCGCCGCGCCCCACGGGAGCAGCAGCAGCGTCCCGTGATGCGCGGCAGCCGTCACAGCCACCAGCGCCGCCGTGAGCGCGCCATCCAGGATACGCCCATTCCGCAGGTACTCTGCCAGCGAGGCAAAACCCAGGAGGGCGAACAATAAACCCATCAGCGTCGGCAACTGCCCAAAGGCGTGCGCGGCAAGGTAAACCGACGGCAGCGCCGCCGCCATGACAGCCGCGTAACCGGCTGCATCCGGCGGGACGAAAACCCGTGCAAAAGCGAAAACCCCCACTGGCAGCGCGACCAACACCGCCAACAGCACGATTGCAAAAGCCGCCTCAACGCCGAATGGGAACGATAAAAGCGCCACAAGCTGGTGCGCCAACGGCGGGGAAGAGTTTACCGGGAATCCCGCATACCAGCGCGGCTCCCACAAAGACCACCAGTCGTGGCGATAATGATCGGCGAAGAAGATATGCACGTAGGCGTCATAACTCAAGCGGTAGCGCGCCGTCACAATCAACGGGAGTTGGAGGACAAAGCTAATCCCGATAGCTGTTTGAAGCGGTTTTTTCCTCCAAGCCGAGAAGCAGCGAAACAAGCGAGACCGGGCCATTACGCTGCTTCCTGTCGCCGCGTCGAGGAAACCTGGCGCGGCCTGCGGCTGCGGTTATCGAAAGCCAGGTCGAAGGCGTGCTGGTAAGCGTGAACGGTGGAGTCCAGGGTGGTATGAGAAACCATCTCGAAATTGTGCTCCACCTGGGCAAGCCGCCGCGCCGGGTCGAGCAGCATCCGCTCGATGGCGGCAGCCAGCGCGGGGGCGTCGCCGCTGGGGAACATTTCGAGCTTGAAGCCAGCTTCATCGGCGGCGGCGCGCAGCTCTGGCAGGTCGGATGCCACCACCGCGCGGCCCCAGGTGGCGGCGCGGTAGAGCACGCTGGATGAGCCGGTCGTCGCCCGGTATGGCAGAATCACCAGGGTCGCCCGCTCGAAGATTCCCGGCAGACCCGTCTCGGGAACGCTCCCCAGCCAGCGGATAGCGGGATTCTCCCAAAAGGCCTGCTGCATTTCTCCAAGATAGCCGGGCGTGCGCGGATTTTCCACCCCTGCAACGGTCAAACGCAGCTCCGGGTAATGCGGCTGCAAGCTGCAAAAAGCATCCAACAAAAGATCCAAACCTTTGAAGGGGGCCATCGTTGTAAAAATCAACAACTCATGGCGGCTCGAATCAGCCATCCGCCGGGGGGTGTCGTAACTGCCGATCGGGATGTGCATCACCCGCAGGTTGGGACGGCGTTTCGCCAACCAATCGGCGTGACGCCGCAAAGTGACGCACACTACATCGGCGCGGGTGGTAATTGACGTGAGCAGCCGCGCTCCCAGCCAGGCTAACGGCCCGCCGGGGGCTTTCAAAGCCCGCAGGTCGGCCTGTTCGACCATCTCGTGCAGAGTGACCACCGTGGGCAATCCAATCAACCGGCACATCCACGGGCTGAATAACCCCGCCAGGTTCGCCAGCGGGGAACGGCCAAAAACACTCGCTCCCAGGTTGAACCAGACAATATCAGGGCGAAGCTGCCGCAGGCGAGTCAGGATACGCCAGCCGGAATCCAGCCTCCCCGGCGTCCAGATGTTCTCGATCTCCAGCCCCGCATAGCGCTCGGCGCTTGCGCCGCCAGCGCTTGCGCCGTCAGCGATTAAGCCGCGAGAAGCGGAGGCCAGCAGCGTAATACGGTCGAAACATCCCGAACGGGCCAGCGCGCCGCTGATGTGATAGCCATATTGCCCGATACCGGTGACGGCGGGGGGATAGGGGGTGACAATCGCGAGATGCATCGGCGTTGGGTGAGCAAAAGAAGAGTGGGAGTCGTATGGCAGGTGACAGGCGGCTGGCGGCTGGCGGCAAACCCCAAAGCCGCTTCACTCCCATCTATAAATAATAGTATAATTATCTTAATTACCCGATACTTCTATTTTATCAGACTATTCACAACCGGACATTAAACGCAGATAGTGATTTAGAGTCGATCCGAATAACCCTTTGCTCCCGCCGGACGAGGCGGTTGCGAGCAACCGGCGTCCAGCGGCGGACTGTCGTCCGCCTTGAGCAGTTACTCGGTTAGGCGCTAATCACGAAAGGTGCAACAGGGGCGAATAGCGCGGAAGAATTCGCGGTCGAGTGATCAAGGAGGAAAATGTCAACGCCACCCCGAAAATTCCCGGCAATTGTATCTATTATCGTCTCGGCGGCTTTGCTCGCCTCTGGCTGCGGCAAGGCGCAGCCCGGCGCGCCCGTCAAACTGCGGCTGGAAGTCGCCCTGACCCCGCCTGAGCTGGCTTCGTTCCAGCCTGCCATCCAGGCTTTGGATGACGCTCACCCAGAGTGGGAAATCCTGCTCGAAGCCACCCCGCAGTCCGGCGTGCTTGAAAAGATCAACACCCAACTGGCCGGCAACGATCTGCCGGATGTGATCCGCATCGAGGGCATCATGGCCCAACGCTGGGTCCGCCAAAACGCCTTTTTGAATCTGACCAGCCGCATCGAGCAGGCATCACTCGACCTGGAAGATTTCTACCCTGGCCCGCTCGAACAATTCCGTTGGGAAGATGCGCTGTGGGGTTTGCCCGATACCGCCGCGCCCGATGTGGTCTATTTCAACAAAGATATGTTCGACAAGGCCGGGCTGGCCTATCCCAGCGATGCCTGGACCTTCGAGGATATGCGCACTGCGGCGATTCGGCTCACCCTCGACGCCGAGGGGCGCAATCCAACCGAAGCGGGCTTCGACCCCGCCGCGATCCAACAATGGGGCTGGAACGGCGGCCTGACCTTTTTCTGGCAGCGGCATCTGGTGCGCGGCTTCGGCGGCGATTTCTGCGCCAACGCCGACTGCACCCTGATGAATTTCACTGAACCCGCCACGCTGTCTGCCGTCGAATGGTGGGCCAAGCTGGTGAGCGAAGACCACGCCGCGCTGTACGATCCCTACGGCGGCTCGCAAACCGGCGTGCCAGGCGACCCCTTCATCGCCGGGAAAGCGGCCATGGGCTTCAACGGCTTCTTCGCTGTCGGGCAGCTCAACCAGGCTGGCAATATCCGCTACGATATCGTACAACCATTCGCCGGCGCGGACGGCAAGCGGTACACGCCGCTCAGCGTCACCGGCTACGTCATCTCGGCAGCCTCCGAACACCCCGACGCAGCCTGGGCGCTGGTGCAGGCGCTGCTCGACCCGCAGTTTCAGGCCAACACCTGGGGTGCGCCAGGGCACAGCGTCCCGGCGCGGCGCTCGGCAGCCAGTTCCGCAGTCAACACCGCTCACCCGCCCGCCAACCAGCAGGCCATCCTGGCGGCGATGGAATACGGCGAAGTGTTCAAACCGTTCACTGCCAGCGCCTTCGAAGTGTATGGAAAGACCGCCGACTTCTTCCTCAAAGCAATGAAAGGTGAGATGAGCGTGCCAGAGGCGATGACGCAGGTGGAAGCGGCAGCCAACGAGATTCTGGCGAAAGACCGCCAGCCATAACCAGCGGATCATCCCATGCGACGGCTGACGCCCCTCGACCACCCAAAACCCGCCTATACACGCTTGTTCACATTGATGGGCGAAGCGCTGCGCTTCGAGACCAACGATCCGCATTTGCTGGAAGCAGCCAACGAGTCATTTGGGCGATTTCCGGCAGGCGAGACGAATGATCCCAACCCGCTGGTATTGCGGCTTTTCACAGAGGATGCCCGCTATCCTGAGCCGGAGGGGGCGCGCCCCAAGCCGGTTTTTCACCCCCTGGGACACCTGCTCTACTACCAATTCGGCCCCAACGACACCGCGGTGATAGATCTGCGGGCGGGGATCGCCTTTGGGCACGTCAGCCCCCAAACGGCGCAGGATCGCCGGTTCGTGTGCGCCAATTTCATCGAGACGATGGGGCAAGCCACGCTCAGCCTGGCGCGGGGCTTCGCTCACATCCATGCAGCGTGTGTCGTCAAAGATGGCGTGACCCTGGTTCTGACAGCAGCCACCGGAACAGGAAAATCCACGCTCACCTATGCCTGCGCCCGGCGCGGCTATCGGGTGCTTACGGAAGATATGGTTCAGGTAAAAGTGCGCCCGGAGGGTGTGACGCTGTGGGGAATGCCATGGAGGCTCCATCTGCTGCCATCCGTCAAATTACTTTATCCTGAATTGGCAAACCTGGAGCCGGTGCAGGTCAACCGTGAGTGGAAGCTGGTGGTGGATCTCGAAGCGCGTTTCCCCAACTCGACGATGACCCACGCCGATCCCGGGTTGGTGGTGCTGCTGACGCGAGGCGAGCATGGCGCGACGCACATCGAGCCGGTCAGCCGGGCCGAGGCGCTCACCGAGTTGGAGGTTGTTTGGCCGTGGGAGATCGGCTGGACGGATGAAATGGAGCAGGGCGCGGCGCGGGTGGTGGGAGGCGCATACCGCCTTTTTATGAACGGCTCACCTGACGAGGCGGTGGATGCGCTGGATACATTGGCAGCGGCCAACGCGGGCGGCAATGAATGAACACACTCAGCACAAATGCCATCCTGCCAGTGCTCATCGCCTGGCTGAGAAATCCCGATGAGGCCGCTGTACCCAATTGGGATGCAACCGGCTGGCAGCACGCCCGGCGGGTGGTTTTCATGCACGGGATCGGCCCGTATCTGCACACAGCGCTGCCTGCCTCCCGGTTGTACGCGGCCCTGCCCGCCGATTTTCGCGGCGATCTGGCTTCGGCATACACGGCGAACGCCGAACGTATCCAGCGCATGTTGGGGGAATTGGAAGCAATCTTGCAGGCTTGCGGCAGCGCTGGGGTGGAGGTGATGCCGCTCAAAGGCGGGTTGTTCGCTGCCCATTACCTGCCCGACCCCGCCGTGCGCCCGATGGCCGATCTCGATCTGCTCATCCATCCCGGCGACCGACAGGCAATGGCAGCCATCCTGACCGGTCTCGGCTACCGGCTCATTCCGCCGGAGGCCAGCCTCGGACATCACGATACGTATAATTTTCCAGGCAGCCGGGTTGCTAGTTGGCATACCGAGCACCGCGATAACCCCCGCCCGGTGGAAGTTCACACCGGCCTGAGCCGCATCCTGTGGGGCGGCCTGCCCACGCCAGACCTGGCCGATCATCTGTGGGACAGCGCATCGCCCATTGAAATTCTGGGACAGCGCGCCTGGGCGCCTTCGGAACTGGCGCTGCTGGCTTATCTGTCGCTGCACGCGTTGGCGCATTTGGTGATTCGCACCGGGCGGCTGATCCAATGGCTGGATCTGGCGATGGCGGCGGAGCGACTCCCGCAGCCTCCAGCGCTGCCCTACCCGAACTTGACACTGCCCGCAATGGTGTTTGCGGCGCGGGCGATGCCGGATGCATTTCAGGTTCGTAGTGACGACTTCAGTCGTCTCGGCGGGAGTGCGGCTGAAGCCGCAACTACGAACGGAGCGGCTCGTAGCGACGGCTTCAGCCGTTCGTTAGCGCTACTTCACCCCCGCATCCGGCGCTGGTGCGAGACTACCCCGCTGGACAGCCGCTGCGGATTGGCTGACCTGAGGATCAACCGGCCGCCATCCCGTTGGCATAAGCGCTGGATTCGCTGGCATCCTACGCCGCTGCGGCTGGCGCTGAGCTACGGCCAGACGCCGCTGCCGATGGCCTTCGGGCGTTACCTGGCGCGGACGCTGCAACATGCAACCGGTTTTATCTCAGCAACCAAAGCTTTCATTGCCTCGACCACCTCCCCAGGCCGTTCGAGCATAATCAAGTGACTGCTGCCAGGAATATGAATATATTTCCCTCCGAGGGAGTTTTCGACAGTGGAACGATACCAAATTGTTTGTTCGGGGATCATGTCTATCGCTTCTTGCGAAAGGGTTGCACGCTCCCGGATCAAATCAGTCTGCAATATGAATAGGGGTATATCGGTTGGCGTTGCAAAGCTGGAAGTGAATCTCAAATCGTCCACGTAGGTCGCGGCGCGCTCGAATGTGGCATTCAAACCATTCCGGCAGCCTCGCGTCGCCTTGACGAGATTGTAATAATCCCAGTCGAAGGATTCACGCACGTCAACCGGAAGAAGCTCGGCTAACTGTGCGTCGTCTTCTTTGGCTATCCACTCATCATACAAAATCAAACGTCCAATCCCAACTTCCGTCAAGATTCGCAGCAGAGGGACTGTGGCATTTACATTTAGCTCATCGTACCTTTTGGCGAGGCGAGATGCCCGTGAAGGCGTCAGTTCATCCGGGTCTATCCACAACATGCCCAAGATGCGCGGCTGTCCGGGGCGACTATGGTAAAGGTCCATCGCCGTCAGATTGCCATTGGCAAATGTCGCCAGGATAACTTCATCTTCACCTAAGGCTGTCAGTGCATCGCCCAGCGCGTCTGCCGATTGCAGATGGGTAAATGGCTGCGGAGCGGGATCGCTCCACGTATAACCGGGTTCATCGTAGGCATACACCCGCATTGTTTTTGCCAATTCATGCTGCACGGCTATCCACCAACCGGAGTCAGGGGAGGCGTTGCCCGGTTGACCGGGGATTAAAACAATGGCAGGGCCATCGTTTTCTTGCCCCAGGATATGAAAATGCACTTTCCGACCACCGATGTCAACGAGCTGGCTGCTGTCGGGCACAGCGGATAGGGCCGCACTATCTTTGATTCGAGCGTAAACGAATAGTATCGTCAATCCTACTACCATCGAGCCTAACAAAACGAGGGCAACGCGTTTCAAATACTTTATGGGGCGGTTGGCAAGAATCCTCTTCATAGATTTTTCTCCATGATTGTCATTGGGAGCTGGCCGCCTATTAGCCATTGGTGTCGGCCAGCAAACTTTCGTAAAGAGCCGCCAGCCTTTCTGCGATCTTCTCCCAGCCATAATCACAGGCCACCGCGTGAGCGTTATCGCTCATCCGGCAGCGCAGCTCGGGGTCGTTCAAGAGCAGCGACAGGCGGTCAGCCAGCGCCTGCGGATCAGCCGTGGGGATGGTGAAACCCGTTTGGCCGTCTTGCACCAGGTAGGCCAGCCCCCCCACCTGCGAGGCGACCACTGGCGTGCCGCACGCCATCGCTTCCAGCGCCACCATACCGAAAGATTCATAATGCGAGGGCACCACCACCGCCACCGCAGCCGAATAATAATACGGCAGCGTGTCCTGGCCGCGCTTTCCCAGGAATGTGACCATATCGCTCAAGCCGTATCGCTCGCACAAGGCCTGGACGCGCGTCATTTCCTTCGTCATAACTTCGGGGGTAACATCCGGCTCGCCGCCGATCACTGCCAGGCAGTAGCAGTAGCGCTCGAAAGTCCCCTGCTGGCGCATAATTGCCAGCGCCTCGATGAGGACGTCCAGCCCCTTCAGCGGCTCGATGCGTCCCACGAATAACAGCATGTGATGCCCGCAGGCGACGCCGATGAATTCTTTGGCTTCTTCGGGCGGGATCGGGTAAAAACGGCTCAAATCTACCCCCGGGGGAATGATGGTCACTTTTTTGACGTTGGTTTGATATAGCCATTGGAGCTGGGCCAACTCGGCCTGCGTGGCGGCGACGATACGGTCCACATCTCTTAGGACTTTTCGCTCCCCCTGGACTCGATAATCCCCTTCGATCTCATCGGGTTCCTGGGCGACGCGATTCTTCATCACCCCCAGGGTGTGAAACATGTGAACGATGGGCGCATCCCATTCGGTTTTCAGGTCGAGCGCGGCGATGCCAGACATCCAGTAATGGCTGTGAATCAGATCGTAACGGCAGCCTTTGGCCTGAGCGAAGGATTTCACCCCGGCAACGAATTCGGGGAGATAAGCTGCTAATTCCTGTTTGGGAAGTGGAATCTCCGGGCCGGCTGGGATGTGTACCACCCGGTTGCCGTAGCCGAGATCGTGAAGCACGTGCGGCACATGCTCATCCTGCGAGCGGGTAAACACATCCACGTGAATGCCCATCTGACCCAACTGGCGGGTAATCTCGCGCACATAGACGTTCATCCCGCCGGTATCTTTGCCGCCCAAGGTTGCCAGCGGACAGGTATGATAAGAGAGCATAGCAATATCCATCAGTTTCTCCAGGCAGGCCGCCAAACTTCCAATTTACCGCTTGCATTTCTTCTGGTATAATCCCGCCGCACGGCGCATTGGCTGCCACCATAGCTCAGTCGGTAGAGCAGACGTTTCGTAAACGCCAGGTCAAGGGTTCGACTCCCTTTGGTGGCTCTCCAAGAAACAACACCCTTCGGGGTGTTGTTTCTTAATGATCGAGACGGCGATTTTTTACCGTTTTTCTTGCGCTTCCAGTATAATTCCATAATGCTCAATCGCACAACCCCCCTGATCATTGGAATCGCCGGCGGCACAGGCTCCGGCAAAACAACCGTGGCGAGTGTCGTCCTGAAACGAGTCGGCGCCGACCATATCGTAATCCTGCCGCACGACGCGTATTACAAAGACCTCGGCGATCTGCCTTTGGCAGACCGGTCGCAATTCAACTTCGACCACCCGGATTCACTCGACACCCCGCTCCTCATCCAACACGTCAAACAGCTCAAATCCGGCCAGCCGGCAGACCTGCCAGTGTATGATTTCAAGACTCACAGCCGGACGAGTCAGACGGTCCACATCGAACCGATGGAGGTCATCGTCGTGGATGGGATTCTGATCTTCGCCGAGCCGGGGCTGCGGGCGTTGTTCGATGTCAAGATTTTCGTAGACACCGATGCCGACATCCGTTTCATTCGCCGCTTGCAGCGCGACATCGCCGAGCGCGGCCGCACGATCGAATCGGTTATCCGTCAATACATGACCACTGTCCGCCCGATGCACATGGAATTCGTCGAGCCGTCCAAACGTTACGCGGATGTCATCATCCCGGAGGGCGGCCACAATGAGGTGGCAATGGATATGGTCGTGGCAAGGATCGAGGCGTTGCTGCATGATGAACAGTGAAAAGTGAAAAGTGAACAGTGATCAGTGATCAGTGATCAGTGATCAGTGAACAGTATTGGATGACAGACAACTGATAACTGATTACCGATAACTGATTACTGATTACTGATTACTGATAACTGATTACTGATAACTGATTACTGATAACTGATTCTCGAAAGGATACTCAAAATGACACCCCAAGAATGGTCAAAACCCCCCGAAATGATCATTGACCCCAAGAAAGTCTATACAGCTACCCTGAATACCGATAAAGGCGCGATCGTGATCCGCCTCCACGCCGACAAAACTCCCAAGACGGTCAATAATTTCGTTTTCCTGGCCCGGGCGGGTTTCTACAACGGCACGATCTTCCATCGGGTGATCGCCAATTTCATGGTGCAGGGCGGCGATCCCACCGGCACCGGGCGCGGCGGCCCCGGCTATCGCTTTGCTGACGAGTTCCACGCCTCGCTCAAGCATGACAAAACGGGTGTACTCTCCATGGCAAATGCCGGGCCGGGAACCAACGGCTCGCAATTCTTCATCACCCACGTCCCTACCCCCTGGCTGGACGGTAAACACAGCGTCTTCGGCCAGGTGATCGAGGGTATTGATGTGCTGATGTCCATCCCGCCGCGAGACCCCATGAAGCCGGAATATCCCGGCGTCAAACTGGTCTCGGTCGAGATCGAAGAAGCATAGATTTGGCAGTTCAACGAACCGGCGGGCAGCAACTCGCCGGTTCGTTGAATCACCGGCTAGTTGACACACCTGGCATGACATACAAAACCCGCACCACCCTCGCACGGATTCTAGCGTTGGCGCTTGTCATCGGCATCAGCGTGGGCGTGTACTTTTTGGGCGATCAGGCTGAAAAGCTGAAACCTTATGGCTATGCCGGTGTCTTCGTCATCGTTCTGCTTTCGTATGCGACGGTGATCCTGCCTGCGCCGGGCATCGCAGTGGTCTTTGCCATGGGCGGCTCGGGATTTCTGCACCCGGCGGGGATTGCGCTTGCCGCGGGTGCCGGGGCAGCCCTGGGAGAATTGACCGGTTACCTGGCCGGGTT
Organism: Candidatus Aquidulcis sp.; assembly: GCA_020723385.1. Lineage (GTDB taxonomy): Bacteria > Chloroflexota > Anaerolineae > Anaerolineales > UBA4823 > DYIZ01. Next base: position 47,335 of record DYIZ01000028.1, read on the forward strand.
CAGCGGGCAGGCCGTCGTCGCCCGCGTCAAATTCTACAACCAGGTGACCGTCTTGATGCAAAAATACGGCTCGCTGCCAATCGTTCTTTTGTCAGTCATTCCCAACCCGGTCTTCGACATCGTCGGGATTGCGGCCGGCGCGCTGAAAATCCCTGTGCTGAAATTCCTGTTTTGGTGCTGGATCGGAGAGACCATAAAAATGTTGTTCCTGGCGTACGGCGGGGCGCTTTCGCTTGGGAAATGGTTTTGCTTGATGCGAGGAGAATCTATGACCGATTTCAATAGAATTGACCAATACCTGAAAACTCACCTCGACGAGAGTGTCGCCGAGCTGTCGCGGCTGGTAGCCCAGCCCAGCGTTGCCGCGCAGAATTGGGGGCTGCACGAATGCGCCGCGCTGGTCAGCGAGATGCTGAAGGCGCGCGGCTTTACCGTCGAGGTGATCGCCACCGGCGGCGCGCCAGTCGTTCTCGGCAGCCGCAAAGGCCGCAGCCCAAAAACGCTGCTGTTCTACAACCATTACGATGTGCAGCCTGCCGAGCCGCTCGATTTATGGGACAGCCCGCCCTTCGAGCCGCAGGTGCGCGACGGCATGCTCTTCGGGCGCGGCGTCAGCGACGACAAAGGCCACATGATCAGCCGGCTCTTCGCCATTGATGCGCTGCTGGATGCCGATGGTGAGCTGCCCTGCACGGTCAAGTTCATTGTCGAGGGCGAAGAGGAAGTGAGCAGCATCCATCTCAAAGATTTTGTGCGAGATCACGCCGATAAGCTCACCGCCGATGGCTGTATCTGGGAATTTGGGGGCGTGGATCACCGCGAGACACCCATGCAATACCTGGGGCTGCGCGGAATTTGCTACGTCGAGCTGTCAGTGACGACGGCGGCAATGGATGTTCACTCTGGGACGGGAGGGTCAATCTTTCCGAATGCGGCGTGGCGCCTGGTGTGGGCGCTCGCCTCCCTGAAAGGCCCCGATGAGCGTATCCGCATCCCCGGGTTTTACGATCCCATCCGGCCCCCGTCTGACCGCGACCGGGAGCTGATGGCCGCCCTGCCTGAGACTGCCGATGATTACAAGCAGCGCTTTGGGGTAGATCATTTTCTCAATGGGCTGACGGGCGGAGTCGAGCTGCGCCTGGCCGAAGTCTTCGAGCCAACCTGCACCATCTGCGGGCTGACCTCGGGCTACCAGGGGCCGGGATCGAAAACGGTGCTCCCGGCAAAAGCATCGGCAAAGGTGGATTTCCGCCTCGTTCCAGATCAGACCCCCGCACAGGTGCTCAAAGCGCTGCGGGCGCACCTCGATGCCGAGGGATTCCCGGATGTCACGGTGGCCTTCCTGGGCGGCGAACAGCCTGCCCGCACCGATCCCGATGATCCTTTCATCAAACTCGTTACAGAAACTGCCGCGCCCGTGTACGGCCAGCCAATGCAGCTTGTCCCGATGGTGGGCGGCTCGGGGCCGAATCATCCGTTCATCGAATACCTGCACCTGCCCATCGCTTCAGCGGGTGTCGGCTACCCGGGCACCCTGGCGCACGCGCCGAATGAAAACATGCGGCTGGATTTGTACATCAAAGGTGCACAGCACATTGCCCGAATTCTAAAAGCCTTTGGCGAATAGACTTCCCGACAGTGTAGTAAAATTGTATCAAAATTTCTACGGATCATTCACATCCAGAGGAGGCTCTTATGATCGTTGGAAAACGCATGAAATACCCCATTATCACCGTATCGCCCGATATGCCCATTCCCGATGCGCTGGTTATGATGCGCCGCGAGGCCATTCGCCGGGTGCCGGTGGTCAAAGATAACAAACTGGTCGGCATCGTCTCAGATAAAGACCTGCTCAACGCATCCGCTTCTCCCGCCACCACCCTGAGCATTTGGGAGATGAATTACCTGTTGAGCAAGATCACCGTCAAAGAGGTGATGACGAAAAACGTGCTCACGGTTTCCGAGGATACGCCGATCGAGGAAGCCGCCCGCATCATGGCCGACAATAAAATTGGCGGCCTGCCGGTGATGCGCGGCGATGAGGTGGTTGGCATTATCACCGAGACCGATCTGTTCAAAGTATTCCTGGAAATGATGGGCGCGCGTGAGCAAGGCGTTCGTTTGACGCTATCATTGACCGATAAACCCGGCCAGATCGCCAAGATCAGCCAGGCTATCTTCGATGCTGGTGGTAACATCCTCGCCCTGGGCACTTTTGTGGGCGACGAGCCAATGCTGTTCTCTGTCACTGTGAAAGTGAAGGGCATCGAGATGGAAAAACTCCGCAGCCTGGTCGAGCCATTGGTGGTCAAAGTGGAAGATATCCGCATGGGATAGATCACTGCGGCTCTCCCGTCAAAAGTGGAGGTCGAAAATGGGTGTTTGCAATCGGCTTTGCCGTTCGCGAACACCCATTTTGGTTAATTCGGCTCTCCCGTTTCCAACAGGAGGAATCCCCAGATTTGGGGTGCGTGGGTGTGCTTCGCACACCCACGCACCCCAAATCTGGGATATTTCCCGCCGAAT
>DYIZ01000029.1 GCA_020723385.1 Candidatus Aquidulcis sp.
GTAAATCCATAAGTTGTCAGACAGCTTTGTATGTCACTTTTGCCGCTACTGTTTTCTTTTGATGATAATAATTCATAAACACAAAGGAAATGACATGAAAGCGATTATCTGCACAAAATTCGGATCCCCCGATGTTCTTCAGCCCAAAGAGATGGAAAAACCTTCCCCGAAGGACAATGAAGTCCAGATTCGGGTCCGGGCGACATCTGTAAATTATGGGGATCTTGTGGCGCGAAATTTCAAAGATATTACCCCACACGAGTTCAATATGCCTTTCCTCTTCTGGCTCATTACAAAAATGTCTTTTGGCCTGAGACAACCGAAGATAACAATATTAGGGAGTGAATTTGCCGGAGAAATCGAATCAATTGGCAAAGATGTAAAACGCTTCAAGAAAGGCGATCAAGTATTTGGATACCTCGGCCAGAGCATGGGCGCTTATGCCGAGTATCTCTGCATGCCTGAAGACGGTGTGCTGGCGATAAAACCGGCCAATATGACTTTCGAGGAAGCCGCCGTCGTTCCCTATGGCGCAATCATGGCCCTGCCGTTGCTCAAGAAAGTAAATCTCCAGCCCGGGCAAAAAGTGCTGATCAATGGCGCTTCTGGAGGGATCGGTTCAGCCGCGGTTCAGCTTGCTAAATATTTCGGAGCAGAAGTTACCGGGGTCTGCGGCGCCCCGCGGCTGGAATTCGTAAAATCCTTGGGCGCGGACAAGGTTATAGATTACACCAAAGAGGATTTTACCCAAAATGGTGAGACCTATGATCTGATATTTGACATCCTGGGTAAGAGTTCGTTCGCGCGGTGTAGAAACTCGCTAAAGCCAAACGGGCGCTATCTTTTATCCAGCTTCAAGGTGAAGCAGCTTGTTGAAATGATATGGACTTCAAGGGCAAGCAGCCAGAAAGTAATCTGTGCAATTGCCCCGGGAAGTCTTGAAGATTTGATTTCCGTCAAAGAGTTGATCGAGACGGGAAAGATCAGGGCGATCATTGATAAACACTATCCGCTGGAACAGATTGCCGAAGCGCACAGGTATGTCGAAATGGGACATAAAAAGGGAAATGTTGTTATCACTTTAAAGGCTCTTCCGGGTTTGATGTGAAGGATCCCAAGTCTGGGGCTTTTCCCGTTAGTAACTGGATACCCGAATTTCATCAGTCGTGGAGCAGTAATTCTGGAGGAATATTCATGAAAGCAGTTACATATGAAAAATATGGCCCCCCTGAGGTTCTTCATCTCGTGGAGATAAAAAAACCTGACCCGAAAGATAATGAGATACTGGTAAATGTATATGCAACAACAGTCACCGCGGGGGATTGTCGTATGCGAAAGCCAGACCCATTTGCCGCAAGACTTTATAATGGTCTCTTGAGACCCAAAAAAGTAACGATATTAGGGTTTGAGCTGGCCGGGGAAGTCGAAACGGTCGGAAAAGATGTAAAACACTTCATGAAAGGTGACCAGGTTTTTGCATTTTCCGGTTTTGGTTTTGGCGCTTATGCCGAATACAAATGTCTGTCTGAAGATAGTAAGTTTAGAGACGGAACTGTGGCAATAAAACCGGCCAATATGACCTATGAGGAAGCTGCCGCTGTTCCCTGCGGAGGACTTACGGCATTGGGTTTTCTTAGACAGGGAAAAATCCAGGGTGGGCAAAAAGTTCTTGTTTATGGAGCTTCGGGAAGTGTTGGTACTTTTGCAGTACAGATTGCCAAGTATTTTGGAGCGCATGTTACCGGAGTATGTAGTACCCAGAATCTGGAATTGGTGAAATCCCTGGGAGCCGATGATGTAATTGATTACACTAAAGAGGATTTGACCCGACGCGGTATGGCATTTGATGTTATTTTTGACGCGGTTGGTAAGATTTCGTCTTCACGGAGTAAAGGATCGCTGAAGAAAAAGGGAGTCTACCTTTCTGTTAATTCTTCGGCAAGCCTGGAGGCAGAAGACCTGGTTTTCCTAAAAGGGCTGATTGAAGCGGGAAAAATAAAGGCGGTCATTGATCGGCGTTATCGGTTGGAGCAAATTGCCGAGGCGCACAGGTATGTCGAAACAGGACACAAAAGGGGAAATGTGGTCATAACTTTGGAACATAACAATAAAATCTGATCACACGCTTCACCTGAATATTAAGATACCCTCCGGGTAACCAACGCCCGGAGGGTATCTTTTCCCCGTAAAGATCGCATCGGTTATGTGCTACCGCCCAAACCAGATATACCGCAAGTCTCTCAGGGACGCATCATAGTGAGCGATGTGGGGATAGCCGTATACATCCAGCACAAGGGATGTGTACCAACCCACGTTCCCGCTTTCCACCGTTTCGATGATCCACTGCGAACCATTCCACCAGGCGTACTCGAGGGTATCGTTGGTGCTGTCGTGGTAGCTGATGTGCGGCCGGTTGGCGTTGTCGAGCGCCAACGAGGGAAAGAAGCCCAGATTGCCATCGCTGTCTACGGTTTGGGTGATCCAGGTCGAGCCGTCATGGTAAGCATAACGGAGGTCGTCGTTGACGTATTCGCGGTAGGCGATATGCGGGTGGTCGTTCGTATCCATCGCCAGGGAATTGTAATAGTCAATACTTTCTGAATTATCCACCGTTTGAGTGATCCAGACCGAGCCGTTCCAGTAAGCATAATGCAGCATCAAGTTACTCAGGTCGAAGTACGAAAAGTGAGGGAGTCCGAAGCTGTCCAACGCCAGGGATGTCGGGCAAGGCTCGTAAGCGCCAACGCTGTCCACAATAGCAATCTGCCAGGCTGCGCCATCCCAATATGCGTAGCGGGTATCGTCATTTGTGTAATAGCTGATATGAGCGTAACCGTTGCTATCCAAAGCAAGCGAAGCGCCGCCATAGAAATCGGGAACATCCGGGTCTACGGTGACGGTTTGCCAGGCTGCCCCATCCCAGGCGGTGTACTCGAGTCCGGTTGGGCCTTTGTAAGCAATGCGTGGGTAGCTGCTTCCGGTTTCCACTGCCAGCGAAGGAATGCCGAAATTGCCATATTCTTCATCTGACAAGGTTTGTATCTGCCAGGCTGATCCATCCCAGCGGGCATATTTGAGTGCATACAATTGATCGTCGAGGTAAGCGATCTGCGGGTTTCCATCGTTGTCCAGTTTTAGCGAGGCGTACTTTCCCACATTTCCCCCCTGGTTGAGAGGCTCGCTCTGCCAGGCTGTTTCGTTCCACCGATAGAGATCGAGATCGGCAGTTCTTGGGAGATGAACCAAGATCAGCGGGTTGCCTGTCCCATTCAGCGCCAGGGCTGGCGGCGCGAACAAATCCGATCCAGCCAGCCTGCTTTGGGCTGTCTGGGTTTGCCAGGCGCTCCCATCCCAGCGGGTGAACTCCACCTCGACGGTTTGCCCCACTCGGCGGAGGTAACTGAAACCCGGTCGTCCAGCGCTGTCCAGGGCCAGGGATGGGCCGATCAAGAAGTCATCGTTGGCGACCACCGTTTGGGTCAGCCATTGGCTGCCATCGTACTCGCCGTAGCGAATGACTGCCGTATTGGGATCCGAGTAGGTCTGGTATGCGACATGCAGAAGATCATTGTCATCAATCACGGTCGAATTGAAAAAGCAGCATTCTTGCTTCTCGATGATCTCGATATGCCATTGGCTGTCCCGCCAGGCATGTTGGAAAATGTAAGGTATCTCTCCCCATCCAGATAAACTGTAAAGGATGTGCGGCTGGTTGGCGCTGTCCATGACGATGGAATTATTGTTGCCAACCAAGGTGCTGTAACCATTCTGACTGGCTTCGACGACTTCGATGAGCCAATCCGCCCCTTCCCAATGTGCATACCGGAGGGAGTCTACGTAATAATCATGGTATGCGATGTGGGGGCGGTTATTGCCATCGAGCGCCAGTGATATGTGCCAGCCAACCCCTCCGTAGCCGCAATCGGCTGTCTCGGTATGCCAGGATGCGCCGTCGAAGCGCGCATATTTGAGACATTGGTTCGCTGCATCGTAGTAGGCGATGTGGGGATGATCGGCGTTATCCAGTGATAGCGCCGCGTAGCCGCCCACACCGCCAGTGGAATCGACGATTTCGTATTGCCATCCGCTGCCATTGTCCCATGCGTGATACAGGTTGTCTCCGCCAAAGGCGGCATGGAGGATTCCAACAGAGTCAACAGCCAGGGCGCGCTGTGTGGTGTCTTTCACATAACGCGGGCAATCGGGGCAATCCGAATGCCAGGTTGGAGGCGGCCAGCCGTTCAGCACGATGGGCAGGTTGATGGTGGATGTCACAGAGCGGCTAACTTGCCACCCGGCAGGCTGATCGGGAGTGGCCGGGTTAACCACGGCTGCGGATACACCCTGAGAGCTGACCCAGAGCATCCCCACCGCCACAATCAGCGAGAACAGCAAGCTGAATATGACAATCGCGCGTGGAAGAATTTCTCTCCCGATCATTCCAAATGTTTCCTCTTGTTGGCGTATGGCTTATGGCGCACACGAATCATCGGAATATGCCATTCGCTATTTGCTATTTGCCATACGCCATACGCTGTTTGCCATTCGCTACCGTCCGAGCCAGGCGTAAAGTTGATCTTTCATGGCTCTATCGTAGTACGTGATGTGCGGGAAATCGTATTCGTCCAACACCAGCGAAGTGTACTCGCCAACTTGCCCGACTGCAACAGTTTCGATGATCCACGCGCTGCCGTTCCAGCGGGCGTATCTCAAACTGCGGAGATCGAGGTTGTAGTAGCTGATGTGCGGGCGGTCGGCGCTGTCCAATGCGATGGAGGGGTATGCCCCCCGCCAGGTGGAATCTACCACCTCCTTATGCCATTGACTACCATCCCACCAGGCATATTTGATTTCCATAGATGAGTTGTCCTGGTAGCTGATGTGCGGCCGGTCAGCGCTGTCCAAAACCAGCGAGAGCATCCAGATAGTACCATCGCTATCCACTGTCTCGGTATGCCAGGCGGCGCCGTCCCACCAGGCGTATCTCAGATCGTAATTCGGATTGTAGATGATGTGCGGGCGGCCGGCGCTGTTCAGGACGATGCGGTTGTCGAAAGAGCCAGCCGGGTCTATAGTCTGGAACTGCCAGGCGGCGCCGTCCCAAAAAGCGTAACGCTGGCCCTCGGGATCGGCACGGTAGGTGATGAGCGGGCGGTCGTTGGCATCCAGGGCCAGGGAGGCGGTGCTATTGCGGCCTCGCTCCACCCCCGAGATCTGCCAGGCTGAACCAGTCCAGGATGCGTAGTGAGTCTCAGACGCCGGGGAAAAGAAATAACTGATATGCGGGCTGCCGAGGCTGTCTAATGCCAGTACGAGGTTGCCTCCTAAAGCCAATAATCCCGAGTTCGTGCTGCCTTCAACGACTGTGTTATGCCAGGCCGATCCATCCCAGGCCGCGTACTTGACCTTGCCTCCCTGAGCATCGAAATAACCCACGTGCGGGCGACCATCGTCATCGAGCGCCAGTGAGGAATAATACCCCACATCCCCGCTTTCCCCCACTGTTTCTGTGTTCCAGATGCTGCCGTTCGAACGTGTACAGCCAAGCAGCCCTTGTTTCTCGTCCCAATAGAGAATCTGTGGGTTGTCTGAATCATCCAAAGCCAGGGAGGTGGCCTCTGTGAAAACCCCTAGCCCGCTTGTGGCCGTTTGCATTTGCCAGGCGGAGCCATCTTTGTAAGTATAGCGCAGCTCATTGCTCGCAGGAATGCGGTAAGTGAAGCTGATGTGCGGCCGTCCGGCCGGATCCAGCACAAGTGAAGGATTATCCAAAAAGTAGTTGTTACTGATGATAGTCTCCGCAGGCTGCCATGCGCCCCCTGTGTACTCGGTGTAGAGCAGCACCGTGGTGTTGGAATCAGAGTAAGTCTGGTAGAGGAGGTGCAGGCCGCTGGCATCTGCGGCCAACGAGTTGTAATGGCAACAATCACCGGCGTGCAAGACTTCCATCTGCCATTGTGATCCATCCCAAACAGCATGTTTCAACTGGTCCGGGTTCACGCCGCCCCAACCGCCATCATTGTAAGTGATATGTGTGACGCCGCTGCTGTCAACCGCGATATCGTTGAACTGACCCAGCCTCGAGTTGACGCCGGTTTGACCGACTTCCACTATTGTGATGTTCCATTGTGTCCCATCCCAACGCGCCGACTTGATGTCGCCAGTGGCGTATTCGTGATAGGCGATCCGCGGGCGGTCTTGGGCATCCAGAACCAGCGAAACGTACGCGCCGGTGTTGCCGTTCGAGCAGTCAACCGTCTCGATGTGCCAATTTGCGCCATCGAAACGGCCGTACTTCAGGCAGCCGTTTCCGTCATCCTCGTAGGCAATGTGCGGATGATCGTCGCTGTCCAGGGCCAGCGACGCCCAACGGCCCACCCCGCGGCTGTCGTCCACCACCTCGTATTGCCAGCCTCCCCCGTTATCGAAGGCGTGGTAGAGATGGTCGCCGCCGTAGGCCGCATGCAAATGATCGGCGCTATCTACGGCCAGGCTGCGCAGCGACACATTTTGGATGTACAGCGGCGCATCCACAACCTGGAAGTGCCAGGTGGGAGGCGGCCAATCTCGCTGGATGACCGGCAGATAGAGATAGTATGTTGGCGGCGAAAAATGTTTGACAGCCAGGTTGTTGCTCTCCCGGCTTTCGGCAATCAGATTGTCAGGGTCGGCTTTGACCCACAGGGAGGTGGCCCCCTCGGGGAGCGCCAGCCCGATGGTTTGGCTCCCACCGGGGGCGATATCGCCCATGTTTCCGTTGAGCAGCACAGTTCCCGTGATGCCGTCCTGCCAAACTGTCAGCGCAACAGCCGTCGCGGTGGTCACGCCGGTGTTGTGTATTGTCACCGTGACCGTTTCGCCGATTTGAATGTCGCTGGCGTCCAGCGTCAGATCGGGCAGAACCCCAAAAGCACCGTAGTCGGCGTTGTTGGTCTCATTGGATTCGGGGACGACCCCGGTGTCATCGGCCACAGCCCAGAAGGTGTCGCCCAGGCCGGCCAGTGTGTATGGGTCAGCCAGCGCCTGCCAGATGGTGATCTGTTCGCCCGGCGCCAGGTTATTCCCCAGGCTGACTGCGCCCAACATCGTTCCAGTGGCGGGGTCGCCGGCGCGGAAGATAACGGGGAAGGGCGCGATGGCCGGCGAGTAGCCCGCGTTGATGATGGCCGCGGTGAGGGTTATCCTGTCGGTGCTGTGGATGCTGTGCGCCCAGTCCACCCTCAAATCGGGCAAGACTGCGCCGCGCGTAGCCTGGTTGTTGGCTTCGTTGTCCTCCGGGATGGCATTGGCCGGGTCAACGATGACGTAAACGGTGTGCGGGTTGGCGCCTGCCGGAACGCTCCAGGCGACGCTGACAGTATCCGTCACCCCGGAGCGGAAGGGGGAATCGAGGGGCTGTGATGCCCCGATTTGCGTCCCCCCGGCGCCAGGATCGCCATCGTAGAAAGCCGCGACCCCGCCGGTCACGGCGAAATCGCCCAGGTTGTGGACGGTCGCACTGATGATGACGCCAGTCCCGGGGGCAGGATTCTCCACCGAGAAGGCGATATCTTCACTCCCGATGGCGAGATCGGTTTCGAAATCGTAGCTCAACAGGTAAAGATCGGTCTGCTCCATTTCAGGGACGTGGGTGACGGTGATGGTGAGGGTGGGGGAAATCTGGTAGGTTTGCGTGATCCACTCCATGGCGACTTTCTGGTAAGCCATGTACAGTGTGCCGTCGGCGGCGAAGGCCGGGGAGATGGCTTCTTCCAGTGAGTCGTCATCGGTCAATTGATGGTCGGCGCTCCAGGAGGTGTGCGCCGCGTCGTAGACAGCGTAGGATACGTCCACGCCTTCGACGGTGAGGCTTTGCCAGAGCAAGGCAAGGTTGCCGCTGGGGTCGGGCAGCAGTTTGAAGTCGAGGAACGCGCCGGAGGTGGAATCGGGGCGCACGGGGGCGGGACTGCCCGCCCAGCCGGTCTGCATAACCAGCGCGCCGTCGCGCAGCCAGACGATGACCGGCTGGCCGCTGCCGTCGAAGGCCAGAGTGGGGGTGGTGTCGGTGATGGCATCGCTGGTGAGCGGCATCACGGCGCTCCAGGCTGCGCCATTCCAGGCGGCGTAGATCAGCTCGGTGTCGCTGCCGGTAAGCGGGTCGCCGTCAGCATCTTTTGCCATCACGATGGCGGCCTGGCTGGTGGAGTAAACGGCCAAATCTACATCGATGATGTTTGTCAGGCCGGTCGCCGCGGCTGCCGGGGCATTCCAGGCGCTGCCATTCCACACGGCGTAAGTGAGGGTGATGGGGTGTCCGACATCGCCCATGAAATCGTAACCATCGCTGGTACGCCACAACGCCAGCAGCGCGCCGTCGCCGCCGCGCGCCAGCTCGGGGGCCGTGTCGAGGAGGCTGTTGCCCGTCAGGTTGGCGGGCGCAGACCAATCAACGCCATCCCACTCAGCCCACCCGATTTCGAATGAATTGGTGTAGGTGACATCCAGCGAAGGCGAGATGTGAACGGTGTTGGTGCGCTCCCACACGGCCAGCGCGTCGCCGTCGGTATCGAAGGCTACCTGGGGGGCGAAATCCTGGAAGTTGTCGTCGGTCAGGGTGTCTGTGATCCAGGCCGAGCCGGTCCAGTTGGCGGCGTAGATTTCTTCGCCCTGGGCGTTCGGCTTCAGAGGATCATCGTGAACCCAAAGAACCATCTGCTGCCCGTCGGCGCGCACCGCCAGAGCGGGATTCGCCAGCGGGAATACATTGGTGACGAGCGGGGCTTCAGATGCAACTTCCTCCTCTAACCCATCTCCCTTCAGGGGGGAGGTACTGCCTATAAAGGACGCATAATCTATACCCACGTAATCGCGTTCCATGAGATGCCAGGTGGGGCCGCTTGCAGCCCGGTCTTCCCCTTCGTCGCTGACGCAAGCGCCGGCTGGCAGCGAGCAGGTGACGCCGCGCTCCCAGGCGCCCTCGAACTTCCACACGGTGAGGACGGCTTTGGCGTATAGGCGGATCGCCAGCTCTTTGAGGTAACCCCAGGCCCCCGCAGGCGGCACCTGCACGACGACGCGCGGCGTGCCGCCGCCGGTGAGGCTGGCTTTGAGCGATTCGAACACTTGCAGCGTCAGGGTCAGCGACATGTCAATCAGCCCCGTGCCGCCGCCGCTGTCGAATTTGAGTACATCGTTTTCGTCTTTGAAATTGGCGTTGATGTCTATCCGGGGGCCGATGGCGGCTTCGACGTTGGCTTTGCTGTTGAACCATTTGACGATGCGCCCTACCAGCCACCATTCTTCGGCAGCCCTGAGGCCGGGCACCAGGTCGGCGATGCCCATTTCCTTTTTGATCTCCCCCCCGATGTTGAGTGCGAAGGAGGCGTCGGTCAGGTCGAGACCTGACGGCGGGCCGAGCTTGACATTGCCAACGCCTGAGACGCCGCCGGAGAGGGTTGCATTTGGGGTCAGTTCGACGCCGGTATTGCCGCTCAGGCTGACCGAGCCGCTGCCATCCGAGCAGGCTTCCGCACCGACTTTGGCATAAGTCTCGACGATTCCCATGTTAGCGCCGCCCAGGTAGGGCACCCAGCCGGGAACGTGAACTTGCGCCTGGAAGTGGGGATCGGGATATTCGATGTCCCGCGCGTATTTGACGGTCATGGCTTGCAGGTCAACCTGGAAATTGCCCAGGGCGAACTGGGTGATCCAGTTTGGGATGGGAAAAACCATTGGCTCGAGCGTATACGGATCGGACTCGATGCCCTCGCTGTTGATGGCGGTGATTTCCAGTGTGTTGCCCCCACCGCTGAGGCTGGCATTGAAGTCGCTGCCCATGTTGTAGGTATGATCGGCGCCCCATTCCTGGCCGGTTTCCTGGATGACGTTGCCGTTCAGTTCGAACTCAACTGTTCCAAACGGGGCCACGGGCGGATCGCCGTAGGCGGTGCCGAGCCAGTTCACCTCAACGTGATAGAGATTGTCTACACTCAGGCCGGTCAGGAAATATTCCTCAAATTTGGGCGTGACTTTTTCGATGGTAGGATAGCAGGTGCCGGTGGTGAATTTGAAGGTGTTAACCCCTGGATCGCGGCATATTTCGTATTTTACATCTATAGCGTCAATTTCCCACTCGTACAGGGCTGGCGTGCCATCTTCCAGGCAGGTGATGTCGTTCGGGCCGAAGAGCAGGTTGCGGGTGCAGTTGGTTCCATCGCCGACATCCTCCCACGATCCGCCCTGTTTGCGAAGGTATGCCTCGTAATAGATGTCGGTGGTTTCAGGATCGGGGTTGGCGTTGCAAACCAGGCCGCTGTTGTAATCGCTCCAACTGAGCAGCGGCCCCAACCCACCCTGAGATATGATGATATCCTTAGCGCCGTCGGTGGGCGTCGGGAAGACGGTCAGCTCGAGAATGGGGGCCACCGGAAGCTGGAAACCCATATCGGTGTTTGGAGCGCCATCGCTCCATTGGACCTGGCCGGTGAAATTGACCGACGACTGGGGAGTGGTATAGAGCGAGCAGGTGGCCTCGATCATGATCACGATATACGCCTCGAGCCATTGGGGCGTTGCCGGCGGGGTAAATGTGCCTGTGCAGATGATTTTATGCGCCTCGGCCTCTTCGTGGCATTCGGTGATGTATTCGTCTCCCTCCATGAAGTCGAGCAGGATTTCGTAGGGGTAGGGATAGACCAGCTCCGTCACAAAGCTGAGATCGTCGTCAGTTGGATCCATATAGGCGCTCCAGGTTGCCTGGAGGGTGAGCTGCTCACCGGGGTAGGTGGCGTCGCTTGCCAGGCGGCGGGTTCCATCCGGGTTGAGAGGGATGATCTGCGCGGGCGCGCCGGGAGTGATCGAGGGGAGATTGTCCAACGGAGGAAAGACAACCCCCTGTGTTCTTCCCGGCTGGGATGCGAAGGGCGCAGATGACCAGGAATCCAGGGCAGCGGTCGAAGGGTCATCTCCTCGATCCGCCTGGTAATCCTGCTGCGCCTGGGCTGCCGCGTCTGCCAGCGGGTTGCCGCCCCCCATGGGGCTGTTGCCGCTCAGGGCGGGATTCGCCCCCAGGCACAGGCACAATACGATGAGCATTGCGATGATGCCAGTTCGGAAAAGTTTGGTTATGGCATTCATGGTGAGTCTCCTTTGGGTGAAATGGTTTATGGCTTATGGCGTATGGCTTATGGCGTCTAGCGTATGGCGAATACTGAAAGAGCGCCATACGCTATTCGCTATTTGCTATACGCCATACGCCATTTCCGTCGGCGAACACGATTTCGAAATAGCCCTCCCCGGCGGGCAGCGTCTGTTGGTCAATGATCAGCGCGCTGCCCACCACGTCAATCCCGACCGTCGTCCACGATTGGCCGCCGTCGGCGGTGAAGCGGATCAAGGCTGGCGTGTTAGGATCGAGCCAATGGAGGGTCAATCCCTGGGAAGATTGATCCAGCCAGGGTTTGGCAGATGGCCCGGCGGGGCTGACCAAAACCCTTTGGGCGATGGGCGTCCCCCAGCGCGTTAGCCGGACGAGAGCGACCGGCCAGCCGGGGTGTGGCACGATTACGCTGATGGATTGCGCGGTGTAACCGGCGATGTCGGCTATCCGATCCACCGCAACCGGCTGCGAGGCGAGGATAGCCCCGGCATCGTCCAGCAGTTCGATGGCATACTCGCTGAATGGAGGCGGCTGCGTGGGTGCGCGGCGTAGACCATATACCGGCAGCAGCGTGGCCGAGCCGTCGGCGCTGAACGCGGCGCGAATCCATAGGCTGTCTGTGGCCGTTAGCGCGGGCTGGCGAGCGCCGTTGTCGCGTAGAGCCTCGTACAGCTTCACGTAAACGTAATCCGAGATCCAGGTTGGCCCGGTGTGGCAATAGGACATGAGATCAACGCTGTCATCAGGGTGGTGCCAGGCGAGGAAGTAGGGCCACCAGGATAGCCGCAGACCCCATTGGCCGATATGCCCATCTGGGTAGGGATAACCTGGCTCCGGAGAGTACGAATCGCAGCCGGTGTGGAGCAACCCCATGTTGTGACCAGCCTCGTGCGCAAATATCGTCGAATCATAATCGAGACCCATCGAAATCCGGATTCCGACGAAGCCCATGCCGCCATAAGGCTCATCCCAATTCCCGCCCGAATCGTTGTCAGCGGGGATGTGGCCGTAATAGAACTGCGCCGCTGGCGCGCCGTCGGCGGTTTTGATGTCACGAACGTAATTCAGCAGCCGCACCCATTCGGCGGGCGTTCCCAGGTTTCCGGCAAATTCAATGGGCGACCGATTGGATGTGTCAAGCCCGCTGATCGGGTAGACTTCCATCGTCCAACTGCTGACGGTATCGGTGATATGCCCTGGGAAGTATTCGCCGGTGGGGGTGTGGGTATAGTTTACCGGTACGACTTTCACATCGAGGGGCGGCACGCTGGTGAAGGTAAACGTAGCCTGGGCTGAGTTGTTCGTCTCGTCGGTTTCTGAGAATTCATTGGCGGGATCAACGGTTGCGATCAGCGTGATCTGCCCGGAGAGCCACTCCGCCGGCAGGAGGGCGCTAAATTCGTAGTTGGTTGCCATGCCATAAGGAGGAACGACGGTCAACGTGCCGGAAAGCGGCTGCCCACCGCGTAAGCCGGTCAACGACATTTCGATCCAATCTTCTTCCAGGTAGACGCCGCCGGTGGATTTGTTGATCTGCACCAACACTGCCCCTGGACGGCTCTCGACCAGCGGGACGGTGTTTCCTTCGGTCTGCACTGCCTGGCTGATCTTGATCCGGGCAATGGACAGGTCGAGCGGCCCACCGGTGAAGTCCAGATCGCCCCAACTGGGAGGGGCAGTGACGTGTATGTTCCGCGGGAAGAAGACAAAGGCATTTTTACTGGCGGTGAGGTTATAGTCGCCGGGGGGTAGCCCATTGAACGCGAAACTGCCATCGCTGCCGGTGGTGATACTCCAGCCGTTGTCGTTGTGGATGGTCACGCCCGCTATAGGCGCGCCGCCGCTGTCGGTTACGCGGCCTGTAAGGGAATAAGGGTAAGGCTTTCGCGCGATGGGCAAGTAAACCTCGAATGGAAGGCTCGCGAAATCCTGTCCAGCGGCATTGGGCGGGAGGCTGACGGTGCGCGTGGGCGGCGCGAAGGTATAGCCGCCCAGGGTCGGGGTGAGCGTGTAAGTCCCGCTGAGAACGTTGGTGATGGTGTAATAGCCGCCGGCGTTCGTCGTGGCGCTCAGGGCGCTGGAGGCCGAGACGACGACGCTGCCAAGCGGCGTGTGGCTGCTGGAGGTCACGCGCCCGGAGATGAGATAGGTTTTTGGGGTTTTGGGCGCACCCGTGAAATCTTGCCCGGCGGCGTCCGGCGGAACGCTGACCGTGCGCGTGGGCGGCGTGAAATCGAAGCCAGCCAGCGTGGGCGTCAGCGTGTAGGCGCCGGTGATCAGATTCGTGAAGGTGTAGAAACCGCTGGCGTCCGTGGCGGCGTTGAAACCACCCGTGGCGGAGATCACCACGCCGGGGAGGGGATCGTTCTCGGCGGTGGACACGCGGCCGGAGATGGCGAGCGCCCCGGTGACAACCCGGGTATCGAGGGTCTCGGCGGATTGGAGACTCCCTTCCGGCCAAAGGGGGTCTCCACCCCCGGCGGCTGAGGCGCGCCAGGTGACGATGAGCGCCGTCGAGGCCAGGGCCGCGCCGATCAGGATTGAGATCAATACCGATAAGCGCGGGGAGAAACCGAGGTTGGCGATACGTTGCCATGAAGAATTGGGCAGGGTTCGTTTTGTGAGAAGCATCGGGTTACCTCACATGGCTTATCGTGTATGGCCTATGGCGTATGGCGAATACCGAAAGAGCCATACGCTGTTTGCCATTCGCTATACGGTAGAGCTATTCGCAATCTCTTGCTGTTTGTTCTTCGCTGGCTGGAGGCTCGGACTGCGCCTCATCAGCATGGGTGAGTTGTTCGGCCAGGAAATTTGCCAGCGCTTCGATACTGCCAAACCCTTGTTTTTCCTGGCGGTTTACATCTTCGAGGCTGAATCGCCATACTCCCGGCTGTTTGCGGGATGCTGGGCGCTCCTGCCAGGCGCGCAATAAATAAGCGAGATAACGGGAAACAGAGGGTGTGTTCATCGTCTCCTTACAGAATATTTCCGCTATAATGTTAGCAACTTATCGTTCAGAAATCGTTAAGAGTTGGCCTGGAAGAACACGGAGTTTGTTCATGCTCCAATTCAAGCTGCTTGGCGGACCGCAAGTGATCCGTGATGGGGATGAGCTAAAAGGTTTTGTTTCCCGCAAAGCCCAGGCGCTTCTGTTTTACCTGGTTGTGACACGGCGCGCCCAATTTCGCGAAACATTGCAAGGTTTGCTCTGGGGTGATGCCTCGCAGACACACGCGGCCGGGAATCTGCGCGTGGCGCTCAATAACTTGCGGCAGGTTGTTCCAGGTTTTCTCGATATCACCCGTTCCCAGGTGGCGATCAGCCAGGAAAGCGATTTTTGGCTGGATGTGGCCGATTTCGAGGTGAGCGCCGCACGCCCGGAAATCGAGCAATTGCAGCGGGCCGTTGACTTATTTTGCGGCGACTTGCTCGACGGCTTCTGCGTATCCGATTCACAGCCGTTCGAAGAGTGGCTCTTGGCTGAGCGTGAACGCCTGCGGATGATGATGCTGCAATCTCTGCATGGTTTAGTTTCGTACTATACGACTCGAGGTGAATATTCGGCGGGCATCAAGCATGCTACCCGGCTCCTGGCAGTAGACCCCTGGCGAGAGGAAACTCATCGTGATCTGATGCGCCTGCTGGCCCTCAGCGGGCAGCGCAGCGCGGCATTGGCCCAATACGAGCAGTGCCGCCGTTTGTTGGCCGCCGAATTGGGACTGGAACCGCTCGAAGAGACACGGGCGTTGTACGAGGCATTGGTCAATCGAGAGTTCAATGGGCTGCCTGGGCCAGTGGGTAACGACCCGGAAAATTTAACCCAGGCATTTGTCATACCCTTTGTAGGTCGCAGCGAGGAGCATGCTTGCCTGGTGAAATATTGGCAGGCGGCGCAGCGCGGCAATGGCTGTTTGACGCTAATCGAAGGCGAGGCCGGGATCGGTAAATCCCGGCTGGCCGATGAAATCACACGTTACCTGCGCACCCAGGGGGCAACCGTTTTGCATGGGCATTGTTACGAATTTGGCAACGATGTGCCCTATTTCCCGATTGTGCAGGCTTTACGGGGGTATCTGGCGCATCTATCTTCTTGTGTGGGCAAACCAACGGGCCGCGCGCCCCTGGCTCGCGAGTTATCCCCTGTCTGGCTGGCAGAGTTGTCGCGTTTACTCCCAGAAGTGACCGATATCTGGCCGGGACTACCCGATCCGCCGTCGCATTCGGCGGACACTTCCCGCCAACGGCTTTTCGAAGCTGTGGCGCGGTTCCTCGGCGCGATCATTCACCCATCCACGTCACTCTGTCTATTTCTGGACGATCTGCACTGGGCGAGTCAGACCACCCTGGATCTTTTACACTACCTTGTGCGCCAGCTTTCCGGCCAATCGGTCTGGATCCTTGGAACCTACCGGCCCGAAGAAATCGAGTTGAGCCATCCTTTGATGCGTCTGCGCCAGGGGCTGCGCCGCGACAGCCAGTTGACACTCTTGACTTTGAAGCCGCTCTCGGCCGATGCAGTCAGTGAGTTGGCCTGTGCATTGGGAATGGAAAAAGACGAATGCACGCTGTTGGGAAATCATCTCTATCGGGAGAGTGAAGGCAACCCGTTTATTTTGACTGAAACCCTGAATAGCCTGCAAGAGCAGGGGACTTTACAGCCCCAAAAGGGTGGTTGGTGTCTGTGCGGCTCACTGCCGGGCGATCTGCTTCCTGCCAGTGTCAAGGATGTGATCCTTCAGCGTGTAGGGAGATTGAGCATTGCAGCACAGCGGCTGTTGGCACTGGCGGCAGTCATCGGCCAGCCATTCGACTTGCCGTTATTACAGGCTGTGTCTGACAGTGAAGCGAATGTGGATAATTGTTTAGGGGAATGGCTGGAGCGAAGGTTGGTTCAGCCATCAATGATCAGTGATCGGTTTAAGGGCGAAGAACTGACCACTGATCACCATTCACATAAAACCGGTTATGACTTTTCTCACGACAAGATTCGCGCCGCCGTTTACTATCACACTTCACCAGCCCAACGGCGGTTCCTGCATCACCGGGTGGGCAGCGCTCTCGAAGCACTGAGCAACACAGCTCCGGCTGATTTCATCGAACGGCTGGCCTATCATTTCGAACAGGCAGGGGATGTGGAGAAAGCCCTCGAGTATCTACCACAGGCTGCCGAGCACGCCGCAGCCATTTATGCAGCCCAGGATGCTTTGAATTATTATGCCCGCGGCCAGGCTTTGCTTGCCGAAAATGACGAGCGGCAGTGGCTGTTGATGCTTGGGCAGGCCAAGGTGCTGCGGTTTCTCAACGATTATGAACAAGCCATTGCTATTTGCCAGAAGACTCTTTACAACGCTCAGTCCATCTGGCAGTTGCGGGCAGTTAATCTTCTGGGCGATATCTACCGCGAGCACCGGGACTACGATCAGGCCCGCCAAACGCTCGAACAGGGCAGCCGGTTGACGGCGGCGCTGGCAGCGCAATCCAGCCAGGATTTGACCCGCGAGCAGGCCCAGGCAAAGCAATCTTTAGGTGTGCTCGAACGAGAACAAGGCAACCTGTCGGCTGCCCAGGCCCTGTTGTCCGAAGCGCTGGCGCTATACCGCCAGGCTGACGAACCATCGCCCATTGCAGAGTGTTTGCGCAGCCTGGGGGATGTGTGCGCTGACCGCGGCGATTATGCTCAAGCCAGAGTCAATTATCATGAGGCTTTGTCTCTATTCCAGGAGATCGGCAACCGCCAGGGCGAAGCTGTCTGCCGGCGTATCATCGGGGTGGCCTTCTGGCGTGAAGCCAATCACGATGCTGCCCACCAATCTTTCACCGAAAGTCTGCAAATCTGCCGGGCTATCGGCGACCGCCAGGGAGAAGCAGCCAGCCTCAACGGTTTAGGTATGACCGCCATCGTTAGAAATGATATTGACGGGACAGAACGTTATTGGCAGGAAAGCGCGGCTATTTATCGGCAGTTGGGACTGGATAAACGCACTGCCTCCGCACTGCACAACCTCGCCATTCTTTATATGGATCATGGCAAAATCAATCAAGCCCAGCAATGCCTGGAGGATGCCCTGACTATCAACCGGGCGGCTGATGCCCGGGTGGATCAGGCCTTGGATATGGGTTGGCTCGGTAAGCTGCATTGGCTGCTTGGCGACTACGCCGCCGCAGCCGATTACCTGGACAAAACCCTGGCGCTGGATCGAGAAACCGGCGGGAGCAAAGAACAGGATTATCATCTGTTGTGGCGTGCAATGGTTGCCTGCGAAACAGGTGACTGGAATAAAGCTGCTGAATGCCTCCAGGAAGCGCAGCAGTGGATTGAAACCAGCGGCCCAGATCCATCCAAAGTTTTTGATGTTCACTTCTGGATGGGTGAATTAGCTCTGGCCCAGGGCGATGCCGCGGCTGCCCTCCGCCATGTTCAATGGATCATGGCGGATGAGGGCCAACCACGCGCCCGGAAAATGGCCGGCATCGTCAATGATTTATTGGGCAGAATCCACGCGGCGGGCTTGAGCGATTCCCCGCATGACCCAAAACCGTACTTTGAACGCGCCCAATCCCTGCTTCAAAACGAATCGCCCGGATACAACTATGGCGTATTCTTGCGGCATTACGGTATCTTTCTGGCTAGAAATGGCGATTTGGCTTCGGGGATAAGCTGCTTACAGGAAGCTCAAACCCTTTTCGAGACACTGGGATTCCGAGGCGAGCTTGGAAAAATAGAAAAGGCATTGGCAGAGATTGATCCCTATGGCCTGATGGCGACAATAACTCGGCTGTAGGGCAGCGGCAGGTTATAGAACCAATCGTCCGGCGGGAGAGGCCAGCCGTTCAAAATGATTGGCAGGTTGATCGCGAATGTATCGGTCATGGGGCGCGTGGCAAAAAGATGACCGGCGACAGAGGATGGGTGGAAGCTCATGCCAATCGTCTTGGGCAGCGTGCTCACATCGCTGGGCATGAGCACAGCGCCGCCTCCAGTATTGAATGGCAGCGTCCCGCTGTTCGATGTTGCTGTGCCGTCGAAGAGTGTGCCATCAGCGTCCATCAGCACCAACCCTACGCCGGACGCCGCATCAGTGATATCCAGGTCGGTGCAGAGAAAAGCCGTGCTCGCGGTGTGCGATGCGCCTTCGATGTCGGCCTGGAATTCCACGCGTATCGCACCGCCTCCATATCGGCATAAATCATCGCGTACGCTCGTTATGGATCGATCTCGCTCGCAGGCTGGGCAGTCGAACGGGCTGGCATCGAGCCTCCCGCCAGCAGACCGACGATCAAAAGTAGAGTGAAAAAATGGCGTTTCATCTCTATAGCCTCCTTTGACTTTACCGCCTCGCTACTGGCAGGAACAGCCTTCGGGCGACCATCACCTCCAGGCTGGCGCTGTCATTGGCCGGGCTGGCCTCCGGGCCAGCCGAGGCGATTTGCAGCGTCACAGAGTAGCGCGTCCCGTAGGGATCGTCGGGAACGCTAACCTGCAACAGAAACTCGCCGCTCTCCCACAGGCCGATGTCGGGCAGTTGCCAGGTGATGAGGTTCCCGTTGATGGTCGGCGTGATTCCAGATGTATCGCCAACGTAGGTGAGACTGACTCCCAGGGTGGCGGTGATCGTGACCGATGCGGCGGTGGTGGCTCCCAGGTTGCCGAACGCCACCGGGATGGCCGCGACCCTCTCCGGCGGCGCGCCGACGAGCGGGGACGGAGCCTTCGATCGGCGGTCGGACGGACATTGTCGTGCCGTCAGGCTCGAGATAGATGACCGCCGGAGCCAGGGGATCAATCGCGCTCGCAGGCTGGGCAGTCGAATGGGCGGGCATTGAGCCTCCTGCCAGCAGGCCGATGATCAAGAACAGGATGAGAAAATGGTGTTTCATTTGTCCGATCCATTCGGCTGTCACTGGTTTTGCAAACCGGTTATAACTTTACGGCACACCCCATAGACGCACCATTCCATCGCCTCCTGCCGAGGCCAAAAGGGTTCCATCCGGCGACCAGGCGAGGGCGGTGACGCCTCTCCAGACCGACTGATGAGGTGCATGTGCGTAATAAAAGGCAGAAACCATCTCCCAACTGCTCGCATCCCATACAACGAAGCCGCCCGCGCCTCCCCCGGCTGCCAGCAGCGTGCCATCCGGCGACCAGGCGAGGCTTGTCACTGCGCCCCAATAAGTATCAATTTCCAGGTCTTTCATCCGCCCACCGTTGCGGTTGAAAACGGATATCCGCAGCCAGGGAGTTGACCCCATCATATCGTTGTAACCACCCACTGCCAGGTAGCTTCCATCCGGCGACCAGGCCACCGCATTGATTTCATCATGCGCCGCGATCCGGCTGACCTGCGGCGCGTTGGCTGCGCCAGCAGCCAACGCGCTGCCTACATCCCAAATGCGGATATACCCGCCCGCGCTGAGATACTCGCTCGCTGCCAGGCGTGAGCCATCCGGGGACCAGGCCAGGTTTTTCGGCCAAACCTCAGGCAAACTCAGATCAAGACAGCGCTCGCCGCTTTGAAGCTCCCACACCTGGATTTCTTCGTATGAACTGCCTGCCAGGTACGTCCCGTCCGGCGACCAGGCAAGGCCAGTGTACGATGCGCCGCTTTCTACATAGAATTCGCGTACTAATTTACCAGAGGCAAGCTCGGTGACCTTGAAGCCATTGTCGGCGGCGCCTGTCGCAAGGTATCGGCCATCCGGCGAGATGGCGGCCGCATACAGGTTAGTGGTATCACCTATAGCGATCAGGTAAGCTTGTTGGATGGAGTCAATCGTGCTGTCGTCAATATTCCACACCCGCGCTGCGCCGTAACTGCTCACCGTTGCCAATTGTTTGCTGTCTGGCATCCATGCCAGGCTGATAAGCTCATCGTTGGAGAACCGGTTGTCTGTAATCGGTTGATGGCTCAACGTCGAGACATCGAAAACACTTAAGCCGCCGTCTTCGCTGGCTGCGGCAAACTGCTTCCCGCCGGGCAGCCACACAACGGCTGACACCGGGCTGATATGAGGCGTATAGGTCTGTTGCGCTTGCCCGTTAGCCGCATCCAGAACCCATAACTGCCCGATTGTGCCGTTGCCGTCTGGGTTGTCAATCGAGCCGGAAAGGAGCACCTGGCTCCCATCCGGCGACCAGGCGGCATCCAGCGCCAGGTAAGCTTCCGGGGAGACGAACTGCTCTTCTTTGTTCAGTTTATCGCCCTCCAACCTCCAGATTTGAAGCCCTTCTCTGGGACAAACTACCGCCAGGCGTTTTCCGTCAGGGGATAGCTCGATGCTCAAGATGTCAGCCGTACAAGTCACGGCGGAATCCAAAATCTGGCTGGCGACCATATCCCATAGGATCAAGATGCCATCATCCTCGAAGGTTCCTCCACTTACAACCGCCCTGTCGCCCGTCGTGCTAAGCGTCAGGTTATACACATTGGGCCATTTGACGCTTTCCGTGTTCATCTCGCGGCGGCTCTGGGCAGTGTACAGGTTCCACTCGATTAGCTCATAGCCGTAAGGCGTGAGCAGCCATTGGCTGTCTGCGGAAAAAGCCAGGCTGACCGCCCTGGCTGAAATAGAGATACCATCCCTGGGCGCTCCCAGCACGGCTTGTATCTCCCAGGTGGCCGTATCCCAAACGGCTGTGCGCACGATGTCGATCTGTAGCCACACCCGATGGGTTTCGCCGGTCGCAGCCAGTTTCGAGCCATCCGGAGACCAGGCAATACCGGTGACTTCTCCGTTGTTCGGAAAAGGCAGGCTGAACAACAATCGCCAGGTATGCGGATCGTATAGCCACACGCGGCTGCCGCTGGCAACGGCCATGAGCCGGTCGTCTGGGCTGAGCGCCATATCCCGAACCGTTCCGCGTCCCAGCGAAGCCAATGAGGAGATCTCTGCGGCGTTTCCAGCGGTGATGGGCGCAGCCGATCCCGGCAGCGGAGTTGTAGCAGGCTGTTCAGTGGGGATCATGATGGTATGAACCGGTTCATTGAGAGGAACACCCCAAATCCGAATTGTGCCATCCTCGCCGCCGGTGGCGAAACGCTGGCCGTCCGGCGACCAATCCAGGCTGCGAACGCCAGCCGTATGTCCCCCCATCAGGCGTAAGGGTTGCTGCGAAACCTCTGGAGACCAGAGAACCACTGCGCCGCCGATGTCTCCGCCTGCCAATAGCTCTCCGCTGGGCGACCATGCCAGGGCTTTCATCCAGGCTGCTGACCCTCCCAGTTCCGTGGGAGCTTCCCAGGCTGCATTGCCCTGTGGAACGTTCCACACGTGGAGTAAATTGCTCCCCGCGCCCTCATACGAATATCCCCCGGCTGCCAGCCGTTTTCCATCCGGCGACCAGGCGACGCTGAAAATTACTCGGGAGTTGCAGGGCAAAACCACTTCGCTCCTGTCGAGCGTATCCCACAGGCGCAAGACCCCCGGTTGCCGATCTGGCTGGGAAGTCACGCTCATTTCACTCCCCCCGAATGCGATCCATCTGCCATCCGGCGACCAGGCGATGGAATTGGGTGAGGCATAAAATCCCTCCAATTCGGTCGCCGCGCCAGTGTTCAGGTCAATGAACTCGATTCTGCCGGTACCCAGTCCAGACATGACGCACTGATCGCCGGCTGGCGAGCAAGCTATCTCTTCGATGCCGCCAACGGGAAACACGTCTGTCTGCCGTCCGGAGGCATCCCATGCGTACAGGTTATCCTCGCCTCCGCCGGCGAGCAGTGTGGTTCCATCCACCAGCCAGGTAACCGCGTTGACGTAGGAAATCGGGCCGGTAAGGATAGCGCTATCCTGGATAGCGCCCCCCGCCGATTGGGTCATTTCCCACAGGCGCACGGTTTCATCCTCCCCCCCGGAAGCCAGGCGGCTGCCGTCTGGCGACCAATCCACGCTTGTTACCGCTCCCAGGAACAGCCTCCCGGCAGTCTGGCGCAGTTCACCGGTCGCCGTATCCCAGGTGCGCAGCGAACCATCTACGCCGATTGAGACTAGCCAGCCGCCGTCCGGCGACCAATCTACGGCGATCACCCTCGCCGCGCTGCCGTCGAGACGCAGCGACTGGCTGCCGTTGGCGGTATCCCAGACCGATATCGAATTCACGTCCCCAGGAGTGACCATGTGCGCCCCATCCGGCGACCAGCTCAGACTGGTGAAATTGCCGTATGGCTGGCTGATCGAGCGCATTCGGACGCCGTTCGCTGCGTTGTAGATAAACAGGATACCGGTGACGCCATCGGACGCCGAACCCCTTTGTGTCGTGGCGATCCAGCGACCGTCCGCCGACCAGGCCACGCCGTAACCGGTGAGTTTTCCGCCCGGATTGACCTCGTAGAGAAGCTGCTCGCTCTTCACCTCCCAGACCTGCAATTGACCTTGCTCGTCCAGGGTAGCCAAACGGCTGCTGTCCGGCGACCAGGCGACGCCTCGTCCATATTGCTGCGTAATCAGAACACTCGCCTGCATGGTGCGCGCCAGCTCGCCGTTGAGCGCGTCCCACACGAACAGACCAGCCTCGTGCCGCGAAGCCACCCACCTGCCATCAGGAGACCATGCCACGCTCATGCCATACATCGAGCGGTCTGGGTGGTGAGCGAACAGGCATTTTCCGCTGGCGGCATCCCAGGTGCGCAGCGTGCCATCCTCACCGCCGGAAACCAGGCGTGTTCCGTCCGGCGACCAATCCACGCTCAGCGCCAGTCCAGCGTGCCCTTCCAGCAGGCGCAGCGGTTCGAGGGTCGCGGCGTCCACCAGCCAGATACCCAGGCTGCCGGACACGGCAATGGTGCTGCCATCCGGGCTGATCGCCAGGTCGTTGGCGTAACCGCGCCCCAGCCGCGCCAGCTCCACTACCTGGGCGGCGCTCTGCGCGCTGATGACCACGGGCGTGGGCGCTGGGGTGGGCGTGTTCGTTGGCAGCGGTGTGGGGGTGATGACCGGCCTGGCGGTATGGGTTGCGGTAAAGGTTGGCGCGGCGGTGGCTGTGGTAACCGCCGAAGGGGTTGCCGCAGCAACAGCCGCAGTATCTGTCGGCGCGGGCAGCGTTGGCGTGGGGGTGGGTGCCGAAGTGCAACCCGCCAGCAGAAAGACGGTCGAGAGCAGTGTGAAAAAATGGCGTTTCATCTCGATAGCATCCTTTGACTTTACCGCCTCACCAACGGCAGGAACAGCCTTCGGGCAACCATCACCTCCAGGTTGTCGCTGTCATTGGCCGGGCTGGCCTCCGGGCCAGCCGAGGCGATTTGCAGCGTCACAGAGTAGCGCGTCCCGTAGGGATCGTCGGGAACGCTAACCTGCAACAGAAACTCGCCGCTCTCCCACAGGCCGATGTCGGGCAGTTGCCAGGTGATGAGGTTCCCGTTGATGGTCGGCGTGATTCCAGATGTATCGCCAACGTAGGTCAGGCTGACTCCCAGGGTGGCGGTAATCGTGACCGACGAGGCGGTGGTCGCCCCCAGGTTGCCGAACGCCACCGGGATGGCCGCGCCCCCCTCCGGCGGCGCGCCAACCAGCGGGGGAGCGTCCACCCAGGCGTCCACATCCCCGGTATCCGGCGCGACTGTCAGGAATTTCGCCGCAAAAACGTCGCTCACGCCATTGAAAGTGGTATCGAATGCTCCGGCGGTCACTGGAAAATCCTCGGTGTCAGTCTCTCCTACAACATAAGCGATGCCCGCTTCCGGGACGGCAATGCCATGTCCGGAGCTGCTCGGCTGCCCGCCAGGGTTGGTTGCCCCACCCAGAAAGGTGCTGTAAACCAGATCGCCAGCGCCCTGCCCGCCCAGGTGGAGGCGCGTTAGCACGGCTTCGTAATAATCTGTATCCAGCGTGGAATCGAGCGCCCCCGGAGTGATCGGATAACCTTTGTCGGACCAGCTATCGCTGGAAACGTACACATCGCCGCTGCCATCAATGGCAATGTCAGCGCCGTCCCAGGCTTCGACGAAATTGCCGCCCAGGAAAGTCGAGTAGAGCAGATCGGACGCGCCGTTCCCGGCCAGGTTGAACTTGGCGATGAACAAGTCGGAGCTATTGCCGAAGAGCGGCCGCCAATTACACCCGCCATCCGTGCCGCAAGTTGTATCGAAAGCGCCAGCGGTGGTCGGGAAACTGACGCCATCGGTCCTCCCGACGATGTAAACATAACCGGCGCTGTCGCGGGCGATGCCCAACCCTTCGTCCCATCCGCTGACCCCCGAAACCGGATCCGGGCCGATCAGAGTGGCGTACATCAGATCGTTTGCGCCATTGCCCGCGGGGTCGAATTTTATGACAAATGCTTCGTAATCCCCGATGGTGGTGACCGGCCCAGGGTCATACGCACCGGGCGTGGTGGGGAAGTCGAAAAACTCCGCGCCGCCTCCGGACTGCCGGTAATAACCGGTTATGTAGGCGACGCCGTTTTCGTCAACGACGATATCCTCGCCGCGTTCTTCCCAGGCGCCGCCGATGAAGGTGCAATACAGCAGGTCAGCGGCCCCGTTTCCGGCGGGATTCAGCTTTGCCAGGAAGATATCGTCATTCATCCCCCAATCCTCGTGAGAATAGACCCGCTTGTAAGCGCCCGGCGTGGTGGGAAAATCGTAGGAGTCGGCGAAGCCGGTGGTGTAGACCACGCCCTGGCTGTCCACGGCAATTCCATAGCCCACATCCTCGCCGCCAGCGGTGACGCCATAAGGCAGGTACGCACCGCCCAGGTAGGTGCTGTAATCGAGCGAGCCGCTTGTATCGAGTTTGGCGATGAATACATCCGAGCGGCAGTACCAATTCCGGCAGTTTGGGTCGGCATTTGGGTTGAGATTGTGGGTAGTATCGTAGGCGCCCTGGGTGACGGGGAAATCCGCCGACCAGGTATAGCCAGTGAGGTAAGCAGAGCCATCCTGCCCGATGGCGATGGCGTTGCCGGCCTCGCTCACCCAGCCTTCCTGATAAACGTGGCTGCCTCCCAGGAATGTAGAGTAAAGCAGATTCTTCCCATCCAGCGATAATTTGGAGACGAATATATCGGAATCGCCGCCGATAACCTCGTCCAGGCCGGGAGTGGTTGGGAAATTGGCTGACATGGTGTAGCCGATGATGTACAGCCCGGTCTCATCCACGGCGATATCTTTGGCGTCGTCGTAACTCGCCCCGCCGAGGAAAGTGCTGAAGGCGAGGGTGGCGGGGGAGTCGGCGGGAGTGGCAGGTGGCAGGTCGAAGTTGGCAGGTGGCAGGTGGAAAGTGGCAGGTTGAAGGTTGAAGGTTGAAGGTTGTGAGGGGGAAAGCGCCAGTTGATAACCTTCAGCCTGCAACGCGGACAGGGCGAATTCGCCCAGGGCGGTGGTCAAGCGCAAGGCATTGCCATCCACTGAGACGGACTCTGCTCCTTCGACGCGCAACTGCACATCATCGAAAGTTGAGCGCTGCTCGGATACAAGCCGCCAGCGCCATTGATTGGCCTCCCCCGTGATTTCCAGGTCAATCCCTGGGTACAAATCAACATAGCGCACGCCGCCCCACACGGGCACATTGGTTTGCCATTGGGTGGAATCGCTGCCAATGTAGTAGTTTATGCGTATATCCAACCGGTCGAGGGGTTCCATCTGGGGATGGGGATTCGCGCCTGGGAAGGAGAGTTTCAAGTTAACAAGTTGGAAGGTTGAAGAGCCTGCCCTGAGCTTGTCAAAGGGTTGAATGTTGGTATGGTGTGAACCTTCAACCTGAAACTTTTCAACCTTCAACGGATCGGTCTTCAACTGAGAAATCCAGATCGCATCCTCCGCCAGCCAGATTTCTACACCTCCGCCTCGCACCAAAAAACGAGCTTCAGGCGCGAATTGGCCGGTGTTCTCGATGAATTGGAGTGCGCCGGTGAATTCCCCAGGCGCGGCGCTCGCCTCGGCGGGCGGATGGCTGGTAAGCGGTGAGAAAATGAGCGATAAAACGATCAGCGTCACAACAACAGTTTTTAGTTTCATGATAAGGTCTCCTGGTTTGAAGGCTGGGTGACATTAGTCGGGGCGAAAGGCGTTTTGGATGCAGCATTGACCCGCTGGAATAATTATCGCGAAAGTAAGCCGAAAGCGCAACCATTTGACTTGACTTATTCCCAACACATGGTACAATCAAATTATATCGGAATTATCCGATTAATCAGTCTAATCTGACGAAAGCGATTGCCTCGAATGCTTCGTTCTTTTCCCGGCTCGGATTTCATCCGTTACCTGCTGACCACCTCGAATGGCGACGCCGAACACTTGCCATCGCTCAATGAGCTGAGCAGCACCCTCGGCGTCAGCGTGGCGGCCTTGCGGGAGCAGCTCGAGGTTGCCAAAGCGCTCGGGCTGGTGGAAGTGCGCCCGCGCACCGGTATCCGCCGCCTGCCGTACACGTTTTTCCCCGCTGTCCAACAAAGCCTGACCTACGCCCTGCACCTCGACCGGTCGCATTTTGCCGCCTTTGCCGACCTTCGCAACCATTTGGAAGTCGCTTATTGGGATCAGGCTGTTCGGCTGCTGACTGCTGAGGATCTTCTCGAATTGCAGGCGATGATGGTGCAGGCCTGGGAGAAGCTGCACGGCAGTCCGGTGCACGTTCCCCACGAGGAGCATCGCCGGCTTCACCTGATGATCTACCGGCGGCTGGAGAATCCCTTTGTGCTTGGCTTGCTCGAAGCCTACTGGGATGCCTACGAAGCCATCGGGTTGAACGTGTACACCGATCTCGACCATTTGCAGCAAGTATGGCAATTCCATCAGCAGATGGTGGACGCGGTTTGCGCGGGAGATTTCGAGATGGGTCGTCAGGCATTGGTCACTCACCAGGATTTGCTCTTCCTGAAACCAGTTAAAGCCGGGTAGTTCGCGAATCCCGTTTGTCGTAGGCGCTTCAGCGCCTATAATTGCGCCAAAGCGCACCCTACCAACCTGAAAAGGAGCGTTTATGTTAGCAGAGAAAACTATACCTCAGGCTGATACACCGAAATCCGGCCAGCAGGTTGTCAACGATTTCTCAATCACTGTGGCAACTGTCAACGGCTCTGGCAGCCAGACTTCCAACGCTGCAATCGTGCGTTCCATCTTCGAGATGGGCATTCCTGTGGGCGGAAAAAATCTATTTCCCTCGAACATTCAGGGATTGCCTACCTGGTACACCATCCGCATCAACAAAGATGGTTTTCTGGCGCGCTGTGAAAACCATGAAATCGTCGTGGCGATGAATCAGGCAACGTTTACCCAGGATTTGGCCGATGTCCAACCGGGCGGGGTGTTCTTCTACGACGATTCCATCCGGGCGCCGATCACCCGTGAGGATGTCGTCTCCTATCCAATGCCAGTCAAGAAGCTCATCCGGGAGCGGGAAGTCCCCTCGAATTTACGCGATTACGTCGCCAACATGGTCTACGTCGGCGTTGTGGCCTATATCCTTAATATTGACATGGATAAAATCTGCTCGGCGCTGACCTTTCAATTCAAGGGTAAGCAAAAAGCGATTGACATGAACTACGGCATGGTTACAGCGGCCTACGAATGGGCGCAAGCAAACCTGACGAAACAAGACCCTTACCGCTTCGAGCCGATGGATAAAACCGCCGGCTTCATCATGGCCGATGGCAACACCGCAGCCGCTATCGGCACACTGTACGGCGGTGTGCAGTTCGTTTCATGGTATCCTATCACCCCGGCCTCCTCGCTGGCGGAGACCTACTTCGACTTTGTGCCCATGCTGCGCAAAGACCCCGAGACGGGCAAGACGACGGTGGTCGTCATCCAGGCCGAGGACGAGCTGGCTGCGATCGGCATGGCCGTTGGGGCAGGCTGGTCGGGCTTGCGGGCGATGACTTCCACTTCGGGTCCCGGCATCAGCCTGATGACGGAGTACGTGGGGCTGGCCTATTATGCCGAAGTGCCGGTTGTGATCTGGGACGTTCAGCGGGTTGGCCCGGCGACCGGGATGCCCACTCGCACCGCCCAGGGAGATGTGCTCCTGATAGCGTTTGCCAGCCATGGGGACACACAGCACATTATGTTATTCCCAGGCTCGGTGAATGAATGCTTCGAGTTTGGCTGGAAAGCCTTTGACCTGGCGGAGCGGCTGCAAACCCCCGTGTTCGTGCTCTCCGACCTGGATTTGGGTATGAACCAGTGGATGACGCGTCCCTTCGAGTACCCCGACCAGCCGATGGATCGCGGCAAAATTTTGTGGGAGGAGGATATTGCCCGGCTGAACGGCGACTGGGGCCGCTACCGGGATGTGGATGGCGACGGGATCCCCTACCGCACCCTGCCGGGAAACCGCAACCCGAAATCGGCCTGGTTTGCGCGCGGCACCGGTCACGATGAGAACGCCAAATACACCGAATCCCCCGAGGTGTGGGAGCGGATGCTCGGTCGTATCAAAAAGAAATTCGACACGGCTTGCGCGCTGGTGCCGAAACCGGTCATCGAGACCATGGACGGAGCCGAGATCGGCATCATTGCCTACGGCTCAACGGATGACGCGGTGCAGGAGGCGCGCAACCGGCTGGCAGCGAGCGGTATCCCCACGGATTACCTGCGCCTGAAAGCCTATCCATTTTCCCCTGAGATCGAGGAATTCATCCGTAACCATGCTCGTACTTACGTGGTCGAGCTAAACCGCGATGGTCAGATGCAGCAACTGCTCACTCTGGAAGTCCCCGAGCGCGCCCCCGATTTGATTCCACTGGCGCATATTGACGGTTTGCCCTTGACCGCGACCTGGATCGTAACGGCGCTGACCGCCAAGGAGGTTAAATAACATGACAGACCAAGTCGTTACTGAACCGCGCGGACAGGTCAACCTAGCAGGGCTGACCAAAACTGATTACCGCGGCGCGCCGAGCACTTTGTGCCAGGGCTGCGGTCACAACTCGATTGCCAACCAGATCATCGCAGCTTGCTACGAGATGAATATCGTCCCCGAAAATGTGGTGAAGTTCAGCGGCATCGGCTGTTCGAGCAAAAGTCCCACCTATTTCCTCAACCGCACCTTTGGCTTCAATGGGCTGCATGGGCGTATGCCCTCGCTGGCCACCGGGGCGTTGTTCGGCGATCACACGCTCAAGGGGATTGCCGTCAGCGGCGACGGCGATACAGCCAGCATAGGCATGGGGCAGTTCAAGCATATCGTGCGCCGCAATGTACCGATGATGTATATCGTCGAGAATAACGGCGTTTACGGGCTGACGAAAGGCCAGTTTTCTGCCACGGCCGAGAGAGGCCTAGCGCTCAAGCATCAGGGCACGAATGCCTACATGCCGGTTGATATCGCCTTGGAAGCGCTGGTCAGTAATGCAACCTTTGTGGCGCGTTCCTTCGCGGGCGATGCCAGGCAGGTGAAAGAGCTTATCAAGGCTGCAATTGCCCATAACGGCATCGCTGTGCTGGATATCATCAGCCCATGCGTCACATTCAATAACCAGGATGAAGCCATGCACTCGTATGCCTGGGGCAAAGAACACGAGGTAATGCTGCATGATTTATCGTATGTACCTCCCGCCCAAGAGATCATGGTGGATTACGCCGAGGGCGAAGCCATCGAGGTCACGCTCCACGATGGGGCGCGTATCATCCTGAAGAAGCTCGACCGAACTTACGATCCCACTGATCGGTCAGCGGCGTTGCGCATGTTAGAGGAAGCCAACCGAAAGCAGGAACTACTCACCGGCCTGATTTACATTAACACCCAGATGCCCTCTCTGTTGGATGTTTACGATCTGCCGGAAACCCCACTCAACCGCCTGTCAGATAGCCGCCTGCGCCCGTCGCGTGAGACTCTGGATGATGTCAACGCAATGATGGTGTAACATTGGAATGGTGTCTTTCTTCACTTGCAAATATGATAGTTGATTGATACCATACCCCTCAGTACAATTCGCCTTCACAGGCCTTCCCGCCTTAACATTAAGGAGCAACCTCACCAGTTGCTCCTTTTTGTGTCAGAATCTGTTCGTAGTAGGCGCTTTAGCGTCCTTTTCTGCGCTAGAGCGCACACTACGAACCAAATATGGAAAGGATTACCCGTTATGAAGAAAAGTCGTCGTGGATTCGATTTATTGGTTCTCATCGTTATGCTAGCCAGCTTGTGGCTGACTGGGGGGCGCTCATCACCCGCTCAAGCCGCGCCCGCCGCAAACGATGTGCGCATCAGTCAGGTGTATGGGGGCGGCGGCAACTCCGGCGCATACTATACCCATGATTTTATCGAATTGTTCAACAGCGGCGCTTCTACGGTCTCGCTGACGGGCTGGTCTGTTCAGTATGCCAGTTCGACCGGCAATTTTGGCACCAGCGATACCACGATCACCCCATTGAGCGGTTCCCTGCTGCCTGGTCAATACCTGCTCATCCAGGAAGCGCAAGGCGCTGGAGGCACAGCGCCTCTGCCAACGCCTGATATTACGGATGGAACTGCGATAGCCATGTCGGCCAGTAATGGCAAGGTAGCCCTGGTCAATACGGCCACTGGATTGAATTGCGGCGGAACTACCACGCCTTGTACTGGGGCAACCCTGGCGTCTATTATTGATCTGGTCGGTTATGGTGCAGCAACATGGTATGAAGGCGCTGGCGCGGCGCCAGCCTTGACCAATACAACCGCTGGGCTGCGCGTTGATAGCGGCTGCACTGATACGGACAACAACAGCACTGATTTCTCTGCCGCCGCGCCCACCCCGCGCAACACCAGCTCACCCACCCATAGCTGCGGTGATTCGGCCCCATTCGTCTCCTCCACTACTCCCGCCAACGGCGCAACCAGCGTGGCGCTCACCGCTAACATCACCGTCAACTTCAGCGAAGCGGTGAACGCGGCCAGCGGCTGGTATGCCATTTCCTGTACGGTTAGCGGCGCGCATACAGCATTAGTCAGCGGCGGGCCGTCCAGTTTCACCCTCGATCCCAATGCGGATTTGTCGAACGGCGATGTGTGTACGGTCACACTCGACCACACCAAAATTACCGATCAGGATGTTGTTGACCCGCCCGATGAAATGACCGCCGATTACGAGTGGAGTTTCTCGGCGGTCGGCGCGGCGCTCCCTTGTTCGACGATCCCCTTGATCCAGGGCACGGGCAACACCTCCTCCTGCCTGGGGCATCGCAATAACATCGTGGGCTGCATCACCGGCGTGACCGCTACCGGTTTCTACTTCCAGGATGAGACCGGCGATGGCAATCCAGCCAGTTCGGACGGCATCTACGCCTATTACTATTCGACCTGGGCCAACCCGGCGAATCTCGTTCCAGGCGACCGGGTGCAGGTAAGCGGTGATGTGTCGGAGTATTACAACACGACCGAGTTTGCGCACAAAGGCAGCGACCCGCTCAGCGTCACCAAAGCAGGGACGTGCACTCTTCCCACGGCGGTCACGGTAGCTCCCATCGCCGACCCAACCGCCGATTTGATGACCCTCTATGAGCGGTACGAGGGCATGCGTGTGCAGATGACCTTCGACGGCTGGGTGGTCGGCCCGACCAAGCGCTATGCTTCGCGCTATGTCAACGGCGACCCGGAGATCGCTTTCGTGGATTTCAGCAGTACGATCCCCGATTACAGCCGCGTCTTCCAGAGCGATTACACGGGCTACCAGGGAATCAACTATATCTCCGGCGGGCTGGATTTCGATCTGCCCGACCTGGATTTCGGCGACCGGCTGGCTGGAACGAGTATCAGCGGTATTCTGGGCTACCAGTTCGACAAGTATACCCTGCTCGTGGACGCGGCCCCCATGCTCACAACGGTTGACCAACCGGATGTAGAAACCAACCAACCAGCAGCCGACGCCTCCAAACGGGAGTTCGACGTCTGTTTCTACAACGTCGAGAATCTGTTCGACAATCTCAACGACGGCAGCGGCGATTGGGGTGATTGGGCTCCCGGTTACCCGACATCCGGCACCCCCGCAGGCGCGGCAATCTACCAGACGAAGCTGGCCAAAACCGCTGAAGTATTGGTGGATAAAGCCAAAAGCTGTATGGTAATCGGTCTGGAAGAGATGGAAGGCAAGCAGGCAGTTTACAACGCCCTGGCTGCCGCTCTGCATAGCGCCGACCCCGCCCATACCTGGACTGCGGCATACGTCGAATCGGGTGATTCGCGCGACATCAGCCAGGGGTTCCTGTGGCGGGAGGATGTCACTCTCGTCGGCAGTGTGAGCGGGGTGAGCGGCGCGCCTTACACCACCTGGGTCACCGATGGCGCGCTCAATTTCGTGCGCGTCCCCGCTATGGGTGTTTTCCGCTTCTTCGGCGGTACGGCGACGCCGGTGGATGTTCGCCTGCTGGGGCTGCACATGAAGTCGAAAGGCTCATCTGCATCGTGTTCGCTCCCCGATTGCACTGATGTGCGTGAAAAAGAAGCCGCCGATTTGCGCGACATCCTGGCGCATTATCAAACAGCGGGTGAGTATGCCATCGCTGGCGGCGACTACAACGATTTCTTCGGCTCGACGCCTATCGCCATTCTCGACGCCTCCCCCAATATCTACGCGCTCTATTACGATTTACCGGCGAATCAGCGGTACAGCTATATTTTCAGCGGTGAGAGCGAAGTGCTCGACCATATTTACATCACTCGCAATTTTTTTGCTACCGCCGGCGCAACCTGGTCGCGCAGCTTCGAGCCGGTGCATACCAACACCGATTTCCCCGCCAGCGAGCACGCATCCGATCACGATCCGGTGCGGGTGCGCTTCGGTTTCTACGTGGACAATGGCAGCGGCAGCGCGGGGGCCGACCTGACCGATCTCACCATCGGCTACGATCTGGCCTGGCACAAAGGACCGCACAACCTGTATCTGGGCAGCAGCGTGACGGACGATGTCACTTTCGCCCAGGGCGACGACAACGCCAGCGACGACGGTATCGTGCGGGTTACACCGAAATGGATTCCCGGCCAATCCGCGACGATTCGCGTCACCGTGGGCGGCTCGGGCAATGGCTGGCTTTCAGGATGGTTCGACTGGGATCTGAGCGGCGCTTTCGACGGCGATGAGAAGACGATCAACCGGGGAATATCACCCGGTTCGACACTGATTACCTTCACTGTTCCCTTGGATGCTGCCATCGGGAGTAGTACAGTGCAAATCCCGGTGCGCTTCCGCCTGTACGAGAGCGCTACCGAGCCTGCCTCGCGGCCGGATGGGGCCTTTGCCCCCGAAGTATCTACCACCACCGGTGGAGTTACCGGCGGCGAGGTGGAGGACTACCTGTGGGGCTACTCGCCCACTGTCGTCACTCTGCGAGATTTCACTACCCGCCCGGTGGGTGGATGGCTCGCCGGGGCGACAGTCGTCGTCGGGCTGGCCGGGTTGGCGCTGGCCGCTGCCCGCCGCAAGCGCAGGACGGCGCTGTGATATGATAAAATTTGAGGGCGAACGACTGTAAGATCGTTCATCCGAGACATCCGAACAGGGAGAAAATATGACCAATAAAACTGCATTCACCGAGGAAGAATGGGGCATGATCGAAGACGCCGCATTCAGCGTTGGGCTGACGGCTTCTATTGTGGATCTCAACTTTTGGAATTATGACCGTGAAATCCAGGGACTGGATGAGGCGATGGGCGAGGCCGAAGAGGTTTTCAAGGGTAATGAATTGATCCAGGACCTCATGACGCAAATTGACGCCGAAGCAGAAGCAGATGAACCTGCAGAACAAGAAACCGGCGACCTCGAGTATCTCGACATGAAAGGCGAACAAATCGCCGAAGCTGAGCTGAAAAAGATTGAGAAAGTCGTGAGTCTTGTATCCGAAAAAGCCACACCGCAAGAAGCCAAGGAATTCAGAGCGTTTCTCTATTTCCTGGCAGAGAAAGTAGCTAAATCCGGGCGGGAGGGTTTCCTTGGCCTCGGGCCGAAGGGTATCAGCGGCAAAGAAGCCGCATACCTGGCCAAGCTCAAAGCGGTTTTGGGGATTTGAAAATCAAAACCTCACAGGTTTCAAAAACCTGTGAGGTTTTTCTGTCCGTTGGAAACGGGGGTCCCGATTATCTCACGTATCCGATGTCTCGATTGGCGGGCGTGTTGCAACCATATAAAGGATCGTCGTCACCAGCAGCACCGAAATGGCTAACAGGGCCACACCTGCCAGCCACATACCAAGGAAACTGGTGAGCATCGCGGCCAGGATCAGGACTGCAAGCACTCTCATTGCATTGACCATCTCACGGGAGCGTTTGCTTGGCGGCTGACGAGATTCGACCAGCACCAACCCGGCGAGCAAACTGGCTAAACAAACCCCAACAGCGATTGTGAAGATCTGGCCGCCTGTCAGCCAGGGTACATCCAGCACGAACATGCCGCAGGCTGCTTCACGCGAAGGATAGGGATATTGAGGGAAGAAGAAAACCCTGGCGAGGGCAAACACTTGCATATCCACATCATCGGCGCTGATCGTCCATTCGAGACGTTTCTTCTCGTGCGGCTCCACAGAAAACTTGGTCAACTCGGTGCGAAAAACCCCTAGTTTACTGAACTCGGCGCGGGCGGTCGGCGAGAGTGCATTATCTGTCGTATTGTTGAATGTTGCGGTAATCGTCGCAGTTTCGGATGTGGTAATGAGCAATGGACAGCGTAAGGTAGTCAGCGTGCCCGAAGCCATTCTCACGAAGTAGAGCGTCGCTTCATAATCCGGCCAGGCAGTCACAATAGTCAGGACAATCCCCAGTAAAATGCCAACTGAGAATAGCAGGGAACCTAGAGAGCGGTGGGCGTTCGATCTGGTTTTCATAAAAGAGTCATCTCCTGGATCAATGGATAAATAGATTGGATCAAAGCATGGTATTGCTCTTGTGAAATAGCCCCTCCACCCTGGGCGATAACCGCATCGCCGCCGCCGCGCCCGCCGAGGGGCTGAATCAACCGGGTGAGTAAATCACGGGCGCTGGAGCCGCTGCCAGGGGTGCAAAACGTCACCAGCGAGACTTTCTGCCCATCGAACGTCGCCAACACGGCCGTGATAGCGGTCATTTTTTTGAATTCCTCGACCAGGGCGCGCAGCTCGATCACCGGGCGGTTGTCGAAGGCGGCCACGATCACCCGCCGCCCGCCGCTGTCCCCTCCGGCGGCGGCAGCCAGCTCGCGCGCTTCGTCGGCGACCCTCGCCAGGCGCAGGGTTTGCAGCTCCCGTTGGGCCGCTTTCAACTGCTCGGCCATGCGCTCGATTGTGGGCGCAAACTCCTGCGGGTGCGTGTTCAGTTGCACTGCCAGCCCGCTGACGATCTCCTGCGCGGCGCGATAATGCTCCAAAGCCTGGTGTCCGGCGACGAAATGGATGCGCAGCCGGTCGTTGACCTTCTCAGTTTTCAGGAGCTTCACCAGGCCGATTGTCCCGGCAGCGGTGACATGCGTTCCGCCGCAAGCCGAGTAGTCGAAGCCTGCGATTTCGATGATGCGGATATTCTCAGTGACCTTGGGCGGCCAGCGCAAGGGCAGGGCGGCCAGTTCTTCGGGCGTGACGAAGGACGCTTTCACCGGAAGGTTTTCGAAAACGACCTGGTTGGCGAGATCTTCCACCTGATCCAACTGGCGGCGCGTGAATGAGTCGGCGGCCACATCAACAGTGGACGGCGTATAGCCATTGATGTTGGCAGAGATCGAATCAATATCGAAGATGCGCACGATGCATTGGGAGATGAGATGCTGCGCCGTGTGATGCTGTGAGTGTCGAAGCCGGCGTTCCCGGTTGATGTGAGCGGTGACAGGGCCAAGCGGGATTGCCCGGTCGAGCGTGTGAATCACACGCCCCAGGGCTTCATCCTTGACGACTTCCAGCACCTGAGCTTCGCCAATGGTCCCGGTGTCGTGCTCCTGTCCGCCGCCGGTAGGGTAGAAGTAGGTTCGATTCAAGCTGACGCCGAATTGCCCTTCAGGGAGCGGGATAATTTCCTCGGCAACGGCTTCGAAATCGAGGCACGCAGGGTCTTGCAGATACAATAGTTGGTCGTGGAAGGTGTTGGTCATAGAATTGTAAGCTTGTAGTGTGCGCTTCAGCGCACTTTCGGCGCTAAAGCGCCTACTACGAACCGCCAGTAAGCCGGACGGCGACGACGAGGTTGGGGCTGTTCTCCGGGTCGAACGGCGCGCCTGCCAGGTTTCCGTAAAAAGTCAACTGGTCGAAACCGGCGGCGGTCAGCGCGGCAGCCAGGTCAGCCTGCCGTTGGGGGGCGAGGCGGGTGGTGGTCACATGCTGTTCCCAGGCGGCATTCGCCATCCGGTGCAGCGTGAGGATGTTGAAGGTGATCAGACCGTCGGGGTCGAAATCGTAGAAGCGCAGGAAAATCCACTCTCGTTCATTCTCGTGATACGTCTGGGGATCCATCCACCGTTGGCGGTGGGCGAGTACTGCATCGAAATTGCGATTCTGGATGATGAGCAGCCCGCCGGGTTGCAGGCAGGCCGCAATATCGGACAAGGCCGCGGCCAGGGACGGCGCGTCGAGCAGGTGGGGCAGTGAATTGCCCAGGCAAAGCAGCGCATCGAACTGGCTGGCCCCGAAAGTCTTTGCCAGCTCGCCGAAGCTGGCGACGGCAAACGGGATGTCGATACTGGCGCGGGCGGCGTTGGCGCGGGCTTGTGCGACCATCCCGGAGCTGAGATCAGCCCCGGAGACGGCGTACCCCTTTTGGCCCAGGGCGATAGCGTGCATCCCGGTGCCGCAGGCGGCATCCAACAGACGCAATGATTTTACTTGTGGCGCGGCTATTTCGTTCAATCGCTTCTCGATAAATGGCAGCTCAGATGCCAACCGGGAAGGCCAGTCTACAAAACGGTCGTAATCGGCGCTGAAAGTGTCGTACATTTCTACCTTCGTCATCCTTCGACGATGCTCAGGATGCCTTATCAAGTGGTATTTGGGTTATGGTCTATCCGAATAACTGAGTGCAGACTTCAGTCTGCCAGTTTTTGCGGGCTAAAGCCCGTACTTTACGATATTCGGGCAGGTGTTTAGTGAGTGCGTCTGCGGCGGCTCAGCGCAGCCGCGCCGACCAGCGCCATGGGCAGCGCCATGGCAACGCCGCACACCTGCGGCTTGCCTTCCGTTTCCGGTTGTGCTACTGGCGTGGCGGGCATGAGCGTGGGCTGCTCCTGCGAGCCGGCTGGTTGAGTCTCGACCGCTGAGGTTGGGGCGGGCGCAATGAGACCTGGCTCGATCAGG
This sequence comes from Candidatus Aquidulcis sp., assembly GCA_020723385.1. Lineage (GTDB taxonomy): Bacteria > Chloroflexota > Anaerolineae > Anaerolineales > UBA4823 > DYIZ01. The sequence continues at coordinate 37,291 of DYIZ01000029.1, forward strand.
TGAAGCTCATCTACCCAAACTGTTCCGGTGTGGCGGCTGTCTGCCAAGCCGTCGAAACCGAAAGAGACGCCAGCCACGCGTGATGGATCGAAAGGATTGTGCTGGTCCGATTCCCACTCGGCGCGCAGCAGTTGATCCCACGGCACATTGATCGAAGCCCAGCCGCTCACGCTTTCCTCGGGCGTTTCCATGTAATAAACGTAGGTTTCAAGGCTTTCAGTTGTGCCGCTGTAAGCGTTGACGGAGAAGGTGCGTCCAGCCTGGTCGGCGTGTAAGAAGAAGCTCAAGCCCGCGCCGCTGCGCCAATCTTGCACGGTATGGTAATACAACCCGCAGGTGCCCCAACTACCGGCGACAACGTCGAAGTTGATTTGCAGCGATGCGGGGCCATTGTAAGCCGTGGTGGTATTCGGCGCGCATTGCATCGCGGTGTTCGTGGCCGGGTCGAAGTAGAATTCCCAGCCGTTGCTCTCGGCGGGCGGGACCCCATCGAAGTTGTCTATCCCGCCGATTGCGCCGCCGGGTGGAGGAACAACGATGGGGATGATATCCGTGGGCGCGGGTTGGCCGCCTTCGGTTGGAATCGCCTGGGTTGGGAAGACCTGCACCGGGGCGCCTGTTTTCCAGCGATGGTAGAAGATATTGAGCAGCGGCAGGAATTCTTCGGTGGCTTTCTGGTCGCCAGCGGCGTTGGGGTGATCGTCGCTGGGATCGGAGGGGTAATACGAGGTGTTCCCGCCCTGCTCGATGATGTGCTCGATCATGCCGTTGTTGAAGCGGTGATGGTTGGCGGGGTCGGTCAGGATATTGTAGAAGTCGAATACGGCCACGTTGGGGTAAGGGTAATTGGCCTCCCGCAGCCAATCGTCAGTCAGCCAATTATTGAAGGCCCGTGCATTGGCGGCGATTTCGGGGGATGTATTCGCGTCGCCCAAGGGAGGCGCGGTGATGACGATGAACAGCTTATCGGGACGGGTTCGGAAGTAGTTGAGCAGATCGTTATAGATGAATTTGGCATTGCTGACGGTGAGGGCGTCGCCCTGCGATTCGGGCGGGTCGGTAGGGCTGCCTTCGATATTGGAATTGGGAAAGCAGGATTTGAAAAGGATGATCTCATTCTCGCCGCCGGGGTCAGGCAGGCTGCGGGTGTAGCTGGAATGCTGCTCGCTCTCGTTGAACACAGCCTCCAGGTAGCGGGCGCTCTCCGGGCCGCGGAACCACTCCGGCCAGTTGACGATGTCGGTGCGGTCGCCGATGCTGTCTGGCCCCCAGCCATAGTTGGTATCGCTGACGAAGTAATTATTCTGGCCGAGAGCCAGTCCCAGCCCGCCGTGCTCGTCGGCCAGCCAGGCTTCGCCGGTGGAGTGGTGGATGAAGATCAGCTTGACGGCGGCCTCCGGCGGGTTGGGATTGTATTCCTGGGCGCGGGCCGGCCCCGGCTGGAGCAGGGTGATTGTCAATAGGATGATTACGAAGAGGGACAGGAACAGAACACTTTTCGAAGCACGCGTGCGATTCATGTTTGGCCTCCTTGGATAACCAATTGAACACTGGCGTGAATTGTAAACGGGATCGGACGACGCGGCGGCGCACAACCGGCGTCCAACACCTTGGATGCGGGGACTGTCATCCCCTTGGAGCAGTTTAATCCCGGCAAAGTTGATCTCCAGCTTGAGTTTATCCCAAACCGGGGTGAAGGTCAATTCTCCAGCGGCTCGGTTTCTTTTTAATTTGACAAAAAAGATAATTAATATATAATTAAAGTCCCCTATTCGAGTATTGATCTTTCATCGCCGCTGGTGCGAATTTACCCGCATTCGTTGCCCATGATTGGGTTGTACTTTACGATCAAATTTTCTGGCATTGCCTTCCAAAGTCATTTTCGTCATTTGTCATGGCGAATTCCCTCGTTCACACACGCGGGAGATACTGGTACAAAAAATCAGAAAGGAGAATGCAATGCAACCGAGACAGATCTTGCGCTTGCGGCTCAATTGGCAAAGAGCGGCAGCCATAACCCTCATTTTGCTTGGGATGGGGGCGCTATTCGCCAGCACCGTCAGCGCACAAAGCTCTCCGGGCGAGACGGTTGGGTTTTGGACCGAAAAGACGAAACGCCCAACGAAAACACCGCGCCGCACCGCGACGTTGACTTCGATTGCAGCCACGATGACTGCAAGTGTCACTCGCACAACTACGGCTACTTCGACTGCAACGGGTAAACCGCGAATTACCGCAACCGGCACAGCCACGGCCACCGCAACCGCGATGCAGCCCCCATTGGGGACTTCCCATGCCGGGCGGTATACGATCTACGAAGGAAGCAAAACCTGCAATGCCTGCCACCTGGCTGAGGCCAACGATGTTCACAGCTCGCTTCACTATCAGTGGCATGGTGAAACACCTTATGCAGTTGGGCTGGATGGGGGCGGCAAAATGGGGGCGATGAATGATTTCTGCGGCTACCCGGATATCAATTTCATCGGTCAACTGGTCAACCTGGATGGACAAACCGTAGACGGCGGCTGTTCGATATGCCACGTTGGCCTGGGTGTGAAGCCAGCGCCGGAAGCCAGTCAGGCGCAGCTCGAAAACATTGACTGCCTCACCTGCCACTCAGTGGAATACCGCAGGAAGGTGACAATGGTGAACGGGCAATTCCGTTTCGTTCCGGCTCCTGAAAGGATGAGCGTTGATTATATGACCGCGATCACGGATGTAACCCTGCCGGGCAGAGCTACCTGCGTGGCATGCCATGCCTACGCTGGCGGCGGTTGTAACAATAAACGCGGCGACATAGAGAGCGCGCATATCGAGCCTCCCAGCGCGGATTTCGACGTTCACATGGCTTCGACTGCAATCGGCGGGGCGGGCCTGGTTTGTACAGATTGCCACATTGTGCAGGATCACCGCATCGCGGGGCGCGGCTCGGATATGCGCGCCACCGACCTGGATGTGTCTGTGCGATGTACCAACTGTCACGAGCCGACCCTGCACGAGGCGTACAACATTGACATCCACATCGAGCGGGTAGATTGTACGGTTTGTCACATCCCCGTCTTTGCCAAGATCCGCTCCACCGATATGTTTCGGGATTTCCGCTTCGCAGAAGTCGAGCCGACCCGCCGACTTTACGAGCCGCTTATCATCCGTGAAGCGAATGTCATCCCTGAATATCTCTTCTGGAACGGGTTCTCCACTTTCTACGAATATGCTACGCCAGCCATCCCTGGCGAGAGCGGACGTGTGTTGATGTCTGGGCCGGTGGGTGATATTTCCGATCCTACGGCCAAGCTCTTCGCGTTCAAGCACCATCAAGCGATGCAGCCTTATGATCTCGACACCAACTACATCATCCCGGTGAGGGCGGGAATCCTCTTCCAGACGGGCAACATTGATCAGGCTATCCGGGCTGGCGCCACCGCTGTCGGGTGGCCGCTCAACTCCGGGTACGATTTCGTCCCGACCGAGCGTTACATGGGCATCTTCCACGAGGTGTCGCCGGCCGATCAGGCTCTGGCCTGCAGCGACTGTCACTTCGGCGGAGTCCGGATGGATTTCGACGCGCTCGGTTACACGCCCAAGACAGAGCGAGATGGAGAACCTTTGTGCGCCAGTTGCCACGAAGACAAGTCGGACGAATGGTCTCCAGGCGAACTGTTCCAGAAAGTTCATGATAAGCACGTGAAGGACAAGCGTATCGAATGCAGTGAGTGTCATACCTTCTAGGCTGGAGGTATGGCATTCCCCGAGAAACGCAGCCCCCAGGGGTTTTTAAAACCCCTGGGGTCTTCTTGTGGTGTGAACCTGAGTTATAATAGCGCCCTATGGATGAACGCTTACAAAAAATATTGGCTCATGCCGGGTATGGCTCACGCCGCGCCTGCGAAGAAATCATTGCTGCCGGTCGAGTACGTGTTAACGGGCAGCCGGTTGGTTTGGGGGATAAAGCCGACCCGGAAACTGATCGGATCACCGTAGATGGACATCCGGTCAAAGCCGCTGAACCCCTGGTTTACATTGCGCTGCACAAACCGCGCGGTGTGCTCTCGACGGTGGATGCCCCGGACCCGCGCCCAACCGTTCGGGATTTGGTGCCTCTACCGGGCACGCTGTATCCCGTTGGGCGGTTGGATGTGGACAGCGAGGGGTTGATCCTGCTCACCAACGATGGCGAGTTAGCCAACCGGTTGACGCATCCCAGATACGGCCATCAAAAGGAATATAAAGTCCTGGTTGCCCGCCAGCCAGATCACGAACAGCTCGATGCGTTTCGTCATGGCGTCGTATTGGAAGACGGTTACCGTACAGCGCCGGTGTTGGCGCGAGTCGAATCACTTTATGGAAAGGGCGCCTGGCTGAATCTCGTTTTACCGGAAGGCCGCAAGCGGCAGATTCGTGAAACGTGTGCGCAGATCGGGCTGCCGGTGGTGAAAATCATCCGTGTGCGTATTGGTACACTGCGCCTGGGAAACCTGAAACCGCGGGAGTGGCGCAACCTGACGGATGCCGAAGTTGCCGCCCTCAAATCGCCGCCCATAGATAAACCTGCTCCTCTGAAAAGCGTTTCACGCCCCGAGCGCCGTTTTGGAAAACCGCGCCGGTCTACAAAGTAAATTGGATTGGATATCTATTGATGGAAGACCAATAACCTAAACCCAATCGGAGGGAACACCATGAAAGATGTCACCTTTGCACAACGATTTCGCTATTGGTTCGATAATTATATGTCCAAAGGCACTGCCGCACTGATCGGCGGGGTGGGGGGTTTTTCTTTAGTTGTTATTCTATTTGCAGGATTGGTCATTACGATTGGGGGTAGTCTGCTCGGCCCGGAAAGCGATGGGGCGCGCACACCTCTCTCGTTCCCAGAGGCTGCCTGGCAGGCATTGATGCGCACGCTCGATGCCGGAACGATGGGCGGCGACGAGGGGTCTGGGTATCGTCTTGTTATGTTTGCCGTTACGCTTGGCGGTGTTTTCATTGTTTCTACCCTGATCGGTGTGCTCACCAGCGGCGTCGAAAGCAAGCTGGACGAGTTACGCAAGGGCCGCTCACGCATCATTGAGAGCGGGCATACCGTGATCCTGGGCTGGTCTTCCCAGGTCTTTGAGATCGTCTCGGAGCTGGTGGCGGCCAACGAGAATCAGCGGCAATCGTGCGTGGCGATCCTCTCCAATGAAGATAAAATCGAGATGGAAGAGCAGATCCGCGAACGGGTGGGTGATACGAAGAAGACGCGCATTGTCTGCCGTACAGGCAGCCCGATTGACCTGAGCGACCTGGAGATCATCAGCCCCCATACGGCCAAGTCCATCATCATTCTTGCGCCAGAGACGGATGACGCCGATACTCAGACCATCAAGGCAATCCTGGCGATCACGAACAATCCCAACCGCCGCGTAGAACCCTATCACATTATTGCCGAAATACGCGATCCCGAGAATTTGGAAGCTGCCCGGCTGGTGGGTAAAACCGAAGCCGAGCTGGTGCTGGTGGATGAGCTGGTCTCTCGTGTCACGGCCCAGACTTGCCGGCAGTCGGGTTTGTCGGTAATCTACACTGAGCTGCTCGATTTTGGCGGGGACGAAATCTACTTCAAGGAAGAGCCTTCGCTGGTTGGCAAGACCTTCGGCGAGGCGATGTTCGTTTACGACGATTCAGCTCTGATGGGGCTGTATTTCGGAGATGGCAAGGCCGCGCTTAACCCGCCGATGGACACGATTATACAGGCCGGCGACAAATTGGCCGTTATCTCGGAAGATGACGACACCATTCGGCTGTCGGGTATCACTGATTATAAGATCAATAAAAATGCCATCCGGCAGGCCAGCAGTCCCAAACCGTTGCCCGAGCGAACGCTCATCTTGAACTGGAATCGACGTGGGACGAATATTATTAAAGAATTGGATAATTACGTCGCCTCAGGGTCGCTCGTTACCGTTGTTTCGGAGACGGAAGAGGTCGAGGCCGAGATCACCAGTGAGTGTGGCGAGTTGAAGAATCAGACGGTAGTTTTCAAGCCAGGCGATACAACCAGCCGCCGGATGCTCGACAGCCTGGATGTGTCTTCTTACAATCACATCATCACCCTGGGCGGCGACCAGATGGGCGACCAGGAATCCGACGCCTGCACGCTGGTGACACTCCTTCACCTGCGGGACATCTCCGACAAGGCAGGCCACCACTTTTCGATTGTGAGCGAGATGCTGGATGTGCGCAACCGCGCCCTGGCTGAGGTGACGCGTGCCGATGATTTCATCGTCAGCGACAAACTGGTCAGCTTGATGATGTCGCAGCTCTCCGAAAACAAGGCGCTGGCCCCGGTATTCCAGGATCTGTTCGACCCTGAAGGGTCTGAGTTGTACTTGAAGCCCGTCGGGGATTACGTTGCCCTGGGAACGCCGGTGAATTTCTACACGGTTCTCGAATCGGCCCGCCTGCGCAACGAACTTGCGATTGGTTACCGCTTGCGAGCTGATGCTGGCAACCCGGCGAAATCCTATGGCGTAGCCGTGAATCCGACAAAATCGGCGATAGTGACGTTCTCGGAAGCAGATCGAATCATTGTCTTGGCAGAGCAATAGCCTCCGGTCATCGCTGCCGGCGAACACTGCTCAACACGTGATAAAGAGGCTTTAGCGAATTCTGCTAAAGCCTCGTGTAATACTTCTTCGCCCTGAGGGTATTAACGAGTAGATATGTCAACTAAGGCAGAATTCATTCATCGAACTTCAACTTCCTTCTTGGAGGAGGTGGATGATACTCGCCTGTTCGATCCGCGGGATTTCCTGGCGGTGTATGATGCTTATTTCCCGCGCGTTTATAACTATATCCGTTACCGGTGTGGTGACATGGTTGTGGCCGAAGATCTGACTGCCGCGGTTTTCGAGCGGGCGTTGAACCATTTCGCAACTTATCGCCCCGAACGGGCTCCGTTTGGCGCATGGTTGTTCACGATAGCTCGTAATTTGGTCAGTAATCATTTGAGGGCTGAGAGAAACCACACCTGGATGCCGCTCGACGAGGTGGATTCGCATCCTTTGCCGGCGCTTTCCCCGGAAGATGCGGTTATACAATCCCAAACGGAGAAAGAACTACTGACAGCCTTAGCTTGCCTGGATGAGCGCGGCCAGGATGTTCTGAGCTTGAAATTTGCCGCCCGCCTGACCAACCGTCGAATCGCGGAGATTACCGGTTTGAGCGAGAGCAACGTAGGTGTAATTCTCTACCGGGCAATTCACCATCTGCGTGAGATTTTCGATGACCAGCGAAATGATGGACGAACCCGAGAAGGTTGATCAATTCAACCGGGCATTGGATCAGATTGTGATGGGGCGCGTCCCCCCACAGGCTGGATTCGCGCCCGAGGATCAACGTGCTATCTCGCTCGCGCACCGTTTGTCACAAATTGATCCCAGCCGGGAAAGTTTTACCCGCGAAAACTTGCGCCGGCAAATAGCCCAACGCGCTTCTCGGCTTTCCCGGGGCCGGTATTACCATCCCAAGTTGATCCCGTGGGCTGCGCTGGTGGTTATCGCTGTCTTAATCGCAGGCTGGGCATTCAACCCCATGTCTTCTCACCCGACAATGGCCGCGCCTTTCAGCGCTACTGCTTACGTGTTAGCGCCAAGCGCCGTTACGGTAAATTCACCGCACGCCGCGTCTGCTGTGCAGACTCAGACAATGCCTCCAAAGCCTATCCCAACACCGGCGGCTCCAGTTGTCTCGGCGTCTTACGAAAATCCTGGCTCACCCATACCCGTCAATCCGCAGCCTTCATCGGCCAGTCACACGACCCCTTGATGGGTTGGGGAGTCATAAACTCAAGGAGTTCTCATGTATCCAGCAACCGAAAAACGATCCTCCTGGTTGGACCGACCTCTATTCTCTGCTAAAGCCATCACCTGGGAGACGATCATTTTTGCGGTGATCTTGATCCTGGCAATCGCCACGCGCTTCTATAAATTGGAGCCGCGTGTGATGAGCCATGATGAGACATCGCACGTGTACTTCTCCTGGCTGCTGTACACCGGGCAAGGCTACCAGCACGATCCGGTGACGCACGGCCCATTTCAGTTTCACATCGTTGCGTTGTCGTATTTCCTGTTCGGCGATAGCGACACGGCGGCCCGCATCCCAGCGGTGTTGTTCAGCATCGCATCGGTCGGCTTCATCTGGTTCTACCGGCGTTACCTGGGGAGGGCGGGCACGATTGTGACGGCGCTGCTATTTGTGATTTCGCCGTATATGCTGTACTATGGGCGTTATGTGCGCAATGAATCCTTTGTAGCCTTTTTTGGGCTGCTGACTCTGTGGGCGGTTTTGCGATACCTGGAAACTGGCAAATCTCAGTATATCCTGTGGCTGACGGCCTCAATCGTGCTGCACTACACCTCCAAAGAGACCTCGTATATTTACGTTGCCCAACTTTTGCTGTTCCTGGCGCTGCTATTCATCTATCGGGTTACGGGCCGAAATTGGCCGGATAAAACTGCGCGCAGCCAATTTTTGATTTCGCTCATGGTGGCCTTGGGGTCTGGCGCGCTGTTTATAATTCTCAAATTGGTGGATCGCCTGATGAAAGCGTCTCAGGAGGCCGGGCCGCAAGTCCCGGGCCAGACGCCTAATGGTATACCCTCGGTAGTAATGTTTATTCCTATCATCTTGTTGGGTTTGGCGCTCGTGGCGGCCATCTATTTCCTGGTCACAGGTAAGTCAAGAGAAACTGCCGGCCCGAATGATGCGTTGAATTTCGGATGGTCTTTGCTGGCGATAGTAATTTTGGTTGCCTCGTCGGTGGCCTATGGCTTTTTTGTCAGCCTAAACCAGACTGTTATGCAGATGCTCGGCCAGGCAAGCGCGGAAGCGCCGGCCGTGGCTGGGGCGGTAGTGGCACAAGATGGATTGAGAACTGGCCTCAATATTTTCTTGCTTTTGCTTGTGCCAATTCTGATCGGTGCAGGGCTGTTGTTCGCCGGACGTTATGTCATGCGGCTCCCGAACCAGGTTTGGCCGGTTGGCTCCGAGCGCTCGTTCGACTTGATCATTGTCTTGGGTACGCTGATCCTGCCCACGCTGGCTGCGTTTCTTATTGATATTCCTGGCGACCCGTTGGATTATTCAATACTTGGAATGGTCAAAACCGCTGGTGTTTTGATCCCATTGGTGATGTTAGCCATTGGGGTGGGGTGGGGATGGAACCTCAAGATCTGGCTGCCGAACGCGGCGCTCTTCTACGGCATTTTTGTCGTGTTGTATACCACGGTTTTCACGAATGGCAATGGTTTCTTCACCGGAATAGTGGGATCGCTCGGATACTGGCTGCAGCAGCAGTCGGTGGAGCGCGGCACTCAGCCCTGGTATTACTATATTCTTGTTCAGGTGCCAATTTATGAATACCTGCCGGCGCTTGGCAGTTTGCTCGCGCTGGTATTTGTCGCGGTGCGATACATTCGCAGGCATTGGACGACCATTGTTCGGTTTTTTAGCCATCGCAGGCTGGCAGACGCCGAACCGGTTGATTTACCAGTGAAAACTGAAGCCGATCTTGTTCAGGCGTCAGAAATCACCGATGAGCCTGGCGGAATCCAGCCCACGCCAGTGCTGGCTTTGTTCGGCTTTTGGGCTATTACCAGCATCGCGGCGTATTCATACGCCGGCGAGAAGATGCCCTGGCTGACGGTTCACATTGCTCTGCCCTTGATCCTGCTGGCTGGCTGGGCGATTGGCGAGATGATCGAGAAAATCAACTTCCGGGAGCTTCACGAGCGGCGCGGTCTGCTGGTGGCGGCTGTGGCAGCCGTATTCCTGGTCAGCTTTGCGGGCGTGATGAGTTCCCTCCTTGGGCCAAACCGGCCTTTCCAGGGGAAAGACCTGGCTCAGTTGATGTCCACCGGGACGTTTATCACATCCCTGGTCACAATGGCCCTCAGCGGTTGGGGATTGTTCTACCTGGTCAGGGACTGGTTCGCCAGCCAGTTCTTCCAGCTCGTCGGGGTGATGATCTTCGCCTTCCTGGCCGTTCTGACCGCCCGCGCCGCTTTCAACGCCTCGTATATCAATTACGACCGGGCGACGGAATACCTGGTTTATGCCCATTGCGGGCCGGGCATCAAGGATGCACTCAGTCAAATCGAAGAATTATCCCAGCGCACGACCGGGGCGCTGGCAATGACGGTGGCTTACGACAACGATACGACCTATCCCTACTGGTGGTATCTGCGTGATTACACCGCCCAGAAGTATTATGACAAAAACGCAACCCGTGATTTACGCGATTCGCCTGTGATCCTGGTAGGCCAGAATAACTTCGCCAAGATCGAGCCGGTGGTGGCGCAAAACTACCAGAAGTTCGAATATATCCGCATCTGGTGGCCGGACGAAGATTATAAAAACCTGACCTGGGAGCGGATTTGGAATGCGGTTTCTAATGCAGAGATGCGCAATGCCATCTTCCAAATCTGGCTGAACCGCGATTATACGGAATATGCCCGCCTGACTGGACGGGATATGAGTTTGCAAAACTGGACGCCTTCGGAGCATTTCAGATTGTACATCCGCAAGGATATTGTGGCGCAACTGTGGAATTATGGCGCTACCGTTGCCCCGCTGGAGATGGTAAAGGATCCATACGAGGGGAAGCAAATTCAGTTAGCGCCGGATAAAATCATCGGGACGAGCGGCGCGGAACCGGGCCAGTTCAATGGGCCGCGCAACGTGGCGGTTGCCCCGGATGGCACGCTGTATGTTGCAGATACGTTCAATCACCGGATCCAGCACCTGGCGGCTGATGGGACGGTGTTGAATGTATGGGGTAGTTTTTCAAATGTCGAAAGCGGTCTGGCCCCGGGCGGCACATTCAATGAGCCATGGGGGATCGCTGTCGGCCCGGATGGATCGGTGTACGTCGCCGATACCTGGAATCACCGTGTCCAGAAATTTACCTCCGATGGGACATTTGTGACCATGTGGGGGAGCGGCATCATCCAGGATTTGGCTGACCCGTTTGGTTACTATGGACCCCGGGCAATTGCCGTGGATGCTTCCGGCAACGTTTACCTCACCGATACGGGCAATAAACGCGTCCTCCAGTTCAATTCAGACGGCCAATTCCTCATGCAATTTGGAGATGCCGGCATGGGAACAGGGCAGTTTGATGAGCCAGTGGGATTGGCCTTGAGCAATGAAGGTCAGATTTATGTCGCCGATACTTGGAATCAGCGCGTCCAGGTTTTCGGCGCTAACGAATTCGGCCAATATATCCCTCAAGGCGAATGGGAAATCTACGGCTGGTTCGGCCAGCTCGTGGACAACAAGCCTTACCTGGCGGTCAATTCGGTTGGGCATGTGTTCGTCGCTGATCCCGAGGGCTACCGCATCCTCGAATTCGACGCCGAAGGTAAGATCGTGCGCTATTGGGGAGATTATGGCAACGACCCGACCGGGTTGAACCTGCCGACAGGCATCGCCGTTGACGCCGATGGCGGCCTGTGGGTTGCCGACGCGGGCAGTAACCGCATCGTGCACTACACCTTGCCGCCCATCGTTCCGCCGCCAGATGCGCAGCCAGTGGATAACGTACCGGGCGAGTAAATTATGATATTCTCACAAAACAAAAGCCCCCGCAAATTTGCGGGGGCTTTTGTACCCCAAAACGGGGTAAGTGTCGGCGCGAGAGGATTTGAAACCCCATCGCCCCGAC